>JAYVTO010000012.1:0-9422 GCA_043788745.1 Acidobacteriaceae bacterium
CGCTGTTGGTTGCTGGTGGTCATGACGCGCCACGCGTCCGCTCACTCTCCATGAACCATCCTGTGCGTTGGTGAATCTTGGTAGCAACAGGGCTGGGTGTCGGCTTGTGAATCCGCTCCCGACGCGGCCCTTCGGGCCGCTTTGGTCGCGGCTCGGATTTGGTGCAGTTCGCTTGGGCAGCAGCCGGAGCGCTGGCATCTCCGCCTTGAAGGGCGGGGTTATGGCGGCGGACTTTCGCGTGAAAGAATAGACTTCGTTTCGATGACGACGGGGTAACAGTTCGCACATTAGAGGGATCTTCCGACGCGGGCCTTGAGCCCGAGCGCCCAAACCGTCTAGCATCGAGAGGGAGGCTTGCATGCGCTGGACACCAGGCGGAACAAGCGAGGACATTGAAGACCGCAGAGACGACGGCGGTAGCGGCGGTGGAAGCGGAGGCTTTGCGGGCGGCGGCGGCGTGGGCATCGGCGGCCTGATCATTTTGGGAATTCTCAGTCTGGTCTTCGGGCGGGACTTTATTTCGCCCTTCCTGGGCGGCGGAGGTGGCGGCCAGCCCGTGGCGGCGACGCGCCCAGCCGATCCCGCGCGCTCACAAAAAGAGCAGCCACAGGTGGAATTCGTATCGTTCGTTCTCGACGATGCGCAGAAGACGTGGACAAGGCTTGCTCCAAATATCGGTTTCCAGTACCGGCGCGCCAAGCTGGTGTTGTTCCGCGATGGGGTGGACTCGGCGTGCGGCATGGCGGAATCCGCGACTGGACCTTTCTATTGCCCCGGCGACGAGAAAATTTATATCGACCTTGGTTTCTACGACGAGTTGAAGCGCCGCTTCGGCGCTCCGGGGCAGTTTGCGCAAGCCTACGTGCTCGCTCACGAACTGGGCCACCATGTGCAGAAGTTGGTCGGCACGGAAGCGAAAGTACGGCGCGCTCAGCGGGCGAATCCGGATTCAGCCCGCGCGCTGTCCGTTCGCATGGAACTGCAAGCGGACTGCTACGCCGGGATCTGGGGAAATTCGACGCAGCAGCGGAACATTTTGGAAGAAGGCGATGTTGAATCCGGGCTGAAAGCGGCGGCGGCGGTCGGCGACGACCACATTCAGCAGATGTCAGGACGGCGCGTTTCGCCGGAGAGCTTTACGCACGGCTCTTCGGCGCAGCGCGTGGAGTGGTTTCGTAAGGGGTTCAGCAGCGGCGATTTCGCCGCGTGCAATACGTTTGCGCGGCAGGAATAGCGCTGCCCAAGGTGGAATAGATTTCCCGGCCATTTTGATAAACACAGATGGCATGACACCGCAGCCCATTGTTCGGAGTACCTGGCACTGAGACTCGCTATTTGGAAATCCTGGCCGCGCCGGACAGCATGTGGGTGCGCAGTCGTTTACGTTGCGGCTCTTGCGGCGTCGCACTGGCAACGTCGCGACGCTCCCGCGCCATCGCTTGAACCTGGCAAAAGCGCGATCCTCGTTCCCGCTGTCGTCAACGACACCGCGGTGGGTGGCGAGATACGTTTTGCGTATCGCTCGGTCGCCGGAGCGGACGGACTGCCTGTCATTTTGATCCACGGCAGCCCCGGCGAGAGCGAAGTCTTCCTCAAGTTTATGGAAGAATTCGAGGGTCGGCGTCGCCTGATTGCGCCCGATCTTCCTGGCTTTGGCAAATCCTCGAGCGATCTGCCGGACTACTCGTTCCGGTCGCACGCCACCTATCTGTGGGAGTTGCTCGACCGGCTGGGCGTTCAGAAGGCCCATTTGGTCGGCTTCAGCCTGGGCGGCGGCGTGGCGCTGCACATGGGCCGCACGCATCCGGAACGCGTCGCGTCGATCACGATGCTCTCAGCGATCGGCGTTCAGGAGATGGAGTTGCTCGGCGATTACGGCGTCAATCATTCGATTCACGGCGCGCAACTGGCGGGGCTGAAGGTGCTGCAGCTTGGCATTCCGCGATTCGGCTCGTGGAAGGAAGGCGACATGGGCGTCGCCTACGCGCGCAATTTCTACGATTCCGATCAGCGCCCGCTGCGCAAGATGCTGCAGGATTACGCCGGGCCGATGTTAATCCTGCATGGGGAAAAAGATCCGCTGGTGCCGATCGAAGCGGCGCGCGAGCACGCGCGCCTTGTGCCACAGAGCGAACTATACGTTTTTCCGAGCGATCACTTCATGACGTTCATGAATCCGGCGCCGCTGCTGCCGCCGCTGCGCGCGTTTCTCAATCGTGTGGAGGCGGGGTCGGCGGTGCGTCGCGCGAGTGCTTCCGCGGACCGCGTGGCGCAAGCGGCGTTGCCGTTGGATACCACGAACTGGCCGAAGCCGGGTTTCATCACGCTCATTGTCATTTTTTTTTGCTTGGCGCTGGCGACACTCATCACCGAAGACCTCGCCTGCATCGCGGGCGGAGTACTTGTCGCCGAGGGTCGCGTCGATTTCCTGTTCGCCACGGCGGCGTGCCTTGCCGGGATTCTCGGCGGCGATCTGCTGCTGTTTCTGCTGGGCCGCTGGATTGGGCGACCGGCGGTGAAGCACGCGCCGCCGCGGTGGTTCCTGCGCGAAGAGTCGCTCGACAAAGCGTCGGCATGGCTTGCGCGCAACGGCGCGGCAGTGATCTTCATCTCGCGATTCACTCCCGGCACCCGACTGCCAACGTATGTCGCGGCTGGAATCCTCAAGATGCCGTTCTGGAAGTTTGCAGGTTATTTCGCGACAGCGTGCGCGATTTGGACACCCATTCTGGTCGGCATCTCCGCTGGGTTGGGTGGTCCGCTGGTACGCAGCAGCATGGGGGGCGTTCCGCTGTGGGTGAAATTAGTACCCGGTGGCTTCGCGCTGCTTCTGATGGTGCGCCTGGGGCTGGCGGCGTCGACGTATCGCGGACGCCGCGCCCTCGTCGGCCGCTGGCGGCGTTTGACGCAGTGGGAATTCTGGCCTGCGTGGGCGGCGTATCCTCCGGTGGTAGCCTACTGCGTTTGGCTGGCGATTCGGTATCGCGGAGTAACGTTGTTCGCCAACGCGAATCCGGGGATGCCAGCGGCGGGCGGCGTGATGGGGGAATCGAAGAGCGAGATTCTGGGCCGCCTTTCCGGCCCTGGCAACGAAGGCGCGCCCGCATTCACGCTGCTCGAAGCCGGCTCGCTTGACGAGCGCGTCGCCGCCGCGGAAGCCTTTCGCGGGCGGTACGCGCTGGAGTTCCCCATCGTATTAAAGCCGGACGCGGGACAGCGCGGCTACGGCGTGGCCGTCATTCGGAATACAGGGGCGCTCCGTGAGTATCTGCAACGCTTCGGCGGACCGACAATCCTGCAAGAGCACGCGCCCGGGGTTGAGTACGGCATTTTCTACGTCCGCTATCCAAATGAGCCGCGCGGGCGCATTTTCTCGATTACCGAGAAACGTATGCCCGTCCTCACGGGTGACGGCATTCGCACTGTGGAGGAGTTGATCCTGGCTGACTCGCGCGCTATCGCCTTGGCCGCGCATTATCTGCGGGTGAACGAACACCAAAGCGCTCGCGTGCCCGCCGCCGGCGAGCGCGTCCAGCTTGTCGAGATCGGGACGCATTCGCTCGGCTCGATGTTTCTCGACGGAATTGCCGAGCGAACGCCCGCGCTCGAAGACGCTGTCGACCGCATTGCGAAGACGTTCGACGGCTTTTACTTCGGGCGATTCGATATCCGCGTGGCTTCCGCTGCCGACCTGCGCGAGGGCGGCAATCTCAAGGTCGTCGAACTGAACGGAGTTACGTCCGAGGCGACCCACATCTATGACCCCGCGCTGAGTATCTGGCAATCGTATGGCGTGCTGTTTATGCAGTGGCGAATCGCGTTTGAGATCGGCGCGCAGAATCGGGATCGCGGCGTGCGGCCGCCGTCGGTGCTCGCTGTCCTCCGCATCCTTCGCGACTCCCGACGCGTCGCGCGAAACAAGCTGTAGCCATGGGTTTTGCAGTCTCGCTTCTGATGACGCCCGGCATCGCAAACGCGCAAACCGGCGCAACGCTAAGCTGCGGCGCGGTCCGCTTCGATGGGATGTCGCGCGCGCTCGATCGGGTACGCGATGCATCGTTCGCGGAGATAGCGCGGAAAGACATCCGCATTGGTGCGTTTCACGGTTCCGCGGACTACCTGCAAACGCGCTTCCACGTTGGGCGCTTCTTCCTGCCGGTGCCGATGCGCTACTACATCGAAGTGAATCCGGCGCTCTTCGATCGCGCCGCGCCAGAGGCCGCGGTCTGCGCGATGCTGGCGCATGAACTGGGACACGCCGCCGAACTCGGCCGCGGCAGTCGTTTGCGCGTCTTCGGACTGATTCGAATGCTATCGAAACGCTACACCGCGCGCTTCGAGCGCCGGACGGATCTGGTCGCTATTGAACGCGGCTACGCAGAGGGCCTAATCGCGTATCGCAACTGGGTGTACGCGAACATACCGGCGTCCGCCGCGGCGCAGAAGCGGCGGAACTACTTTGCTCCGGACGAGATCGAGGTTATCGCGCGGCACCTGCGCGAAGATCCAAAGCTGGCGGAGCGTTGGCGTCGTAATCCGCCGCGCGATCTCGACCAGGCGAAGACGCAGTAAGTCTGCAGCGGCGTCTTGCCAAGAAACTGGTGGTTTGTCACTTGCCGCAGGGTAAACTCCGCGACGTCCAGAATGTTACCCGCCACTGTACGAAGCCCCGGCTGCGCGGGCAACTTCGCGGGGTCGCGGACCAGCGCGGTGACCTCGTGCCCGAGTTTCAGCCCCTGCTTGAGTAGTTCACGCCCTGTGGGTCCGGTGGCGCCGATCAGCAGGATCATCCTGCCATCGAGTGTCGCAGTGGCGCGAGCGACGCAGGAGCGAACCAAGGCGGGTTCCGCTTCGAAAGGTGCCGTGGCACTCGACGTGCTTATAAGACGTGCTTAAAAGACGTGCTTAAAAGATGTACGAGGAGACACGCCATGAAACCCGTCGGTATCTACTTCGCCACCCGAGGAATGTCTCGATGGAGTCACCGTCTTCAAGGTAGTCGAACAGCGTCTGAAGCGGCACGCGGGCACCGCGAAACACGGGGGTACCGTGCATTACCTCGGGATCTCGTGTGATTGCATCCTGCATCGCTCCCTATTCTCGCTTACCGAATCCTCCCTACGGCTGCTCTCGAGGCTTCGCCGGCTCCGGCTCCGGACGCCGCGGACCCTTCTTCTTTTCGGGTGCGGTGCCTTTGAAGTACAACGTCACATCGACGACATGCGAGGTCTCATCGACCTCTTTCTCGGCCCGCGTGTCGTTCGCCAGATTCTCGAAAATGCCTTCGTCTTTGAGATATTTGATGAACTTGTCGGCGTACTCGGGATTGAAAGGTTTCCCGTTTTGCAGGTTCCAGGCCTTGCGGATCTGCGGCTCGGTAATTAAGTCGAGCCCCTTAATCGCGAGCTTGCCGAACTTGTACTGGGCACCGGGCGTCAGCCGTACAATGACATCGACCACGTGCTTCTGATCGTCGACCGCCCGCTCCGCCTTCGACGAAACCTTCAAATACCCCTGATTCCGGAACTCCTCTTCCATGCGAGCCTGCCCCTCTTTGATGCGATCGAAATTGGCGATATCGCCGGCCTTCAGGTCGAATTTTTCCAGCAGCTTCTTCGTGGGTTTGTCGGTGCCAGTCAGCCGCACCGCGCCGATCGCATAGCTAGGACCTTCGCTTACTGTAATTACCAGCACGACGCCGTCCGAAGTCTTGTGCTTTTCGACTTCGATCGTCGGAAAGGTCGTTTGAATCCGGCCGCGCGCGTCGTAGAGGGGCTTGATTTGCGTCTCGAGCATGCTCCGCACCGCGGGTTCGGTGTACACGATGCCGATGGCGACGCCGTTCAGCGAATTCTGCAGCATCGACGTTGGTAGCACGGAGTTGCCGAGGAATCGCACTTCCGCAATCGACGGGCGTCGGGTGGAAGGCCGGAAGAGCACCTCAAGGTCAGCGGTGAGGCGCCCATCCACGCGATCGTCCCAATTCGGCGCCACCTCGCGAACCGCCTTATCCAACTCCGCTGTCCAGCGCGCCAGAAATTCCTTCGTCGCCGGAATGCGTTCGCCGAACAGCGGGTCCACGGCCTTCATGTGTGCCAGCAGCTTCGCCGGCGGCACCGGCAGATCTTCGATCTTCACCGGATACACTTCCGCTGCTTCGAGCACCTGAATCACGCCTGCGTAGCCAGCGTTCGATGGTGCCGGCGCATACGACATCTGAATATCGAGAAACGCACCGGTAGCCGCCAGCCGATCGCGCGCCAGGTCGAAGGCCTGCTTGTTGGCTGGGGCGCCGAGCTTCAACTGCGCGACGGCCAACACCTGGGCCTCCGTGAATGTTTTGTTGCCCATAACCTTGATCGACTCGAGCGGGAAGTCAACCGGCTTCGGCGCGGCTGCCGGAGCAACGGGCTTTGGCGCGGCCTTCTTGGGACGCGGCGGCTGTGCCTGCATCGCAAGGGTGGCCAGCGCCATGATCAGGATCAAACGAATCGTGTGCATGAACGGGATTGCCTTAGGGACGCGCGCCGCAACCACTGCGTTGCGGGAGGATGACCGCGCCCTTCCATTATGGTAGTTCTCTCCGTCGGCAGTACACTAGGGAGACGCATGGTGATACGGCTGGTACTCGCATTTTTGTTGGCGTTCGGAATGGGCTCCGCGCAGATCAACCGCAAAGCGCAGCGCACGCTGGACCGGGCCCAGGCTGCCGAGAACGAAGGGAAATGGCAGGAAGCCATCAATCTTTGTACGGAAGCCCTCAATACGCAGCCCCTCGCCGGAGCGTATCTCCAGCGCGGACGCCTGTACCTGGTACTTAAATCCGATGACCTCGCGGGCGCCGATTTCACCGAAGCGATCCGGCTCGACCCACGCGTCGCGGAATCATACAAGCTTCGGGCCGACCTCTACGAAAAGCGCGCGGATTACGGGAAGGCTGTGGAAGACTATACCGCCGCGCTCGCAAACAACCTTGCCACCGCGCCTATCTATCGCGCCCGGGCCGCGGCGCTCGTCAAGCTCGAACGCAATGCCGAAGCGGTCACCGACTATACGCAGGCTATCCGGCTGCGCCTCGACGATTTCGAAGCGTGGAAAGGCCGCGGCGTTGCGCGTGAGGGGCTCCAAAAATATCGGGACGCGATTGAGGATTTCGATCAAGCGGTGAAGTTGAAAACGGATGGGGCCAGCGCCTATCTCGAACGCGGATACTGCTGGGGCCAGCTCGGCGATTTCAAGCGGGCGATCGCGGATTTCGATACGGTCCTGCGCATCGAACCGCGCGACTCGCGCGCATACGCTCTGCGTGGTTCGGCGTTCGCCCGGTCCAATGAACTGCGGAAAGCGGTCGACGATTTCACCAAGGCGCTGTTGTTCACGCCCGGTTCCGTGGAGTTATTCATGGCGCGCGCGAGTGTGTTCGCGGCGCTCGGGGAGCACAAACAGGCGCTCGAAGATCGCAACCGGGCCGTGAACCTCACTCCGCTTGCGCCCGAGGTCTGGCTGGCGCGGGGCGGATCGTATCATCAGATCGGCCAGCACGAACTTGGCCTTGCCGACCGCACGGAATCGATTCGCCTGTCGCCCAAGTTTTCTGCCGGATGGTTCGCGCGCGGATCCGCGTACTTTCTGTTGGATCGCTTTGACAAAGCCGCTGACGATCTGCGCGAAGCGGCGCGGCTCGATCCGAATTCCGGTGACATTCGCGAACTGCTTGCGCGCGCCGAGATTGCGGACCGCAATCGCAAGGCGGAACTCGCGGCGGCAACGCCGCCTGCGCCATTGCCCGCGGTCCTTCCCGTGCCAGGGCCAATGACTCCGGCGAAACAAGAGGCGGCCGCGCGCGTCGCGGCATCCATCGCGCCGCCCGCGGAAACGAAGCAGCCTGAGCCTAAGGGAAAGGTGCCGCGAGAAAGAGCAACGAAGAAGAACGCCGGCGAGGCCGCAGCCGCCGCGTATCCGGCGGAGGTGCCACGGGCCGCCCCGGAAGCCGCCGCAACGGCAGCCACCGATCCGAAAGCCGCTGCCAAGTTCAACGCACGCGGCCGCGAACTCACGGCGCAAAAGAAATTCGCGGAAGCCCTCGCTGCCTTCGACGAAGCCCTTCGCCTTGACCCCAACCTGGCGCTCGCGTACAACGGGCGCGGCTACGTCTCTATGCTCGAGCGCAACTGGCAGGGCGCCGTCGCGGACTTCGACGCCGCTCTCCGCATCAACCCCAGCTACGAGAACGCCAGGCTGAATCGCGAACGCGCCGCCGCAAAGCGGAAGTAACTCTACGCTTTCGAATCCGCGAGCAGGATTTCGTAGAGGTCCGCCGGAGATCGCCGCACGCCGACGTAGAACGCCGAGAACAGCGCGTACATCGCGCTGACTTCGTCGAACCGCATTTCGTAGATCAGTCTTTTGAACACCAGCGGATCTTCGGCAAACAAGTCCACGCCCCATTCGAAATCGTCGAAACCGATCGATCCGGAAATGATCTGCTTCACCTCGCCCGCATAACGCCGGCCGATCTGGCCGTGCAAGTCCATCATGTGACGCCGCTCGGCCATCGGCACCGTGTACCAGTTTTTGTGCTCGCCGCGACGCCGGTCCATTGGGTAAAAGCAAATATATTTTTGCGGGGGAATCTCAGGGAAAATCCGCGTCTTCATGGCTTCGCGCTGCCGCTGCAGCGTCTCCTCAACGCCGGCGTTCCACTCTGCCGAATAGGGCGCGATGCCCTTCTCCACCAGTGCGCCGTAGACCTTTGCAGTTGAGTCGTAGAGGCCAAGCTCGACGACCGAGAGATACGACGTCGTGGGTTCCAGGTACTGCCAGAGGTGCAACTGCGAGAGCTTCAGTTCGACGGCCGCCAAGTCTTCAAACGACTTGCGGAAGTGGACCAGCATCAGGTCGCCCTTGTGGCCCAATAACCAGTACATGGCCGATGCAAAGTGGGCATCCGTTTCCAGGCTCTTGAGCGACTCTACAGCCTCGTCGAGGATGTGCTTCTGCTGCGCCGGACTCAAGCTTCGCCAGGGGGCCCATTGGATCCGCAGCATCTGGTGCAATACGCTCGATCCTTCCAGCGTGAGGGGGACGGGGGGTAGTTCCGGTGTCATGGGTGGATTCCTTAGCGCGCAGCTTATCGTATGATTGTCGCCTTTTTTGCCGGTCCATCGCCGGGGAATTGGGCGTTCCGGTCTTGCGGAAACTTTTTGAGCGCGCCGCCCATGATCTGGCATCTAGTACTTAAGTTGATGAAAGGTTTCCCGGCCGGGGTTCCACGAGGCGGCAAGAGCGGTGCGCGGACGGCGTGTCGTTTGATTAACATCGGTAGAAAGAATCTCGCTGAGTTATCCTGCGAGTACTCCAACAGAATGTGGCGGCATTGCAGTTAGCCGGACCTTGTGGCATCTCAATGACTAAGCCGAACG
>JAYVTO010000013.1:0-31087 GCA_043788745.1 Acidobacteriaceae bacterium
ACGAACGCGGTTTGGGGCGGCTGTTTCAACGCGTCCACTCCGACTACGCTCGCGCGTTGCACCTGCGTTTCCGTAGGGTTGGACACTTGTGGCAGGCTCGGTATGGGTCGGTTCCGATGGACGAAGAACATTTCCGGGCCACCCTGTTTTTTTGTAGGATAAAAGATTTATGTAGAACAAAATCCGTCAAAAGCGGGCTTGGCGGCACATCCGTGGGACTGGCGTTGGTCGAGTGCGCAAGCTCACCTGGCGGGCTCGGATGGCGGGTTGCTGGACCTGGTCCAGTGGCGGGCGAGGTATACGCCGGAGAAGTGGAAGTCGTGCTTGGCGATGGGTTTAGCAGACAGCCTGATGCTGGAGCGGATTCGGGAATCGACCGAACACGGTTGGCCGCTGGGCAATGATGAGTTCCTGAAGCGGCTGGAAACGGAGTTCGGGGTCAAGCCTCAGCGGCGGAAGCCGGGGAGGCCGCGAGTCGAGAAAAAGGCAGCAGAATCAGCAATTTCGGCGGGTTGTGGTCAGCGGGAGGAGGTCGGGTAATGGGCTTTGAGGTCCTTGTCCCGCTTGGCCCCGCGAGGTCTTCGTCCCCATTGTTTCCGTTCAGAATTGCTTCGCGATACCAGCCTGACTCAGCACAGCATTCGCGGTGTGCCGGGAAAGGATCTTCTGGTCCACCGGAAAACGGCGCTGTGTTATGGGGCTGTACCAGATTTCGTGGTCTCCCCGGCCGGATCGCTCAAAGTAGCAGCCGTGAGCGGCGAGAATCTCCTTCACCCGTGGCGTGAAACTGGCCATTAGGATGCCAGAACATCACTCTCCTCGTGTTCGTACCGCACGTGGTAGATCGCCGGCCGTGGAGCGGATACGCCGTTCAGTTCAAGTAACTCGGGAACCAGGATCCTCAGTTTTAGGGCGAGATTATTGGGCGAATCAGCCTCGGCAACGAGACCGGGAATATCCTCGCTCTCGGCTACCCAGACACCTGCTTCGCGGTCCCACCGGGCCAATACCTCAAAGACATCTCGCGAAGTAAGCTGTTGCACCTTGACCGAAGTCTAGCACGGCCCGGGCGTTCCCCCTGTTGCTTTGATCGCGGCACCATTGCCTCATTGGAACGAGGGACAGACAGAATCATCGAACTGAAAAACAATCATGCCCAGGATTCCTTGGCACCGTTGTTTCCTTGGCACCGTTGTTTCCCTGTTCGGGTTTCGCCCCCCCGGTTTCCGCCTCAGGTGCGAATCCAGGAAGGCATGCCATTGCTAAGGCATTGAAGGGACGAGAGAAAGGCTCATCTGAAAACTTGTCCTCAGGTTACCTGTGCACCGTTTCCGCCCACTGGACCTGGCGAAGGGCATCAGCCCCTCTTGCCATCTACACCGTAGCGGTGTAGCGTGGTGCAATAAACTGAGAGTTCCGGATGGCGGCGAATAAACAGGGGGACCGCCTCGCCAAACGCCTAAACGACCATCACAAGAACATTGCGAAGGCTACCACCCCGCTTCGGCTTGTGGATTTCGAGTACCGCGCTATTGTCGTGCAGACAGGATGGCAGACATCGGCTGAAGACTATCTGATTCACCTGTTCAAGCCGATCTGGAATTCCGAAGTGGGCATCTGCTATGGATTCGGCAAACACGGGGATGATCCGGGAACGCGCGCAAATCTGCGCTCCCCATGGGATACCATGCATCCAGGCCGTGACTGGGCGCACCGCGACCCGAACATGAAAGACGCGCGGACGCCGGAGCGCATTGTCGAAGAGATCCGGCTCCATCTCGCGAAGCATCCGCCCATCGGAACGATTGACGAAATTCTACGACGATTCCTTGAGGAAATGAGAGCCGTATCATGAGTGGCCCACACGGAACGCCGTCTTGTCGAGACATTGGACCCGTCAAAACTTCAAAGCGAAAACAATCATGCCCAGGATTCCCTGGCACCGTTGTTTCCCCCAGGATTCCCTGGCACGGTTGTTTTCCTTGGCACTGTTCACGTTTTCTTCCTGCTGAAACTTCCGCAATCAACGGCTGACACAGTGCCCGGAACAACGGTATCGATCGCCGTAACAATAGCCGCTACGTTCTTTTTCAGAATGTCTCGATCCATCGTGGACAACACCAGCACGGACATCCGTAGGCCGGTCAGGTTCTGTTCGTAAGACAGGGTTTGATCGCCCGTGATGAACACGTCAAATCCTGCCTCTTCAGCGGCCCGAAGAAGTTCGCCATTCTTCAAGCCAGCCCAAGCCATGTAACGAACGGTGTAGCTTTCATGGATGCCAAGCCGCTGCCGCAAGCTGTGCGGAAGGTTCTCATCAAGCAGAATTTTCACGGTACAGGCTGGCCGCGCTTCGCATGGGCAAACTCGACCAAGCGTTGAATTTGTCGAATGGTCAGGCCCGGATAATCTTCGTGGATATCTTCAACCGTACCGCCAGCGTCGAAGCTGCCCACTATGGCATCGGGCAAAATCCGCGTCCCGCGCACAATCGGACGGCCGGACACCTTGCCGGGGATTTGCTCAATCAACTCGCAAGCTGTCCAGTCGATCTCAGAAGTTTTGTTTAGCGTCGCCATAGGGTCGCCTCTCTTTCATCCTAGCGGTTTTACCACGCCAGCCGATGAACCGCGAGAGGAAAAGAGGGCAGCTTTATTCTTCCGCTGCGGCCTTGTCATTCGTCCGGAGCTTTTCAACTTCGGTATGCGCAAGGTCGGCCACCTTCGCCACGGCACGGTGTCTTTTGTGCCTTCTTGCTTGATGAATGCCCGGACAGCAACGACGCGGCGGCCCACGGCGGTGACGTAAAAACGCTTTCAGAATGTGAACAAACCTTTACGCTTCTTCGGTTTTCAGGCCGCAGCGGCCATGTTAGACTCTGAGATAAGACCTACATCAAAGGATTTTTCTTCCATGCTAAATCGTTTCCTCACCCTTTCCGCCGTGCTCGCGCTAACTGCGTTCACGGCCTCTGCCGCCAAGCCGAACATGTCCGGAGACTGGTCTCTGAACCCGGCAAAGAGCGATTTTGGGCCGATGCCGGCTCCCGAAAAGATCGAACGCAAGATTGACCACAACGGCGAAGTCTTGAAGTACTCGCAGGTCCAGGCTGGACCGCAGGGCGAGGTGAAGACCGACATGTCGTTCAAGACAGACGGTTCGGAGAGCGTCAACAAGAACCCGCGCGGCGAGATGAAAGCGGTTGCGAAGTGGGAAGGCGACACGATCGTGATCGACAGCAAGCGGGAAGTGCAGGGCATGGAGATCACGCAGCACGAGATCTGGAGCCTTTCGGGCGACGGCAAGACGCTGACGATCTTGAACAAGCTGGGCACGCCGCAGGGCGACTTCGAAATCAAGACCGTGATGGAGAAGAAGTAGCGTGATGGTGTTCCGTTTTTTGCCGCTGCTGGCGCTGGCTGTAGCCAGCGCTTTCGGCGCGACGGATTTCTCGGGCACGTGGAAGCTGGACGGAGCGAAGAGCGACTTCGGGCCGATTCCGGCGCCGGAGACAATGACCCGCGTCGTTTCACAAAGCGGCGATTCGATTTCGATCGAAACGACCCAGAAGAACGAGCAGGGTGAAGTGAAGACAAAGATTTCTTTCAAGCTCGACGGTTCGGCATCTGAGAGTAAGACCTCACTGGGCGAAGTGAAGGGCAATGCCAAGTGGGAAGGCGAAAAGCTGAGAATCAAGAGCACGCGTGAAACGCAAGGCGTGGAAATTACGTTTGATGAATTGTGGGCTCTTGCGCCCGATAAGAAGTCCATCAGCATCGCGAACAAGGTCGGCACCCCGCAGGGCGACTTCGAAATTAAAATGTTGCTCGTGAAGTAAAGTAGAAATAGATCGCTAAGGACTAAGGAGTAGAACAACATGCGTACTCGTCGAATTTTCGTTACCGCGGTGCTCACGCTCGCGCTTGCGACCCTGGCTTCCGCTCAGAAACCGAATTTCTCTGGCAGTTGGAAACTGGATGGTGCCAAGAGCGACTTCGGCCCCCAACCGGTGCCCGATAGCATGACCATGAAGGTCTCACACGACGATCCGAAGCTGAAGGTCGCGCAGTCCGGCCCGCAGGGCGATTCGGAAATGGTCTTCACGACAGACGGCAAGGAAGTCACCAACCAGATGCAGGGTATGGACGTGAAGGGCGTCGCCAAGTGGGAAGGTGAAAAGATCGTCGTGAACAATAAGCTGGACCTTGGCGGCACGGAAGTGTCGTTCAAGCAGACCTATTCGCTGAAGGACGGCGGCAAGGTTATGATCTCGGACATGCATATTGTCTCTCCGCAGGGAGAGTTTGATATGAAGATGGTGTTCAACAAGCAATAGCGGATTTCGCTTCGGCGTTTCCCTGGTGGCCCCACGCGCTCTCCACCCGCGGCGTGGGGCCCTTCGTCTCTTCTCGAGGCCGTCCGGCTTCGCCCCCCACTTTTTTGGACTTGGTTCGCATTGGCTGGTCTGTTTTTTCAATCGGAAGTCGATCCGATCCACTCTCCATGAACCACCTTGTAAGTGGTTAAATCCTGGTCGCAGCGGGGCGGGCGACGGCTGGTGAATCCGCTCCCGACGTGACCCTTTGGGTCACTCTGGTCGCGGCTCGGATTTGGTGCATTTCGCAATGAACATCGCCTCAGCACCAGAGCCTCTGCTTGTTGCGCCTCATGCGGAGATCTTTCGTTACTGCATCTCGCATCTGGTTTCATGACGCGCCCGCGCGTCCCTGATTCGTTCGCGGTCCTTTGCTGTCCTTGGTGTTCCGCGATGCTGAGTCGGACTTGATGGTGGTCCGACCTACTGGGCTCGGACTTGCTTTGTTTTGTTGCGCCTTGCTTGCGCGGCCTTCGTTCCTAGCAGGAACGTGATCGCTGTGATCGCGATTCCGAAGAGCGCCGAACGTGACCATGGCAAGTGCTCCGGCCCCTTGATGAAGAGGGCGAGGCTCGCGACCAAGAGGAGGGCCGCCGCTGCGCCCCATGCGGCGTGGAGTTTCTGGCGGGCGTGAGTCGCTAGCAGCAGGGCGGATAGCAGCAACAGCGTGGGTCCGATCGGATTGATCGGGTGCGCGGAGATCGCAGAGGCTCCGATGCAGAAAACGACACCGCCAAGAACGCCCGGAAGTACCCAGCCAGGCCGAATGAATTCGATGTAGATCAGTACGACCCCGAGGAAGACCAGGCAGAGCGCAACGGTAGCGTCACTGGATGCTGCGAGAATGCTTTCGCGCGGGCCAGCCCAGGCGGTGCTCGCAAAAAGCAGGCCCAGGTACGCGCGCCGAGGACTCATAACGTTCAGGGTAGCGCGACGGGGACGGGACTAGTGCTGTGACCGGGAGGAAAGATCCCCGGGCTCAAGCCCGGGATTATAGCCCCCCCCAGCTACGGCGAGGATCGTTTCGATCCCGAATCACGCGGTCAGAGAACGAGCGACCACGGAGCAGTGAGCTTCGTGCTGGCAGGCGACGCGACAAGATGCGGCGCGCGGGCACTTCGGCTCGGACTCGCTTCGGCATTCGTTGGGCACCGATCTGGAGCCCAATCGCCATTAGGAACCACGCCTGCCAATGCGAAACGAAGCCAGATTCGATCGGGAAGGCAGCGGTCCAGTCCAGGTCGGAACCGAAGCGCCAAAACGCGAGCGCCGCAGCCATCAAAGCCATCGGTGTAAGGAAGGGCCCAATCGTCCTCCGCGCTTTTGCTGTAATCGCGGAAAGGATGCGCAGCTTCGGCGCCTGCCAACGGACGATTGATCGGAACTGCATTCTAACCTCTTCTCTGTTCGGTTAGATGCGCGGCGCTCGGAAAAAGACGCGTTTATGCTCTGGAGCGAGCGCCGGGCAGGTGCAATCCGCCACCGCGGCCGTACTTGTTCAGCGCGGATGCGGCCATGCTGAGCCCGACGGCGATGGGCAGCCAGACCTGCCAGTGCGAAAAGAAGCCATCTTCGATGGCGAACGATCCGGCGATTCGCATATCCGCGCCGAGTCGCCAGAAGGCGAGGACGTAAGCCATCAGCGCCGCCGGCGTCATCAGCGCCGAGGTCATCAGGGCGAGTTCCCGATTCTTGCCGGGCTTGTTGCGGAACCGGGGACCCTTTGCGAGTCGAATGCGAACAATCATGATGGGTCCTGTTTTAGAAAAGCGGCAAGCTTCGCCGTCTCTTCTATAGTACTATCGGTCGCTCCGTTTTGTTCCTGTATCTTTACTCTGCGAGAAAACAGGGCGAATCAGACCAGGAAAAATCTTCCCCTCGCTCCTGACGCCTCACTGCGATACCCTGTCTTCTTATGCGCAAACTGAGAACCGCGATGTTCGGAACGGGATTCATGGGGAAGGTGCACACGGAGGCTGTTCGTAGGCTCGGTCACGTCGAGGTGGCCGCAGTCGCTGGATCGTCGGAAGCCACCGCGAAGGCGTTTGCTGAGGCCAATGGGATTCCGCGGGCGACGGGCGATTGGAAGTCGATTGTGGCGGATGCTTCGATCGACGCGGTTCATGTGTTGACGCCGAATGTGCTGCACTTTCCGATGGTGAAGGCTGCGCTGCTGGCGGGCAAGCATGTGCTCTGCGAAAAGCCGTTGACGTTGACGGCGGCGGAGGCCGACGAACTGGTAGCGCTCGCCGCTTCGAAGGGCCTGATGAATGCCGTCAATCACAACCTTCGCTACTATCCGCTGGTGCAGCATATTCGACGGATGATCGCGCGTGGCGACCTTGGCGAGATTCTCATTGTCAACGGAACGTACTTTCAAGACTGGCTCTTGTACGAGACCGATTACAACTGGCGCATCGAGGCGGCGTCGAATGGTTCGCTGCGCGCGATGGGCGATATTGGTTCGCATTGGATGGACACGATCCAGCATCTGACGGGCGCGAAGATCACGGCTGTCTGTGCGGACCTTGAGACATTTTGGACGACGCGGAAGAAGCCGAGCGGATCGGTCGAGACCTTTACAGGGAAAACGGCGACCGGAGCGAACACGCACGATGTGGCGATTACGACCGACGATTTCGGCTCGGTGTTGCTGAAGCTGGAAGGCCGCGCGCGCGGCAGTTTCGCGGTGAGCCAGATGTCGGCTGGCCGGAAGAATCGCTTTCAATTCGAAATTTACGGGACGAAATCGGGCGTCGCCTGGAGCCAGGAGCGGCCGGACGAGCTGTGGATCGGGCATCGAAACGATCCGAACCAGATCATCATCAAGGATGGCTCACTAATGGATCCGGAAGCGGCGGCGTTCGCGGATCTGCCGGGCGGGCATAGCGAAGGCTACGACGATAGCCACAAGCAGTTGTTCCGGAGGTTCTATCACAAGATCGCGGATCCGGCGGTAGCGGTAGAGTATCCGACATTCGCGGACGGGGCTTGGGGGATGCATTTGCTGGAGAGGGTCGCGGAGAGTTCGGCGAAGCAGGCTTGGGTTACGGCGTAAGCCATTGCGTGGCTGGGAGACGCGGTGTCGGTTCTCGCTGAAAACCAAGACCGGGGATCTGTGGTGGTATCCTCTTGCAGAGTCATCGGGGTTGCAAAGGCCATTGTGACCTCCAAACGAATCCATCGCGGCGAGGCGATTTTGCGTGTGCGCATCGAGTCGACAGGCAGCGCAGGGAAAGAGTGAAGAATGACAAACGGCAATCGCATGCAGATCTCACGCCGCGGCCTTCTGGCGAGCGCTGCGGCGCAATCGGCTTCCTATCTGTTCGGTCAATCGACGAAGAGGCCGAATGTTCTTTTTCTGGCTGTCGATGACCTCCGGCCGGAACTCGGCTGTTATGGCCGGAACTATATCAAGAGTCCCAACATCGACCGTATCGCGAGGCAGGGCATGGTGTTCGATCGCGCGTACTGCCAGCAGGCCGTGTGCTCTCCTTCGCGCTCCAGCTTGTTGACCGGCACGCGGCCCGATTCCACAAAGGTGTGGGATCTGGTTACCCATTTCCGCGATGCGCAGCCAGACCTCGTGACGCTGCCGCAGCATTTCAGGCAGAACGGCTATTTCTCGCAGGGCATCGGCAAGATCTATCATCCCGGCTTCGACGATCCACGATCGTGGTCGACGCCGTGGCAAACGGCAAAGGCTCCGACGTATTCTCTTTTGCGAACCCCGGACGTGCCGGACGAAGATAAGCCATCGAACGGGGAGAAGCGGAAGCCGGGCCCGCCGTTTGAGATGGCCGACGTCGCCGACGATTTCTATAAAGACGGCAAGGTGGCGAACCTGGCTGTCGAGACGCTGCGCGGCCTCAGCAAGAAAGCGGACCCTTTCTTCTTCGCGGTTGGATTCGCCAAACCACATCTTCCGTTCGTTTCACCGAAGAAATACTGGGATCTCTACGATCCGGCACAAATCAAGCTTGCGCCCAATCCGTTTCGGCCCAAAGGTGCGCCGGACTATGCTTTAACCACCAGCAACGAATTGCGAAACTACGTCGGCATGCCGGCGGAGGGCCCGATCCCGGACAACGTCGCGCGCCAACTGAAGCATGGCTACCACGCGGCGGTGAGCTACACGGACGCACAGATTGGCAGGGTTCTCGACGAACTGGATCGGCTGGGGCTGCGCCAGAACACGATCATCGTGCTCTGGGGCGATCACGGCTGGAAGCTCGGCGAGCATGGTGAATGGGCCAAGCATTCGAATGTCGAGAACGACACCAACGCTCCGTTGCTGTTGTCCGCGCCCGGCATGAAAGCCGCAGGCCAACACAGCAATGCCTTGGTCGAATTCGTGGATATCTATCCGACGTTGTCGGAGTTGGCGGGCTTGCCACTTCCCGGTCACCTCGAAGGGACAAGCATGCGGCCGCTGCTCGACAACCCGGCCAAGCCATGGAAGTCCGCGGCGTTCAGCCAGTACCCGCGGGGGCAGCGCATGGGCTACTCCATGCGTACCGACCGCTACCGATTTACGGTGTGGGTCGGACGCGCCGATCACTCCAGAATCGATGCCATTGAACTTTACGACCACAAGGCCGATCCGCAAGAGAACACGAATATGGCCGGCGATCCCGGGAACAAAGACCTGGTTAAAGGCTTGATGGAGCGCTGGCAAGCGGGTTGGCAAGGTGCGCGGCCACCGGGCGTTCGCGCGTAGTAGTACGATTCGTAGGTCAATACCTAACCTCTCGAACAAAGGCGTCAAAAGAATGACCTCGCTTGTGCTCAATCGGCGGGCCTCGTCGCCCGCGCATCAGGCTTGCCAGGCGGCTGGTATTGGAGTGCCCCATCGAGAGCGACGCTCGATCTGGCGCGCGCTTCTGATTCTGCCTGCGATTCCAATCGGGCTGCTTGCCCAAACGCCATCTGCCACAGTGGTTGGACGCGTAACGGACGCGAGCGGTGCAGTGGTCCCCGGCGTTGCGGTCCGCATCACAAACCTCGAGACAGGCAGCAGTCAGAAGGGCGCCTCCAATACATCCGGCGATTTCACGGTTCCTTACCTGAACCCTGGCCGGTATGAACTCAAAGCGTCGTCGGCAGGATTTCAAACCTACCAGCGTGCTGAGTTTGTCCTTGAAGTGAGCCAGGTTCTGCGTTTCGATATTCTGCTCGCCGTCGGCAGCGCGACCGAAAGCGTAACGGTCAGCGATGCGCCGTCGGCGCTGAACACCGAGACCTCAACACGAGGGCAGACGACCACGCCAGGCGAGATCAAAGAGATCCCACTCGACGGCCGCAACTTCGCCGACCTGGCGCTGCTGAGCGGCGGCGCGATCCCGAGAGGCGACGGCAGTGACGGATCGTTCGCGGTCAACGGCGCGCGCGCCGACAATACAGGCTTCCTGCTCGATGGCATGAACAACACGCAGCGCCGCAATACGGGCGCGGTCATCAATCCTCCTATCGAGGGCATTCAGGAGTTCAAGTTGTTGACCTCCGGATTCTCCGCCGAGTACGGCCGATACGCCGGAGGCCTACTCACCGTGGTTACCAAAAGCGGAACGAACCAGGTCCGCGGCGCCCTCTACGAGTTTCTGCGGAACGACGTGTTGGACGCCCGCGGCTATTTCGACGGCCAAAAAACCAAGCTGCGCCGCCACCAGTTCGGCGGGACCGTCGGCGGGCCGGTGTATATTCCGAAGCTCTACGATGGCCGCAACCGTACGTTCTTCCTGTTTACAATCGACGCTCTGCGCTTGATCGCCGGACAGACACAGCGTGGTGTGGTGCCGATGCCCGAGATGCTGCGCGGCGATTTTTCCAAAGCGACCGATTCGTTTGGCAGGCCGATCAAAATCACCGATACGCTCAGCAAATTACCGTTTGCGAACAACCAGATTCCGCTCAACCGTCTGAACCCGGTGGCGGGCAGGATCGGGGCGTACTTCCCGCTGCCCAATCTTGTCGGCAATTCTGTCTACAACTACGTCGCGCAAGGCAACGGGACCCAGAATTTCGACAACACCGGCGTGAAGATCGACCACCTGTTCAATTCGAACAATCGGATGACCGTGAGTACCTTCTGGCGTCCGAACTCGAGCTACGATCCGGTGAACCAAAACAAGTCCCCGTTGCCCTTCTTCGGGACGACCAATAACACGCTCGACCTGCTTGCCTACATCCGCTACATCCGCGTAATCAATCCGACGATGATTCTCGAGGCGAGTTCGAACTTCTCCCGAAAAACCAACAACGAGGTCTGGCCCCGCAGTCCCGACAAGGATTGGGCCGCGGAGACGGGTTTCGTCGGCGGGACTACGAATCCAATCGCTGCGGGCCCGCCCTTCGTGATTGTCACGGGATATGTTCCGATTGGGCCGAACAACACCATGCCCAAGATCTGGTCGTTCAACAATTACCAGCACGCGGCGAGCCTTACCTGGATCAAGGGGCTGCACACGATTAAGGTGGGAGGCGATTTTCTTCGGCTGCAGTATTTCTCCCGCAACTACGGCGACACCCGCGGACGAGCCAATTTTCTCGGCCGGTTCAGCGGCGATCCGATGGCCGACTTTGTTCTCGGGTGGGCCGATACGACGCGCCGCCAGTTGGACGGTGCCGGACCGTATCACCTGGTGTCCAACTACTCCGCCTTTGTGCAGGACGATTTCAAGGTGACACCCAGCCTGACCCTCAACCTCGGAATCCGCTACGACATTCTGAAGCCGCCCTTGGAGAAGTTTGGCGCCTGGTCGATGTTTCTTTCTTCGATGGGGAAGTTAGTTACGGCGGGAACCGGTACGCTCTCACAGGCTGAGTTTACCCAGCGGATTAACTCGGTTGGTCTGGCTCCCTTTGTGGTAACCGCCGCCGACATCGGCTTGCCGCGGACCATTACGAAAACCAACTGGAACAACATCGCGCCGCGCTTCGGCTTTGCCTGGCGCGCGTTTGGCACCAAGCACACGGTGATCCGGGGCGGCTATGGGATTTTCTACGGGACAAGTTCCATCTACCGCGCGGATAGCTTCTCCGACACCTATCCGTTTAGCATTACCGAGACGTTCAGCAGAGTCTCGACGGATCCAACCGCGCTGACACTGTCGAATCCGTTCCCTGTCGCGCGCCGCGGCTTTTCCGGCGTCAATAGCAGCGCCGGCGCACCCGACGCCGAGCCCGCGAGCCAATACATCCAGTCCTGGAGCCTCTCTGTCGAACGCGAGTTCTGGCACGGCACGGTCCTTGAGGTTGCGTTCGCCGGTTCGAAAGGCACGCACCTGCCGCGGCGCTACGATGCCAATCAGCAGGGCCGTACCGCGGCCACAAGCACCATACGGCCTTATCCGTTTTTTGGAACAATCGATTTGCAGAACGACGGTTCGAACTCCATCTACAACTCCGGTCAGGTGACGTTGCGGCGCCGCTTCGGCAAGCAGTTGTTCATCCGCGGCACCTACACCTACGCGAAGTCGATCGACGACACGTCGAACACAGGCGGCACCATCGCGTACAACTTCTCTATCGCGCAGGATGCGCGCAATCTGCGCGGGGAGCGGGGCCGCTCCGACTTCGACATCGGCCACACCTTCGCCGGAAGCTTTATCTGGGCTCCGCAAGTGGGGAAGACCCGGTTCGCGCGCGACTGGCAGGTTTCCGGAACCAGCATCCTGTACACTGGAACGCCGTTCACACCTCGCATCGCCAATTTCAGCTACATCAACGGTGAAGCCAGCCGGCCCGATCGACTTCGCAAGGGCGCGGTCGATAACCCTTCGCCCGATCGCTGGTATGATCGCACCGCCTTTGTGCCGGTTCCCACCGCCAGCTACCGGTTCGGCAGTTCCGGGCGCAACATCCTCGACGGCCCAGGTTTGATCGCGATCAACACCTCCGTGTCGCGGCGCTTCCGGCTGGCCGAGCGCAGGTCCCTGCAATTGCGGTTTGAGGCATTCAATTTGCTCAATCACCCGAACTTCCTTTTGCCGGAGAACAACGTCGACGTATCCACTGCCGGTACGATCAAGACCGCAAAGAACAACCGCAATCTGCAGGTCGGTCTGCGCCTGGAATTTTGAGGACAGAATTTGACCCGCCCCAGGACCGCAACGGGTACTGGTGCTGCGTGAAGGATGGACACGATGAAACGCCGCGAATTCTTACGAATGGCCGGAGGTCTCGCCGCCGGCGATGTAGTTTTGCGCGACTTGATAGGACAAACTCGGTCGGGCAATCCGCCCGCTAAGAAGCCGAACATCATCTTCGTGCTGGCCGATGACCTCGGCATCGGCGACGTCAGCAGCTACGGCGCGGATAATTTCAAAACGCCGAATATCGATCAGCTCGCCCGGGGCGGCGTGCGGTTCTCGAACGCCTACACCGCCCCTCTGTGCGGACCGTCTCGCGCCTGCATTCTCACGGGGCGCTATGCATTCCGCACCGGCGCGACCAATCAGGACGCCACCGGACGCATGCAGCCTTCTGTCGAGATCATGACGCCCACCATCCTGAAGCCCGCGGGCTATGTCACTGCATCGATCGGCAAGTGGGGTCAGCTTCCGCTGGGTCCCGCCGAGTTCGGATTTGACGAGCATCTGAAGTTCACCGGCAGTGGCGTCTATTGGAACACGCAGGCCAAAGGCAGAAAATACACCGTAAACGGCACCGTCAAGAACCTCGGGGAGAAGGAGTATCTGCCGGACATCATGCACGACTATCTCGTCGATTTCATGACGCGACATCGAGCCAATCCCTTCTACGCGTATTACTCGATGTCCCACGTCCATGCGGAAATTCTGCCCACCCCGGATAGCGCGCCGGACAGCGATCTTTACGCCGACAACATCACCTACATGGACAAGTTGGTCGGCAAGCTGGTGGCCGACCTCGACCGGTTGAAGCTGCGCGACAACACGATGCTCGTGTTTGTCGGCGACAACGGCACGGCGGGCGGTTACGCGGGCCGGTCTACTATCAATGGCCAACGCCTGTCCGGCCAAAAGGGATCGATGCTCGAAGGCGGCGCACGGGTCCCGCTCATCGTCAATTGGCCCGGCAGGACGCCCGCTGGCAAGGTCTCTGCGGATCTTGTCGATGCGACCGATTTCCAGGCGACCTTCGCCGAAGTGGCCGGTGCCAAACTCCCTGCGGGCACCGTCTTCGACGGGCATAGTATCGCCCCCCAATTGCAAGGGCAAAAGGGAAAGCCGCGCGACTGGATCTTCATTCAGCTTGCGGGGCAATGGTACGTTCGCGACGCTGCCTGGAAGCTGAACCAGGCGGGAGAGCTGTTCGATATGAGCAATTCGCCGTTTGACGAGCCGCTCGTCCCAGCCGATAGGCAAACTCCAGCCGCAATCGCCGCGCGCAAGAAACTGCAGGCGGCGCTCGATGCACTGAATCCCGCCGGAGGAATTCTGGATGACGGCGACGGCAGTGGCAGGCACGAAGGCCGCAAAGACAACCGGCAAGAGAAGAAAAAGAAGCGCTGATCGAGACGCGGGAGCCGATCTTCGATTTCACCGTCGGGCGACGCCGGGATAAAGCGGCCTGGAGGTCTCTGACAGTCGATTAAGCACCGTTGACGGTCTATCGAGCGCGCCATTATCTGAACGAAAGCCAGATCGTTGGAACGACTAGGGCCGTAGACACGCTCGATCACAATGAAAAATTCACCGAGCGCCAATTGCACGCTGTCCACGGTAGATTCGAGCCGGACTACACGACTCCGGCCAAGATGAGTTCTGAGACGCGCGGCCTCATCGATCAAGCGATGTCGTCGGCCTGGGTCGAAGTGGCCGCCGACCTGGTTCTTGCGATTCTTGATCGTGACAAAGTCCCGCCCTCCCTGACGCTCGTTGCCTGATGCTGGCCTAGCCGCGCGATTGCTCGCGTCGGCTCTCAGCCTTAAAGCAACCCGCGTTGAAACAAGGTGAACCAGTAGCATGGATCGTTCTGGTCCGAATTGCGCGGAACGAATTGGAAGATCCAAACGCGCAACTGGCCGCAGAGACTGCCCGATTCTTCCGGGACACGAAAGATCGCGACCTCTCGCTCTACTTCAGGGTGCAGAAGTTGGTTCGGTTAATGCCGCAATTCCAGAGCCAGCCCTTGAGTAATGTTCAGGGGATTTTGGGGTCGTACGAGGAGTAGCGCATCTGGTTCCTGAGTGGAAGCATGTCAAACTAGGCGTAGCTGCCTCTGAATGTTCGCAGCGAAGTCGTCCGGCTTTATGTGGCGAGACCATTGGGATCTACGGCCATTCAGTGAGTCGACAATTTACCGTGACAAACTCCATTTGGATCCGCATTCTTGCCTTCTCCGCGATTGCCGCAGTCGCCCTTTTTTTGCGGGTTGACGGCCTTGCCGACTCCGTACTTTGGTATGACGAGTCCATCAGTTCGTTGCGCTGTACGGGGCACACGGAGAGGGAAGCGATCGCTTCGATTTCCTCGCGTGGGATGCTGCCGATCACGGAGCTCCAGCGGTTCCTCGAAGTGGATCCGTCGAAGGGCATCGGGGATACGATGCACAGCCTGATCACTGAGGATGCACAGCATACTCCGCTTTATTACGTTCTGGCGCACTATTGGGCGAAGGCGTTCGGCGCGGACAATGCGACGGTGCGGATTCTGCCTGTGATCTTCGGGATGCTGATCCTGCCGGCGATGTTCTGGCTGTGCCTCGAAGTGTTCGTGAAGACCGGCATCTTTGCCTCGCAGGCGATTTGCTGGGTGGCGATGCTGGTGGCCGCGGTTGCACCCTATAACGTCGGCTTTGCGCGCGAGCATCGCGAGTACTCGCTGTGGATGCTGGCGCTGCTTTTGTTGTCGGCGGCGTTCTTTCGTGCCTTACGGGTCGATACACGGCGCGCCTGGTGCTGGTTTGCGGGGGCGCTTGTGGTGGCTTCCTACGCGCACTTGATCAGTTGGCTGGTTTGGGTCGTGTTGGCGCTGACGCTGCTGGTGCGCGAGCGCTCGCTGTGGACGGCGAAGGTTCGCAGCTTTGCGCTGGCGTCCGTTGTGGCCGGAGTTCTGTTTGTGCCCTGGGCCGTAATCGTTCTCGAGAACCGGCACGCGATTCAGCAGGATCTCTCGTGGGTGAACAAGCTGGCGGCGCCGGAGCGTTTCAACGTCGCGATGTCGCTGGTGCCGCACTTCCGGCTAGCGGACATCGCGCTGCTGGATTTGTCGAGTCCGATTGAGGGCCAGCCGGGTAACGAACGGTTAATGAACATTTCGAAGGCGTATCCGTTCCTGCTGTCACTGGGCATCCTCTGGTTCTCACGCCGGCTGCGAGGCGATGTCGCTGCATTTATTGGCCTGATGGTGCTGACGATCACAATTTCGACGTTTGTCGCGGACCTTGCGACGGGCGGCGTACTAGGCTGGGTATTCCGATACGCGGCACCGACGATTCTTGGATGGCATCTGGCGCTCGCATTCCTGTTTGCCTGCCTCGTCGAGCGCGCGGAACGAGTCCGGCACGACGGCGAGGAGGTTGGGGACGCCGCTCCGGATCTCTGGCGCTCGTTGCGGATCGTGCTGGTCGCCGTCGTTCTTGCCTTATCCGGGTACGGGGCTTACGCCGACGCCACGGGCATTACGTTTCCCAAGCGTCCGAACGATAGGGGGACGGTTGCCGATTATGTCAATCTGAACGGCGGCGTCACGCTGATCACCGATGACTATATTGGATCGCTGTTGGCGCTGAGCCGTCAGGTGAGGCCGGACCTGCAGCTGTTCGCGCGACCGCGGTGCCTGAGTTGTCCGGATACACGGAAGATTGTCGAAATCCCGGAGTTTCCGCCGCACGCCGGGAAGCTGGTTTTCTATCGATCGTGGATGAATATCGGGCACCAGTCGATCCGGCAGCCGCTGCAGGATTCGCTGGGCTTCGACCAATTCGGCGATCCGCGGTTTCACACGAAGGCCGTGGATGTGGATCGTACGTCGATGTTTCTGTACGAGATCGCGCCGCGGTGATTGCGCCAAGGGTTTGCGCCTGGTTCAGAGCAACAAACCCGCCAGCGCCACCAGCGATCCGAGCGCGTCTGCGACTACGCGGTTGCGGTCGTCAAGAACTCCGATTCTTCGGGCGATCCAAGCGCTCAGGAGAATTGCTGCCGCCACAAGGAACTCGACCAGAAGGACGCCGGGCGTCGCCAGTTGTGCGAGGCGTATGGTGAGAAAGACAGCCACGATTCCGCCGCCGCTAAGCAGCCGATGCCAATTACGTCCGGTGATGTACGACACCTGCACCGCGAACTGCATCGCATAGGGAAAGAAAAGACGGCGGTCACCGGTCCACGCGAAAAGGGCAAGCCAGCAGAGACTGGTGCCCACGATCGCGAAGATTGGGCCCGAGATTGGCCGCTGGTCCGGTTCGAACTTTCACAGGACGGCGAGTGAGACGGCGGCGAGAAGTGCCCAGGCCCAGCCGCCCGTGTAGGCGGCAAGGCCGATTGAGATGGCTCGTACGAGGGCCGCGGTCACTGGTTCCGGTAAGCGGCGCAGGCTGGCGCGTCCTCGCAGGTGAGAAGGACGAAGAGCTCCGAGCGGATCTTCCAACCGCTTTCGGTGAGTCGCCACATGGCGAGATACGTGCCGCCGTAGACGCGCTTGTCGTTTTGGATTGCCGACCAGTGGCCGTGTTCGGCAGCGAGCGGGGCGGCGCGCGAGACCTCGATTTTGTCCGTCGCGCGGTCGTAGAGCGTACCGTTCGGATCGGAGAAATTCCTGGTTTGGGCATCGAGGTAGTCCTTGCGCGACGCGGACGTGCTGTTTCCGCGAACGATCAAGAAGTCGTCCGCGAGGCTAGCGGCAAACATTTTGACGTCGCGGCGGCGGATGGCGATGTTGGACCTCATGCGCGTTTGACGGATCGCGATCTCGGTCGCGTCGGTTTCCGCACCCATGGCGGGTAGGAACGTGAGTGTGAGCAGAAGCAGGCTTCTCATAGCTCTCCTTTGACGTATGCTCCCACAGTTCTGCCGGTGCGGGGGGCGGGTCGCAGTCGGAAATGGCCGTTCGATCTCTAGTGGCGTTTGGGTAGCATGATGGGCGACCCGGGGCCGGTGGCCTGAGCGCAGCGGCAGGCGCGAGCCGTCTTCGAAGAACGAACCCTTTACGGTCGCGGACGGGTTTGGCGGTTGGGGGCGGAGTCGGAGAAATTCATCACATGCGCTGCTGCGCAGGAAATCCGAGGTGCTGGTCGCGATTCAAACTATCACGACAGCGAATTTTGCGATTCTGCGGCGATGGATGCAGGAGCAGACGTTGCTCGAATGGGTGACGCCGCAGGGAGGCGTGGTGTGCTTTCCGCGATTCCGGCATGCGGTTTCGGTTGATGTGGAGGAATTCTACGCGACGCTCTCAGGGAAGTGCCGGACGCAGGTGGGGCCGGGCCATTGGTTCGATGAAAGCCGCCGGTCGATGCGGATTGGCTACGGCTGGCCGACGGCGGACGCACTGGCGCGAGAGTTGGCCAACATCACGTTGGCGGCGGGTGAGAACGGCGCGTAACTCTACCTCGGCGTCAACTTGGTCTGCGCACGCGTGCTCGGGGCGGACTTGATGACGACGCCGGCTCCGGCGTCAGCGGTGATGCGGCTGGCGCTGGGCAGTCCGGGGGCGGCGTGGATCGCGTTCGGCATCATGATTTCCGCCGCGGGCTATTTGAGTCGGGCGACGTTGACGACGCCGCGACTGTACTACGCCGTGGCGAAGGATGGACTGTTCTTCGAGAAAGTTGCGTGGCTGCATCCAAAGACTCGGGTGCCTGTTGCCGCGCTGACGGGGCGGTTCGAAGCGATTCTGCGGTACGTGATGTCGGTCGAGATGCTGTTCACGCTACTGACGGTGTTCAGCGTTTCATCTTTCGGCGGCGCGACCGTCAAGCCAACGTGACCCCCGGCTACCGGGCCTTCGGACATCCGTATTCCACGGTGTTCTTCTTGAGCCTTTCAATGGCGGTGATTCTCAGTTCGGCGTACAAGCATCCATTGAACAGCGCGGTTGGCATTGGGATCGCGTTGACGGGCGTTCCGGCGTACTTCGTTTGGCGGCGGCGTAGCGCGCTACGGAGCCACGGTTAGCCGCAGCGATTTGCGGCCGGCGAGATCCACGATCAGCTTTCCATCGGATTGGGTTACACCCTGTCCGGTAAACGTGTCGGTGCCTTGCGTAGCCTCGAGATTCGCGAGTCGCCAGCGCAGTCCGGAGGTTCCTGAGGTCAATTCGAACTGACCGGAGAAGGCTTTTAATTCGGCGTCGGGCGCAAAGTTCAGCGCGCGGCCTTTTACTGCGCCTTCGGCGCGGAGCGAGCCAAGGAGTTGGACACCGGAGCCTTCGGCGTCGAGCTTGCCGTCGAATTCCAGGCGCCCGCCGTGATACAGCGCATCGAGCAACTTGCCGCGGAAGGCGTATTTCGGCGCGCGGCCGTCGAGATCGACCACGAGAGCCCCGTTGATTGCGGCGTCTTCGATCGAGCCATCGATGCCGGTGATCTGAATGCGCGTGCCGCGCCAGCGAACGGCGGCGGCATCGATCGAACCCGAGTATTCAGCGGCGCGGAACTCTTCGACGGAAACGGTGGCGTCCAGATGGCGAGTGCGCAACCACTCCGGAGCCTCGACACTCCCAAAGCGCAGAGTGCGCGCGAGGAAGCCTTGTTGCCGGGTCAAAGACGGAGCGAGGAGGAGTTCCAGGTCAGAAGCGTTTAGCTTTTCGATGGTGACTTCGAGGTGGTTTGATTTTGCTCCGGCACGGCGGAACTCGCCTTCGAAGGCGATCTTGCCCGCGCGCGCGCGGAGTCTCTTGACGGTCATGCGTGGGCCGTCGAGCGCGATCGCGGCTGTTGCGATGCGAAGCGGATCCGCCAAGCCATCGACGTCGAGCACGACGTTCTGCAGGTCGTATTCACCGGACCATTCGCCTTCGGCGTCACCGGCGCGGCGGTAGCGGATCCACCCTTTCCAGGAGCCTTCCTTCGCGGATTCGAGCAGAGGCACGGCGGCTGCGCCGAGCAGACGACCGCTCGACGATTGGAGCTCCGCGACCTTCAGTTCTTCGGTCGAGACGCGAATTTCGAGGGCGCGCTCGGCGAGCGAGTAGCTGCCCTGCAGTTCGGCGGTTTGGCCTCCGCCGATTTCGAGCGCGCTGGGCTCGATGCGCCATTGCTGGTTGTCGACCACCAGTTCCGCGCGGCGGAGTCGAATGGGTTGCGCGCCCGGCAACGTGAGCAGGGCATCCTGCGCGACCACCTGGCCCCGGAAGCCGGCGCTGGTTGAATAGTTAATCGAGCCGTCGAGCTTGCCGTCGATCACCGGCTTGAGTGCCGCGCCGGGCAACGGATAGGCCAAGCCCAGGTGCTGCGCGATTTCGACGAAGCTGGCGGCAGGCAGTTCCTTCATCTCGACGGAAGCCTCCCAGCGGGGCTTGGACATGAGGCCGGTTCCGGAGGCACGCCACGAGACAGGCGCTTCGATGACGGGTTTCTTGCCTTTCTCGACGCCGGATTCGGTTTCGAGAGCGAGCTTTTCGCTTTTCAAGTCGAGGGTTCCGCGATAGGGAATCTTCCAACTGCCGCCGCGCCCGCCGATCTCGGCGCGGCGGAGGTCCTCGACCTGCAGCTTGCCGGTAATCTGCAAGTTCGATACGAGGCCAGCGACGCGCGCGCGAGTGGAAATTACGCCCTGGACGCCAAGATCCCGGCCATCGAGAAGGCGAACGATCTCGGGAATGGAACTGCGCTCGAGTTCGAGCAGAAGATCGAGCTGGGATTCGCCTCCGCCTGCGCCCACTCGCCATGCGCCGTTGGCGGTGACGCGGCCGTACCCTTGCTGCGCGCGATCCGTGCGGGCTGGGTCGCCGGCAAACTTCAATTGCACGCGACCGTTGTCGCCTGGATCCACATCAAGGTCGGCGTCGCGGAAATAAACGACGGCCTTGGTGTCGCCGAATTTGAAATTGATCCGGCTCGAACGAACGTAGATCGGCGGCAGTGCGCGAGCCTCTTCGGCGGAGCGCTCGACGAGACGCTGGAAGTTCCACGGACCGTCGTCGGGCTTGATGAGATTGACGGTGGTGTCGGAAAGCCGAAGGCTCGAGAATTCCAGGCGTCCGCTCCAGAGGCTCGCCGGATGCACGCGCGCCTCCAGCGATTCGACGTACGCCAGGGGCTCGATGCCGACGCGTGGGTCGTCATGAATGATGACGCGAGAGACGCTGAAACCAGGTCCGGCAAAGAGAGTGTAGTGCACTTCCCCGACGTCGACCTTGCGGCCGAGACCGCGTTCGAGCTCTTCCTGGATGCGATGCCGGAAGTAGTCGGCGCGCAGATAGGGCGCGCCGATGCCGGCGACGACGATGGCAAGCAGCAGAGCAATGAGCCCGCGGGTTAGCCAGCGCGGCATAGCAGGTCCTTATAATCGTCCGGCGTATCGACTTCGAGGATGACGCCGGCATCGGTTACGGTGATTTCGATCGATGTCTCGGCGCGCATCATTTCATTGGCGCGCCCGCTTTCGGGGAGTTCGAGGAGGCGCTCGGCGACGCCTCGGGAGATTGCGACCGGGTGGCCGCGCTTGCCCTTAAAGACGGGGACGGCAACGCTGGCGCCTTTTGCGAGGGCTTCCGCCAGAAGGCCGATAGAGTCTGGTGATACAAGCGGCACATCGACAGGCGTGAACAGCACACCGGCTGACAGGTCGCGGATGGCGTGGAGGCCGGCTTGGAGCGACGTCAGCATCCCGCGGGCCGGTTCGGGGTTAAAGACGAAGCGCATGGCGTTGGGTTCACGAACTCCTGCGCGAATGGCGTCTGCATGATGGCCGAGCACCGTGATCACCGGCGAGCAACGCGATCCGAGAACGCGGGCAAGGCGGTCGAGAAACGTTTCGCCTTCGATGTCGAGCAGCGCCTTCACGTGGCCCATCCGCGAGGAGGCTCCGGCGGCGAGGATGACGGCGGCTGGGGGATGCCGTCCGATCACTTCAGAATCGTCCGCAGCGATTCGTTCACGAAAATCGACTTGGCGGCGTTGCGCCATTCGCCTTCGGGCATGCGGCGGACGGCGATCATCTCAGCCACCACGCTGACCGCGATCTCCTCCGGCGATTCAGCGCCGATTTCGAGGCCCATGGGGGCGAAGAGCTTTTCGAACGCGGTGCGCGGGATGCCTTCTTTCTCGAGTTCTTTGACGACGGAGATCGTCTTACGCTTGCTGCCGATCATCGAAACGTACCGCGCGTTCGTGGTCGCGGCCCAGCGAAGGACGCGCATGTCGTCGCGGTGGCCGCGGGTGACGATAATGATGTAGCTGGAGGAGTTTACTTCGAGCTTGGGGAAGACGGCTTCGTATTCATCGGCGAACAGTTCTTCGGCTTCGGGAAAGCGTTCGGCATTGGCGAAGGCTTCGCGGTCGTCGATCACGACGGTGGCGAAGCCGGCCATGGTGGCGACTTTCGAAATCGATTTCGAAACGTGGCCCGCCCCGAAGATGTAGGCGCGCGGCTGGGGAACGACAGGTTCGACGAACACGTTCAATTGGCCTCCGCAAATCAGCCCGTTGTCGTAGGCGGCGTCCTGGCCGAGGCTGAAGTTCAAGTGGCGCGGGCGCTCGGTGTCGATGACTTCGCGGGCGACGGTCCACACTTCGGCTTCGACACATCCGCCACCGATGGTTCCGAAAATGGAGCCGTCCTCGCGGACCAGCAGCTTGGCGCTCTCAAAACTGGGGATCGAGCCTTTTACTTGCACGATTGTGGCGAGGGCGCACTTCTGGCCCAGGCGGCGCAACCGCACGATTTCGTCGAAGATGTCCATTCAATCTCTATTGTAGGACGAAGGGAAGCGACGAATGACGAGTTCGGATTGATCAATGACGCCCGTCAGGGGGTGGTCATCCTGCTTCGATATGCCCGCTTGCTGCGATTGGTCCTGTTCTTGATTTTCGCCCTGCCCCCGTTGGTCGAGGTTCCGGATGCGCCTGCGGACGCGAAGAACATCGTTCTGATTACGGATGGGCTGCGTTGGGAGGAGGTCTTCGGCGCCATCGATCCGATGCTGATGAACGAGAAGGACGCGCATATGGCTTCGGGCGAAGCTTTGAAGATCGTTTCGAGGCGCGCGCGCAGCGACCCCGAAGTGGGCGCATAGTAAGCGCCCCACGCCAAAATAGCGTTCGGGCCCATGTTGCGAAGGCGTCGTTTCACCAGTTGTCGGCCTGCCCCGTCTTCCCCCAAGACGCAACCGCTGAGAAGACGGGCGTCCGGACGCCGTGTCGGCCATTGTAGAGTGGTGCGATGATCAGCCGGCGCCTGTTCGTTGCCTCGTCTCTTGCTTCGTCGCTCATTGGACAGTCGAAACCTGGGCTAATTCCTCGCGCGCGGATGCGCACGTTGGGGTTGATTGGCGGCACGTCGTGGTATTCAACCGTCGAATACTATCGCTACATCAATCAGGCGGTGAATGAAGCCTACGCCGACAACACAAACCCGCCGTTGGTGCTGTTCAACCTGAATCAACAGCATGTGTTCGAATTGCAGCGGCAGGACAAATGGGACGAGATCGCCGCCATGCTGAGCGACGCGGCGCGGAAGTTGCAATCCGCCGGCGCCGAAGCGGTGATGTTTTGCGCGAACACTCCGCACAAGGTCTACGGCAAGGTGGTCGCGGCGACTGGCATGCGGATTCTGCACATCGCCGACGCCACGGGCTCCGCAATCGCGGAAAAGAAGCTGAAGAAGGCCGGGCTGCTGGGCACCATCTTCACCATGGAGGATGGCTTTATTCCCAAGTGGCTGAAAGAGCATTTCGGCGTGGACGCGATTGCGCCCGCTGATCGGGTGGACCGGCTGGAGTTGCATCGGATCATTCAGGAAGAGTTGGACAGAGGCAAGCTGTTGCCCACGTCGAAGGCCTACATACTCGCCGAGATTGCCAAGCTTCAGAAGCGCGGGGCGGAGGGCATCATTCTTGGATGCACGGAATTTCCGCTGATCGTTAAACAACCCGACGTCTCAATCCCGGTGTTTGACACCACGGCGTTGCACGCGCGGATGGCCGTGGATTTCATTCTGCGGGCCCGGGCGTAGACGCGTCGGGACCAAGAGTCGCAAGAAACAGGTTGCGTTCTCTCGAGAGCGCGGCGCCACTGGTAGGTCGTCCGCCAGGTCTGACCACCAGGTCCGACCAAGCAACTGCAACCGCTCCCCCTTTGGCGTCGCTTTCTACGCCCGGGAAGCTCTCATTCTCGCTTTTGTCGCCCCCGCCCTACTCTCGACCGCGCAAACAGCCGATAGCTTTCCAGGCGAAAGGCCGCGTCGCGGTCGAGGTCCAACTATGCGCTTACTTGCTTCCCTCCTGCTGCTCGCGCTAAGCGCCACCAGCCTCTGCGCCGAAAGCAAACGGAAATTCTCGCCACCCAGGTACAAGTACCACAAGCCTGGCAAATACAAGGCCCCGAAGATCAGCGCCGAAAAATGGAAGCCGACGAAAGAGCAGCGCAAGCTCGCGGCGAAAGATCTCTTCGGCCGCCCGCGCCAGTGAAGCGCCTCACCTTCCTTACTGGAAGAACCGTCAGCGTCGGCGAACAGGCTTCGGAACGCCAATCCCCCAATACTTACTCCGTCGCGCTATTCTGACAGCATGAAACGCGTTGCCCTCCTGCTGGTCGCTTCCTTCCTCGGCAGCATCGCCGTTCTCCCGGCTGCCGAAACCGAGGTCCCCGCGAAGGAGGTTACGAGTAAGAGCAACTACCGCAAAGGCAAGAAAGTCCGCCGGAGCAAGTCCGTTCCCAAGCGAGCAAAACGCCGTGCGCCGCGCCGCAACACCGTCAACTAGCCGCTGGCGCGCGCCTATACTGTAGGCTTATGCGCCTCGCCCTTCTATTCCTCGCCGCATCCTTGTGCGCGCAGGAAAAAGTGCGCGCAGGAAAAAGTCGAACTCTCCGCCGTCGGCGATTATCGCGTCGATCGTGTACAACGCGGCGATGCCTCCGGCAATGCTGCCGCGCAAGGCGGAGTAGCGTCCGAGGCCCGACCGTAAGGTCGCGCGTACTAACTTCAGCACCGACTCTGTCCTGCGCTACGGCTGATCCTCACACCCAATCGGCTGCCCCGGCGGAGCCTCCACCGGTTTCGCTACCGGAATCTCTTTCGGATTCTCGCGATACCGTTTGATCTGCGAAACCGCCCAACTCAAATGAGCTTGTTGCGATTCGTCCTTCGCCGTGGCGCCCGCCGCGTACTTGGATAATGCATCCAACTTCGCCCACGCGAGTGCTCGCACTTGTCCTGTCGCGCCCTCATTGTTCGCGAGCGCCATCAGGTGATACAGCACCACGTTGTCCACCGTCCTGCGAATCTCGCCCTGCAGGCCCGCGGGCACGGAAGCTCTCCACGTCGCGCCGAGCAGTTTGTCCATTACTTCACCCAAGCCCGGCATCGCGGCATTCCGCGCGTGATACTGCACGAGGCGCGCGGCGCGCTCGGGATTCAAGATCAGCCGCGCCGTGAGGTCCGCCGCCGACTCCGCCGCTCCCAACGGATCGAACGTCAGCCCCGTATGCGTTTTGAAGTCCTCGCGCGTTCGCCGATAGCCTTCCGCTTGGGGCGGGATCAACGCCAGCACGCGCGCCGGAATCTCTAACGCCGAGGGCTCGATCGTCTTCAGCAATGCATCGAGCGCGCGCTTCTGCTCCGCGGCTGGAACTATCGTCGGCGGCTTGTATCCATCACCGCGTAGTCCGTAGGTGTAGTCGAGTCCGCCCAACACCTTTGATGCAGCCTCCGTCTGATAGCGATGCAACAGGAACAACGGCACCAGCACATCCTCTAGCGACGACATCGGAGCGCCTTCGCGAATGTTGCGCTCACCGAACCGTTCGAGGCCGCGCGCGCGGACCTTCATCAGCCGATTCAGTTCGTCGACCGCGTTCGCGCCTGAATCCCACAGATGTCCTTGCGGATGCGCACTACCTTCCGGCCGCGAATCGGAGTCGCTGATGAACAGGAACCCATCGGAGTTCGCCTTGCGCATCATCCCTTCGAGCGCTGTCTTCTCGTTCGTGCCCCCTGCAAAGTCGGAGTAGCCCCACGTGATCGAAAGCTTGTCCCACGAGCCGATGCCCACGGCGTAGGCGTTTCCCAACGAAGGCGCGCCCGCGCCTTCCAGATCGACCCAAGGATGCGGATAATCCATCACGGAACTGCGGTCGCGCGTTGAGGCCGCATAGTTGTGCTGCAATCCGAGCGTGTGCCCGACTTCGTGCGCGGACAACTGACGCAGGCGCGCGATCGCCATCTTCGCCATCTCGGGCGATGCGGGCTTGCCGGTTTCGTACGGCGCGAGCAATCCTTCGGCAATCATATAATCCTGTCGCACGCGCAAGGATCCTAGGGTCACGTGGCCTTTGATGATCTCGCCCGTGCGCGGGTCTGTCACCGACGCGCCATACGACCAGCCGCGCGTCGAACGATGCACCCACTGGATCATGTTGTAGCGGACATCCATGGGGTCCGCGTCCTCGGGCAGCAACTCGACGCGGAACGCGTCCTTGTAGCCGGCCGCCTCGAAGGCTTGGTTCCACCAACGCGCCCCATCGAGCAGCGCCGATCGAATCGGCTCCGGCGCGCCGCGATCGAGGTAGTAAATGATGGGCTTCAGAGGCTCGCTGATCGCCGCCGTTGGATCCTTCTTTGCCAGGCGATGCCGCGCGGCGAAGCGTTTTGAGATCGGCTCCGAGATCGGAGTCGCGTAGTCCATGTATTCAACGCCGTGGAAACTCGAACGAGGATCATACCCGCGCATCTTGAAGCCGGGTCCAGGCAGTTCAACCAACGAATGATGCTCGCGCACGGTCACCGACGTCGGGTCTGGGGCGACGCCCCGCAGCCACGGTCCAGGCTGATCGCCGCCGAAGGTGAGAGTGACTTCGACTTCGGTGTTCTTTGGAAAGCTGCGGGTGCGCGGTTCGTAGAATGCGCTGCGCTGCGGATCCAACCGGAAGGTGCCTTGCCGCGCGCGTTGCAACGTGCCAACCACGTTGTGCACGTCGCGCAGGAAGAACGCCGTCGCATCGACGAGATAGCGTCCGCCCTCTTCGGTATCGATCGCGAAGCCCCACTGGACGCTTTGCGCGAACGAATCCTCTACGGCCTTGCGCTCGGCGGTGTCGTTCGAGACGGCGCGGAAAGATTCGTTCTGCTGGATGAGCAGCAGCTTCGGCCCGCTGCGTTCGAACTTCACGACGCGGGTGCCGCTGAGTTGTCCGCGGTCAAGCCCGATGTCGTTTGAGCCAATGCCGGCAGGCAGCGAGCTGATGTACAGGAACTCCGTACCGACCTTGTCGACTTCGAGCCACAGCTTGCCCGCCTTGGCGTCCCAATAGAGAGTGAAGAAGCCGGGAAGCTTCGTCGCGCCGGCGGTCTTCTCGGCAATGGTTGCCGCACTCGACAAGAGCGTCGCGGACAGAAGGAAGGAAAGCAATCGCATCATAGCTGCTTATGTTATCAACCGAAGCGCCGCGCGTCTCCTCGAACGCAACCTGACCGCCGGTGCCAACGTCTATCCTGAAAGCAATGCTCGCGCTCGCCGTGTTTCTTTTTGCGTCCACTCTTTCCGCGCAGACCGCGTCGTGCCCCGCGACGCCGGAATACGCGAACTGCGATCTCTTCTTCGACTTGGCGGCAGGAGAGCGCGGCGATTCTGTTCAGTTTCATATCGAGTTCCGATCGCCGAGCAAGAAAACGCTAAAGCAATACGCGTTCTGGGAGGGCGGATCAAAGCTGACCGTCCGCTTCGGCCCCAACGAAGCGGGTGAGTGGGATTACAAAATCACCAGTTCGCTCGCGCGCTATAACAATCAGGAAGGCAAGCTGACGGCCGTCGCTTCTGAGTCGCCGGGCTTCATTCGCACCGCCAACGTCCGTCACTGGGCGACGGAGCGCGGCAACATGGACAAGGTCGTACCGATTCCGAAGCCGCATCTCTGGATGGGCGCGGCCATTGATATGGATCAGCCGCGCACGGCGTTCGATGCTGAAGTTGCGAAGCGTGCGGAGCAGAAGTTCACCCATCTGCGCGGCGTACTCGCGAAGTCCGCGGCCGACTCCGCGTACTTCAAGGAAATCGACGACCGCATTCGCGCGATGAACGCGAAGGGCATCACCTTTGACCTCGTCCTTCGCGATCTGCCTGGGCCCGGGAAGCGTGAGGCGTTTCTTCAGTATCTAGCGGCTCGTTATGCGCCGATGAACATCACTTGGCAGGGCATTGAGTCGTTCGAGAATCGCGCTGACGCGCGCCTTCTCATGAAGGATTATGGCGACCTGCTGAAGCGCTTCGATCCCTACAATCATCCGCGCTCGACCGTCGGCGGAGCTTCGTCGTCGTCCCTCACTGGCGACCAGTGGATGAACTTCTTCAGTTACCAATCCGCCGACATTGCGCTCGGCGCGGTGGAGCATCAGCTTTATGCTGCGCCGTTCGTCAATGCGGCGACCATCTCCGATTGCACTGCGTTCCGCAAGGCGCTTTGGAACGCGACGATGAATGGCCAGTATCCATCGATGACGCCGCCGAACGACGAGTGCGCGAAGACGTTGACGGCCTGGTTCGACCTGATGAGCGATACTCGCCACTGGGAGCTTGCGCCGTATTTCGACGTCGACGGCGCGCGCGCGATCGCTCTTGAGATTCCGGATCTGGACAGGCCCGAAGAGAACGAAGCCGACGGCGTAGAATATCTGGTTTACGTCGAGAAACCCGCGGGTCCGATTGAGGTCGGCGTGCGGCGGCATAACTACAACGTGCGTTGGATCAATCCGGCGACCGGCGAAGACACCCGCCGCAAGGATTGGAAGGGCGAGCGCTTCGTGGCCGAGCCTCCGGACCGCTCGCACGACTGGCTGCTGCAGCTCTCGCGCGACGGCAAGAAGGAAGGCATGCTGCGGTCTTACAAGTTCGCCTCCCGAGCAGTTCCGGTGCAGGAGATCGAACAAAGCTCGGAGAAGATTCCGTATGACATCGCGGATCCGGCGGGACAGGATATCTCGGCATCGACGCCGATTCCCTTCAAGGCGAAGATGCGTCGCTCGACGCGGGCGACGCGGCGGATGCTGTATTTCTGGACCGCCGAAGTAGTCGCTGGACCGCAGGGCGCGCGCGTACTCGGCAGCGGTCCGGACGGCATGTTCCGCATCCCGAAGGAACTGACGACGAAGTTGCCGGCTGTGCTGACGCTGCGGCTTTCGGCGATCAACGCGAACGGCAAGGTCTACGTGCTCGACAAGATCTACAGGCTGCTGCCGTGAGTCTGATTCTCGCAATCGATACGACGGCGGAATTCGGCAGTGTGGGGCTCATCGGGGAATCGCCTGGCGGCGATTCGATAGCTGCCGAGCTTCCGATCCACGCGCCGGACGGCTTTGGACCGCTGATCTTCGATGCCATCGCGAGTCTTCTGAAGAGGAATCGCGTTGAGCTTCGCGAGGTCACGCGCTTCGCCGCTGCGTCCGGGCCGGGTTCATTCACCGGAGTCCGAGTCGGGCTCGCCGCTGCCAAGGGGCTGGCCGAAGTCGGGGGCAAACCCATTGTGGCGGTGTCGAATCTGCAGGCGCTTGCCTCGTTCGGCTCGCGGGCGCGTCGTGCGGTGCTGCTCGACGCCCGTCGCGGTGAAGTGTATGCGGCCGTCTATGACGCGGATCTTGAGATCGTTTCGGCCGAGGTAGTTGCGGCGCTTCCCGCTTGGCTCGCCGCGCTGCGCATGGAGGACGATCTGGAGTTTATTGCCCAGGACTATACCGCGTTCGCCGCGGCGCTGCCGCCGGCAGCGCCTTGCGTTACGGCTCCGCGGGGGCTGGCACTCGCGATTGCGCACTTGGCTGCGGCCGCGGAGCCGGGCGATCCGGCGGGTGCCGATGCGAACTACGTTCGGCGGTCCGATGCGGAGTTGTTCTGGAAGGACGGCGCCTAGTTGCCTAGTTTGGCTAGTAGTGACTGCGGGGCGCTTTGATGCTGTCGCCGTCTTTTTGCGCTATTTCGAATCGATTTTCAAAACGAAGTACGTCACTTGCTTGCCTTTCTCAACCAGCATGTGATGCGCGACTTTGGCCGGGATGTGCACGATGTCACCGGCGGAGACCTTCTGCTTCTCTCCGCCATCGATCGCGGGCGCGCGTAGCTCGCCGGGCGCAGTCGTCTTGGGCGACTTCAACGTTCCGCCAGTGACGAGCGTCGCTTCGCCGCTTTGGATGACGAAGATATCGGCCCAGACGTCGTGGATCTCTGCTTCGCCAGTGGCTTCGCGATGCGCGATCATGGCGTATTTACTGCCGAAATCATTGATCTTCTCGCTGGCCATCTTCTTCTCGTCCATCTTGGCGGCCAGTTTCTGTTGGTAGGCTTTGAGATCGCCCGACTTCCAGATGACGACGCCCGGTGTCTCTGCGCTCGCAGCGAGCGTGAATAGGAATGGAAGTAGCCGGAAAGCAGTGCGTTTCATCTCTCGTGTTCCTCTTTCTTGTTGCCGAGTCCGTAAGATTCCGGACCGCCGTAGTATAGCGTGGCGCGAATCCGCAGGTCTTTGCGTCCTGACGCGTTGCTTCTTTACTCGGAGCGGCCGGGCACACTTCGGGTTCTTGCTTGGCGAATAGAGGATTACTGGTGGGGGATTAGGCGGCGGTTTCCTCGTTCGTTTTGACTAAGTCGAGCGTGTTTGCGCTGGTTAATGGAGAGGTATTTGCAGGCGGCTGGGGCGCGTCTGGGGCCGCGTCCGGGAGCTGCGGAACGAAGCCAGGGGCCTCTGCATGTTCCTGATTCCGAGAGGCCTGCTTGCCCGTGACGGCGGCCTGTTGATACTGCGCGAAGGCCCGGTTGTGGCGCTGTTTGTGCTCCTGTTGATAGCGTTGGCGCTCCTTTTGCACTTGGCAGAGGCGGGTGTGATTTTGGAGAAAGTCTCGGCTGTGACGCGCGGTGTAGCGCGAGTTTAGGTCGAGCGATTTCGCGTTCGCTTTGTAGGATTCGGCGAGTCCGATGGCGTGCCTAATGGACGGATTGTGCTCGGATTCCGGGAGTTCGGCGGCGTGATCGATTGCGCCTATTTCCAGAATATTGTTGCCGATGGCGCGGGCGCGCTCGATTTGATATTGCGCGGCGGCCATGTTCATGGCTAGAGATTCTTCTAGCGTTCCGTGCACGTGGAGATCGTTCGCGAGGTTCCGCGAGAAGGTGGTGAATGTGTCCTGGTCCGCTTCGGGCAGGGTTGACTTTCCGAGCGAAATGCACCAAATCCGAGCCGCGACCAAAGCGGCCCGAAGGGCCGCGTCGGGAGCGGATGCACCAGCCGACACCCCGCCCTGCTGCTACCAAGTACAGGATGGTTCATGGAGAGTGAGCGGACGCCCGCGCGTCAATGACCGCCAGAAACCAGTTGTGAGCAGCAGCAAACTGCAAAGAACTCAGCATGAGGCGCAACGAGGAGAGGCGGTGCGCCGCCGTGATAACCCCGCCCTTCAGTGCGGGGTTGCGAACTCCTCGACAACCCCGCCCGCAAGGAACTGTGGAAAAATGCTCCTCTCGAAGAACCGCGAGCGTAAGCGAGCGGCCACACACCACACACCACCGCCATAACCCCGCCCTTCAGGGCGGAAATGCCAACGCCTCCGACAACCCCGCCACAGCACCAATCTCGTTCACAAAATCCGCA
>JAYVTO010000014.1:0-20095 GCA_043788745.1 Acidobacteriaceae bacterium
CTTACAGTCTAGTGCTGCCGGCAAACGGCCTTTTCACTCCTACCCGGTGGCGAGCACCCGCTTACTTCGCTCGGGCTTCGCCCTCGCTGCGTGCGCGGCTCGATGCTTGTGGGGTTCGTTCGCCGCCGAGAACGGGCTTCCGGCACCTGCCGGGGCACAGACTGTGCAGGAGTTGCACATCGGGCGGCGTTGTAACTGTGTACAAATTCATGGCGAGCGAAACGGCCACCCCATTGCTTGCGTCCCATCAACAGCCGTACAATCGCTATAGGTGGAAGTGATTATGCATCGAACTCTGCCGCGGACTCTCGCGCTCCTGACGACGGCCGCGCTGCTCATTCAGGGCGCCGATAAAAAGAAAGACCAAGCGTCGTCCTCGGAACAGCGGGAAACCGTTGCCAAGCCGCTCTCCGAAAAAGACCGGAAGAGGCGCGACGACAAGCTCCGCAAGGAACTTGAGACTCCGTACAAGAAGTGGCTGTCGGAAGAAGTGGGCTACATCATTACGGATGAAGAGCGCGCCGCGTTTAAGCGTTTCGCCACCGACGAAGAACGCCAGAGCTTCGTGGAACAATTCTGGCTCCGTCGCGATCCTACTCCGGACACCGAAGAGAACGAGTACAAAGAAGAGCACTATCGCCGCATTGCGTACGCGAACGAGCGGTATGCCTCCGGCATCCCCGGTTGGAAATCCGACCGCGGCCGCATCTACATCACGTTCGGACCGCCCGACGAAATCGAATCACATCCTTCCGGCGGAACCTACCAGCGCCCCTTCGAAGAAGGCGGCGGCACGACATCGACGTTCCCGTTCGAGAAGTGGCGGTATCGCTATATCGACGGCATCGGCACCGACATCAATATCGAATTCGTCGACACGACGCAGTCTGGCGAATACCGCATGACGATGGATCCGTCGGAGAAAGACGCGCTGCTGTACGTCCCGAACGCGGGTTTGACGATGCAGGAACAGATGGGCCTGTCTTCAAAAACCGACCGCTTTACGCGCACCGACGGAACGCGACTTGGGACGGGCAACCAGCCGCTACCCGCGCGCATGAACCAGTTCGATCGCCTGCAGCAGTTCGCCGCCTTGCAGAAGCCGCCGACGATCAAGTTCAAGGATCTCGAAGCGATCGTCAACTCGACGATCAAGTTCAACCTGCTGCCGATGCGGGTCCGCTACGACGTAATTCCGCTCACCTCGTCTTCGATCCTCACCTCCGTAATGATCCAGTTCGAAGGCAAGGACCTGCAGTTCAAGGATAAGGATGGCATCTCGAAGTCGACCATCAACATCTACGCACGCATCTCTTCGATGTCGCGCCGCACGGTGAACGTGTTTGAAGAAGCGATCACGACCGAAGTTCCGACCGAACTTCTGCAGGAAGCGGCGCGGGGCGCGAAGGTTTACCAGAAGTCGGTTCCGCTGCCTCCGGGCAAATACCGCTTGAACGTGGTCGCGAAGGACCTCGTGGGCGGCACGGTGAACAATTACGAAGTGGCGCTGGAGATTCCGCACTTTGAGGATGAGAAGCTCGCGTCGAGTTCGCTGATACTCGCCGACATCATCGAAAAGGTTCCGACCAAGAGCATCGGCACGGGACAGTTCGTGATTGGCACTTCGAAGGTGCGCCCGCGCATCGACGGCGTGTTCAAGCGCGACGAGAAGCTCGGCATCTACACGCAGCTCTACAACTTCGCGTCGGATGAGAAGACGCGCAAGCCGAACGCGACGATCGACTACGAGATCGTGAAGATCGGTTCGAACGAGAAGGTGTTTGAATACCAGGAACAGGTGGCCGATACGGGCGGCGCCAGCGCACTGGTTGTCGTCGAGAAGTTGCTGCCGCTGAAGGATATGTTGGCGGGCAACTATACGCTGAACATGAAGATCGTTGATAAAATTCGCAACCAGACGTTGACGGAGACGGCGAACTTCACGGTGGCCGATCCGGCGCCGGCTGCGGCGAAGGTGGCAGCCGCGAAGAAGTAGTTTCCGGACAGGCAGAGCGGACGCCGTTCGCTCCCTGTTTGGTTTGTGATGTAGCCGTTTGGTTTGTGATGTAGCCGTTTGGTTTGTGATGTAATGGATGCCTGCCTGGATCGTCCTTCCAGGTAGGAACAGATACGGAGTTGCTTCGCGGAAAGCAATCCCGGGAGAAACGGAATGCGTACTGCCTTGCTTTTGGCCACAAGCGCGGTTCTCGCGATACCGTGCGCGTACGCAGCGCCGGCTTCGCTTGTCCCGGGCGGAGCCATCACCGGCAACGTGAGGAACTCTCTCGGCGTCGCGCAAATGGGCGCGACGGTCATCCTGTATAACCGGGCGGATTCGGTCGTGCGGCAAATCCTGACCAACGAACGCGGCTTGTTTGTCTTTGACAGCCTCGTGCCGGACTTCTACTCGATTCGCGTGTCGCTTTCGTCCTTCGTGCCCGCCATCCGCCGAAACATCGCAGTCCAGCCCGGGATGGAATCGGTGCTGACGATTAACCTCGCGAGCATCTTTAGTTCGGTCGAACTTGTGTATACGGGTCCGCCGCGCGGGGCGTTGATGTCGGACGAGTGGAAGTGGGTTCTGCGCGGCTCGGCGGCGACGCGGCCCGTGCTTCGCTTCCGCGATCCGGGCACGACGGCACCGTCTTCGCGCGGATCTCTGTTCTCGGGTACGCGCGGCATACTCGCACTGTCGGCCGGCGATTCGGCGGCCCATGGAACCGCTGGCAGCCAGCAGGATCTAGGGACTGCGTTTTCGGTCGCGACCTCGATCAACGGCGCCAATCGCCTACAGTTTTCTGGAAACGTCGGCTACACGTCGAACTCGGGGGTTCCAGCGACCTCGTTCCGCACCACGTATAGCCGCGACGATGCGAGCGCCATTGCGCCCGCGGTAACGCTCACCATGCGCCAGTTGTACCTGCCCAACCGCGTCGGCGTCGGTTTGGTCGCGGGGGCGGGCGGCTCGGTGCCGGTTTTCCGGACGATGTCGCTCAGTTTTATCGATCGATTCCAATTTACCGACCGGATCAAGCTCGAGTACGGCGGCTCGGCGGAGTCGGTCAGTTACGTCGACCGCATCAATTTTTTGAGTCCGTTTGCTCGCGTCACGGCGGACCTCGGCGCTATCGGCGCAGTGCAGATTGCGTTTAGTTCCGGAGGGACGCCCACGGAACTCGCCGCTCCGTTACAAAGTGATGGACGGCGCAGTGCGATCGGCGACGAAGCACTCCGCGACGATGCCCTGCAGGTGGATCTCGCCGCGCTCGCGATGCTGCCGCGTGTGTCGTTGCGCGACGGCCGCACGCGCATTCAGCGCGACAACAACATCGAGCTCGGCTACCAGAAGCGCTTCGGCTCGACGACGCTGCGTGGCAGCGTGTTCAACGAGACGATTCAGAACACCGCGCTGGCCATTTCTTCGCCTACGGGCTTTTTGCCGGAGACGGACCTGCTTTCCGATTTGTCGTCGCGCACGAATCTTTTTAATGCCGGCCGTTTCCACAGCTTCGGCTACACCGCTTCGGCCGAGCAGCGGCTGGGAGAACATCTGGACGCGATGATCGCGGTGGGCCGCGCGGGCGCGTTCGGCGCGCGCGACCACTTCCTGGAATCGGGCAATCCGGCGGAGCTGCGCGCGGCGCTCGAACACCTGCAGCGCGCCTGGATCACGGCACGCATTTCCGCACAGATCCCGGGGGCCGGTACGCGCATCGCATCGAGTTACGGCTGGACCGATTTCCGGTCGCTGATGCCCGCGCACGTGTATCTGACCAACAGCCCATCGCGCGACACAGGCTGGAACGTGAGCATCCGCCAGCCGCTGCCGGGCCTCTTCGGGATGGGGGGCCGCATCGAAGCCTCCGCCGAACTGCGCAATGCGCTCGCGCAAGGCTATCTGGCGCTTACGACGGCCGACGGCGGTCGCATTCTGCTGATCCAATCGCCTCGGGCTCTCCGCGGGGGACTGGCTTTCATTTTTTAGGCCTCCTTCCCTCGTCCTGGCCCATTCGCTTACGGTCGGCGTTCTTCGCTGGGCGGCAAGGGTCAATGGTTGTGCACTTCTTACGGTAGGGGTTCCGTTCTGATGCCGCATGACGCCTGTTATTTCTTCGGAGGGTATGTGTCGAAGGCTTTATTGACGTCTTTGTCGAGGTGCTTTTCGAACTCGACAGCGTCGCTCTTTGTGTCTTCGACGATGGCTCGCCAGACGAGTTGCGTGGACTTGCGGTCGACGAGAGAATTGTCGAGGGCGGGGTTCCTGAATTTGATCTTCGGCTGACGCCAGGTGTAGGAGCGGTACTGTGCGAAGTCGACGCCGTGGTCGAACTCGACTTCGACTCTTTGCGCGTGCGCGGTTTGCGCGAGAGCCGCCAGCGCGGCGGCGAGGCAGAGGATTGTTTTCATGGCCCATTCCTTTCCGATGGACATCGTTGAGACTGCTGCGCGTGAGATTAGAGTCGCGGGTCCGCTCCCGACGCGGCCCTTCGCGCTGCTCTGGTCGCGGCTCGGATTTATCGCCAGGTTGGTTCATCGGCTCGCGCGCTTTTTGCTCCCTCTCGCTGACGGGCGGGGTTATATCGGGCGCATTTGGTATGGGTGAGATCCGCTCACTTCGTTCGCGGTTCTTTGCTGGAAGGCGGTTGGAGGAGTCTTTCACGTTCCTGACGCTCGCGGTTATTCGCTGGGGGGCTCCTTCCGACTTCGAACACGGCATGGGGCCGACTGGGATAGACTGACCCCTATATGGCGATTCCTGGCCGCACGTTGGCAAAACCGCGCAAAACCGTCTCACGGAAGGCGATTTCGCCGGCGACAGTGACCGCCACGCCTTCGCTCGGCGACGCTGCTCTGTACATTAATCGCGAGCTGAGTCTACTTGATTTTCAGCAACGCGTGCTTGAGGAGGCGCAGGATCCGCGAAATCCGTTGCTCGAGCGAGTGAAGTTTCTTTCGATCGTTGGCTCCAACCTGGACGAATTTTTCATGGTGCGCGTCGCGGCGCTAAAGGCGCAGGTGGCATCGCGGATTTCGGAAGTGGGGCCGGATGGCATGACGCCAGCGGCGCAGTTGGATGCGATTCGGACGCGGGTGGCGCAGTTGATGGCGGAAGCGCGAAGTTGCTTCAGCGAATATCTGCGCCCGGCGCTTGCGGCGGAAGGCATCGAGGTTGTGAACTACTGCGACCTCGCGGAGCGGCAGCGCGCGCGCGTGAACGAGTACTTCAACGACAGCATCTATCCCGTACTCACGCCGCTGGCGTTTGATCCGGGCCGGCCGTTTCCGCATATTTCGAATTTGAGTTTGAATTTGGCCGTGTTGATTCGCGATCGAGACGGCGCGGAGCGGTTTGCGCGAATCAAAGTTCCGGATACGATTCCGCAACTGCTTCCGGCGTCGAATGGCGGCCGGGCGAAGCAGGGCCACTATTCGTTTGTTTGGGTGGAACAAGTGATTGCCGGCAACCTGGACAAGTTGTTTCCGGGGATGGAGATTCTGGAGGCCTATCCGTTTCATATTTCGCGAGACGCGGATATCGAGATCCGGGAACTCGAAGCGGCCGACCTTCTCGAGACGATCGAAGAAGGCATCCGGCAGCGGCGATTTAATGACGTTGTTCGATTGCTGGTAAGCAACGACATGCCCGAGCCGCTGCTCGAAATTCTGGTCAGCAATCTGGAGATCGATCCGACGGATGTGTATCGGGTTGCCGATCCGCTGGTGGTGAGCCGGTTGCGGCACTTGGGCTCGGTGGTGGACCGCCCGGATCTCAAAGACACGCCCTTTCTTCCCGCGGTGGCCGCGGCGCTTGAATTGAAACAGGACGACGAGGATGTGTTCGGGACGATCCGTCGCGGCGACGTGATGATGAATCATCCGTTCGACGCGTTCAGTTCGGTGGTGGAGTTTCTGCAGAAGGCGGCGCGCGATCCGCAGGTGCTGGCGATCAAAATGACGCTGTATCGCGTGGGGCGGAATTCACCGATCGTCGAGGCGCTGCTCGAAGCGATGGAGAACGGCAAGCAGGTGGCGGTGCTGGTCGAGCTGAAAGCGCGGTTCGACGAGGAGTCGAACATCGAATGGGCGCGGGCGCTCGAGAGTGAGGGCGTTCACGTGGTCTACGGACTGTTGGGCTTAAAAATCCACGCGAAGGCGACGCTGGTTGTGCGTCGCGAGGGCGCCAGCATTCGGCGCTATGTGCACATGGCGACGGGCAACTACAACGCGGTGACGGCGAATCTGTACACGGACATGGGATTCTTCACGGCCGATGAAGAGATCGCTTCCGACGTGACGGATCTGTTCAACTACCTGACCGGGTATTCGGCGAAGACGGAGTACCGGAAGTTGATTGTCGCGCCGATCAATATGCGGCGGCGACTGGAGGAGTTGATTCAGCGCGAGATCGATCATTCGAAGAGCGGGCAGAAGGCGCGGATCATTTTGAAGATGAATGCGCTGGTGGATCCGGATATGATCCGGATGTTGTACGCGGCGTCACAAGCGGGCGTGCAAGTGGATCTGCTGATTCGCGGGATTTGTTGCTTGCGTCCCCAAGTGCCGGGCGTCAGCGAAAACATTCGCGTGACGAGCGTGGTGGGGCGGTTCCTGGAGCATAGCCGCATCTACTACTTCTTCAATGCCGGGCAGGAAGACGTCTACATGGGCAGCGCGGACTGGATGCCGCGCAATATCAACCGGCGCGTCGAAATTCTGTTTCCGGTGGAGGATCGCAAGCTGGTGAAGCGGCTTCGCGAGGAGATTCTGGAGACGTATTTGAAGGACAACCAGAATGCGCGGCACATGCTTGCGGATGGCGCGTATGTGCGGCCGGCGGCGGATGAGAAGACTGCGTTCAGCGCGCAAAAGTGGATGATGGCGCGGGCGTCTCGCAAGCGCGGGTAGCAGGGGCGAACGGAGGTCCGCCCCTGGCCCTTACGGCTAGATCCACCAGGCGGCGGTTGTGCCTTCGCGGATCATGATCTGATTCAGGAAGTGCGCGGCTTTGGTCAGGCCTTCTTCGGGCGACATCAGCGTATCTTCGTGCTCGATTGAGAGCACGTAGTCATACCCGAACATGCGGAGCGTGGAGATGAATTCGGTCCACCACTCGTACGAATGGCCATAGCCGACGGAGCGGAAGATCCAGGCGCGGTTACGTTCGTCCGAATACTTCTTTGTGTCGAGCACGCCGGTCTTCGGAAGGTTGGCGTCGTAGATCTGCGTGTCTTTGGCGTGGACGTGGAAGATAGAATCGCCGAGGACGCGAATCGCCTTGATGGGATCGATTGCCTGCCAGAACATATGGCTGGGATCGTAGTTGCACCCGATCGTGGGTCCGCAGGCTTCGCGCAGACGCAGCGCCGTTTCGGGGCTATAGACGACGAAGCCGGGGTGCATTTCAATCGCGACTTTCACGCCATGGTCGGCCGCGAATTTGGCGTGCTTGGTCCAGTAGGGGATCACCTTCTTTTCCCACTGCCAGTCGAGGACATCCAGGTATTCCGGCGGCCAGGGGCAGGTGACCCAATTGGGGTACTTTGCTTTTTCGTGATCGCCGGGGCAACCGGAGAAATCGACGACGACGGGGACTTCGAGCTTCTCGGCGAGGCGGATGGTTCTCTTGCTGGTCTCGGCGTAGGCCTTGGCGATGGCGGGATCGGGGTGGAGCGGATTGCCGTGCGAACTGAGCGCGGAAATGGTGAAGCCGTTGTCCTTTAACTTCTGTTTAAATTCTTTGAGCGCCGCGCGATCTTCGAGCATCGACAGTTTGCAGTGCGGATCACCGGGATAGTTTCCGGTCCCGAGTTCGACCGTCGAGATGTTGAGCGCGCGCAATTTCTCGAAAACCGTTTCGAGCGGAAGCTGCGACAACAGCGGAGTAAAAACACCGACTCTCATGAGATGAATGCCCCTTTCCAACGTTTCGCGCGAAGCCTCAAGGCGGCGCGCGGAAAACAGGCAGAATATCACACGGCTAGAATGGAAGCTTGGCGAACGATCCTAGAAAGCAGATCCAGCAGCGATTGCACGCAGCGCGGCGAGTGGCGGTGCTGACCGGCGCGGGCATCTCGGCGGAGAGCGGAATCGCGACGTTTCGCAGCCCTGGCGGGCTGTGGCGCAATCTCCGGCCAGAGCAGTTGGCGACTCCGGAGGCGTTCGCGCGCGATCCGAAATTGGTGTGGGAGTGGTACGACTGGCGGCGCAGTGAGCTCGCGGCGGCGTCGCCGAACGCGGGACATCACGCGTTGGTTGCGCTCGAGCAACGCGCGCCACCGTTCACCTTGATTACTCAGAACGTCGACGGACTTCACGATCGCGCGGGAAGCCGCCGCGTCTTGAAGGTGCACGGCGATATCTGGACTCTGCGTTGTACGCGTTGCCCTCGCGAGTGGCGGGATGAGCGCGCGACCTTGCAAGAACTGCCGCTGCGCTGCGAATGTGGTGCCATCGCGCGGCCCGGCGTTGTATGGTTCGGCGAAGCATTGCCGCAGGCCGTCTGGGCCGAGGCAGAAAAGGCGTCGGCGGAATGCGACGCGTTCCTTGTAGTGGGCACCGCGGCGGTCGTGTATCCGGCAGCGGGGCTGGTGGCGTTGGCGAAGCGAAACGGCGCGCTCACGATTGCGGTGAACGTCTCGGAGTCGGCCGTGACGTCGAGCGTCGATTATTCGCTGCGCGGTGCGGCGGGCGCGATCCTGCCGGAGTTGCTTGGCGCTGGAGTGGCGGCATGAAGATTGCACACTTCGATGCATTCTCCGGAATCAGCGGCGATATGACCGTTGCCGCATTGTTGGACGCGGGTGCGGATTTCGAGGCGCTGTGCGCCGGGCTGGACTCGCTGGGAACTGGCGCGAAGTTTCGCTTGGAGCGCGTCAAGCGGCGCGGCATCGCAGCAGCCAAGTTCTCTGTCGATTTCGAACAGCAGCCGCGGCATCGGCATCTGCCGGAGCTTCTGCGAATGATCGAGGCATCCGCATTGCCGGCGATCGCGAAACAGAATGCGGCGCGCGTGTTTGAGCGCCTCGGCGAGGCGGAATCGGCCGTGCATGGCGTCCCGATCGAGAACGTTCACTTTCATGAAGTCGGTGCCGTGGATTCGATTTGCGACATCGCGGGCGCATGCGCCGCGCTGGCGATGTTGGGCGTCGAGCGCGTCAGTTGCTCGGCCGTGAACACGGGAAGCGGAACGGTGATGACGGAGCATGGCGAACTGCCGATTCCGGCTCCGGCTACCGCGCGGCTGCTTGCAGGCGTTCCGGTTTACGCACGCGGCCCGAGGATGGAGTTGGCGACCCCCACTGGCGTTGCGTTGATGGTGACACTGGCCCAGACCTTTGGAGCCGCGCCCGCCATGACGATGGGTAAATCGGGATTCGGCGCCGGTTCGAAGGATTTCGCGGAGCATGCAAACGTGGTGCGCGTGATGTTGGGAGACGCGTCGGGCGCGCGGGAGTCGACGACCGTAAGCGTGATCGAGGCGAACATCGACGATGCGTCGCCGCAGGTTTTGGCGTACGCGCTGGAGCGATTGCTTGCCGCGGGCGCGCTCGATGTAACGCTGCAACCTGTGATGATGAAGAAAGGGCGCCACGGCGTGCTGCTGCGCGTGATCGCGCGTCCGGAGGACCAGGAACCGCTTGCCGCGTTGATGTTCGCGGAAACGCCGACGTTGGGTCTCCGGATCTACTCAGCCGAACGGCGGGTCCTGGCCCGTGAGTTTGTGGACGTGAAGATCGCGCAGGGAACGGTGCGCGTTAAGGTGTCGGAGCATGGCTTCGCGCCGGAATATGAGGATTGCCGGAAGCTCGCCGAAGCAACAGGAACGCCGCTGAAGACGATTTTGGCGGAGGCGAGCGCGGCCTATTTGAAACGATGAAATATTATCTGACGACTCCGATTTATTACACCAATGGGGCTCCGCACATTGGACATACGTATTCGACGATGGTGTGCGACCTGATCCGACGGCTGAAGCGCCTGCAGGGGTACGAGGTCGCGCTGACGACGGGCTCCGACGAGCATGGCGTCAACGTCGAGCGATCTGCGGCGAATGTTGGGAAATCGCCGCAGGAGTTTTCGGACGCGGTGACGGCGGAGTTCCAAAGGCACTGGAAAGAACTGGCGATTGAGCCGGACGTGTATGTGCGAACGACGAGCGCCCAGCATCATCGCACGGTGCAGTGGCTCTTCGCGCGAGCCCGCGCGAACGGCTACATCTATAAGGGCACCTACACCGGGCAGTACTGCGTCTTCGACAACTTGTATGTCAACGACGCGAAGCCGGGCGATGTTTGTCCGACGTGCGGGCGTCCCACCGAGACGGTGAGCGAAGAGAATTTCTACTTCAAGCTCTCGGCGTTTCAGGACAAGCTGATTGAACTGTTCGAGAAACATCCCGACTTCATTCAACCGGAGTCTCGGCGCAACGAGGCGCTGGCGTTTATTCGCGGCGGACTCGCGGACCTTTCGATTACGCGAACGACGATCAAGTGGGGGATTCCGGTGCCGGACGAAGCCCCGCATGTCTTCTACGTATGGTTTGACGCGTTGATCGCGTATCTGAGCGCGGTGGGCGGTCCGGAGTATTTGGAGAAGGGCTATTGGCCGGCGGATCTGCACATGATCGGCAAGGAGATCGTGCGCTTTCATGCGGTGTTCTGGCCTGCGTTCCTGATGGCTGCCGATTTGCCGTTGCCGAAGAAGATCTTTGCCCACGGCTGGCTGCTTGTCGAACAGGACAAGATGAGCAAGTCGCGGGGCAATATTGTGCGTCCGCTGCCGATTACGAAAGTTGTGGGCAACGATGCGCTGCGCTACTTCCTGTTGCGCGAAATCGTGTTCGGCCAGGATGGCAGCTTCAGCTACGACGCGATGGTGCAGCGGTACAACTCCGATTTGGCCAATGGACTGGGGAATCTTGCGAGCCGCACGCTCAGCATGATTCAGCAATATCGCGACGGCGTGATTCCGGCGGGCGAGAGCACGCAGAGGATTGCCGAAGCGGCGCACGAGACGGTGGAAGCAGCGCTCGAATACTACGAAACTTTTGAGTTTTCGCGAGCGCTCGAAGCGATCTGGCAACTGATTTCGGCGGTGGACAAGTACATCGTCGATCTCGCGCCGTGGAAACTTTCCAAGGACGACACCCGGCAGAAGTTGCTCGACGAGGTGCTTTACACGGCGGCCGAAACCGTACGTGTCCTGTGCATCCTTTTGGAGCCGGTGCTCCCGGAATCGGTGCGCAAGATCTGGGCGCAACTGGGAATGCCGACGTCGTTGGATGCGGCGCGCGTGGCCGACCTGCATTGGGGACACCTGGCGGGTGGGCAGAAGCTCGGCGAAATCGCAGGCGTCTTCCCAAGGCTCGATGGAAAGGTTGTGATTCCGCGGATGCAGGAATTGGAGATCGAGGAGAAGGCGCGCCAAGACTTGCTGCTGGGGCGAAAGGCGGAAGAGCCTGCGTCCGTGACGGCTGTGTTGCCAGGTGGGATGGCGCTTGCGCCGCAGATCACAATTGACGATTTCGTCAAGATTGATTTACGCGTTGGCGTGGTGATGACAGCCGAGCCTTTGAAAGGTTCGGAAAAGCTGCTGCATTTGACCGTGGACATTGGCGAAGCAGAGCCGCGGACGCTGGCGGCGGGTATCGCAGCGACGTACAAGCCGGAGCAACTGTTGGGACGCAAGGTGGTGATTGTTGCCAACCTCGCTCCGCGCAAGTTGCGGGGGATTACTTCGAACGGAATGATCGTGGCGGCGTCGCTCGAAGGCGGTTCGCCGGCGTTGGCCAGCTTCCTCGAAGACGTGCCGATCGGGGCGCGCCTGAAGTGATTCTGGCGAACCTGGTCGACACGCACTGTCATCTGGATTCGAAGGAGTTCGATGCGGATCGCGATGACGCGATCGCGCGGGCGCTCGATGCGGGTGTCGCGCGAATGGTTGCGATCGGCACCGGGAAGGGTCCGCCCGACTTAGAAGCGGGCGTTCGTCTGGCGGACCGGTACAAGTGCTTCTGTGCGACGGTCGGCGTGCATCCGCACGACGCGGCGAAAGCGACTGACCAAGATTTTGGGAATCTGGCGGCGTTGCTGCGGCATCACACCGTTATTGCTGTCGGCGAAATCGGGCTGGACTACCATTACGATTTCGCGCCTCGGGAGCGGCAGCATGCAGTGTTTCGCGAACAGATGCGGATCGCGGCGGAGGCTCGGCTTCCGATTGTGATTCATACGCGAGAGGCCTGGGCGGACACGTTCGATTTGCTGGAGAAGTATTGGCTGCCCACCGGCCTTCCGGGAATCATGCATTGCTTTTCGGGAGGCCCGGAAGAGGCTCGGCGTTCGGTGGAGCTGGGATTCTATTTGAGCTTTGGAGGCATCGTGACGTATCCGAAAGCGACAGATGTGCACGAAGCGGCGCGGTTGGCGCCGGCGGATCGCATTCTTGTCGAGACCGATGCGCCGTATCTTGCGCCGGTTCCGAAGCGCGGAAAACGGAACGAGCCCTCACTGATCGTGCATACGGTGGCGCGGCTCGCGGCATTGCGGGGACAGACTCCGCAAGAGATCGCGGACCTGACGACGAACAATTTTGAGCGCTTGTGTTTGCGGTATACTTGAGAGTTTTCCATGGCATTCGGCAAGTTAAGTCAATCGTTGACGGCGATCGAGATCTTCGATTTAGTACGCAAAGATCTTGAGCGCGTCGAGCACGAGATCGGCCTCGAAGCCATCTCGTCGGTCGACGCGATCACGATGATTGGTCAGTATTTGCAAGCGGGCGGCGGCAAGCGGCTGCGCCCGATGCTGGTTTTGCTGTCGTCGAAGCTCGTCGGCCCGCCGGAGGCCTCTGACACCTCGATCCGAATGGCGGCGATCGTGGAGATGATCCACACGGCGACGCTGGTGCACGACGATGTGATCGACATGGCGAAGACGCGCCGCGGACGCCCTTCGATTAATGTTGTCTGGGGCAATCACACCTCGGTCCTCGCCGGCGACTGGCTGTACATGCAGGCGTTTCAAGTGGCGTTGCGCGAACGCAATTTCCACATGCTCGATTTGCTGATCGGGCTGACGCAGATGATGGTCGAGGGCGAGTTGCTGCAACTGCAGCGCATCGGGCAGATCGACATCTCCGAAGCCGATTACATGGAGTTGATCGATCGCAAGACCGCGAGCCTGTTCAGCGCGTGCGCGCGCCTAGGTTCGCACACGGGCGGCGCGGACGACGCGTCGGAGACCCGGCTGGGCGAGTTCGCGTGGAACCTGGGCATCGCATTCCAATTGGTCGACGACATTCTCGACTTCACGTCGAGCGAGCGCATTTTGGGCAAGCCGGTGGGCAACGATCTGCGCGAGGGCAAGGTAACGTTGCCGCTGATTTACGCGCTGGAGAAAGCGACCAGCGCGGAACGCAAGATGGTGGAAATGGTGCTGGCGGATCAGAGTTACACGCAGGTTCCGTTCGCGCAGGTTCTCAAGATTATCAATCACCATCGCGGAATCGAACGGGCCAAAGAGCGCGCGCAGAGTTTCACAAACAAGGCGCGCGAGATTATTTCGGCGTATCCGGATTCGGCGTATCAGCGCGCACTGCTTGCGATCACCGATCTTGTTACGGATCGCGACCACTAGGCTCGCGGAACGGCGTCATGTACAATGGCGGATTGTCGGGCTTCGCCTGAACTCATCCCATGTTCCGCTTTCTTGTACAAACTCTTCTCAAATTTCTGTTCCGGCTTGAACTCAAGGGCACCATGCAGCCGGCGTCGAAACTGCTGATTATTTCCAATCATCAGTCGTTTCTCGATGGATTGCTGCTCGGTGCGTTCCTGCCGGTCCAGCCGACGTGGCTGATTCACAAGCAGATCGTTGAGCAATGGCACTTTCGTCTCTTTCTTCGCTTCCTGCCGCATCTGGCGATTGATTCGAAGAGTCCAATGTCGATCAAAGCGATCGTCAATCTCATTGAATCGGGGACGCCTGTCGTTATTTTTCCGGAAGGCCGCATCACGATGACGGGCAGCCTGATGAAGATCTACGAAGGGCCGGCGTTCGTCGCGGCGAAGACGGGCGCGCAGATTGCTCCGGTTTGGATCGATGGCTCCGTGCACAGCAAGTTCAGCCGGATGAAGCGGAGCGGGGCGGGCGATCTGCCGCTTCGCTGGTTTCCGAAGATTCGGATCACGATGTTTCCGCCGGTTACGATTGCGATGTCCGAGAAGCGGCGACCGCGCGATCGGCGGAGAGTCGCATGCGAGCAGATGCGGAGAATCATGCAGGAATGCTCGTTTCGGTCGAAGCGGCACACGACGATTCCCGAGGGCTTTCTCGACGTCATTCGCATCCATGGCCGCGGCCGCGCCGTGATGGAAGACATTCGCGAGAAAGAAGAGACGTACGGCGACTTGTTGCGTTCTACGCTCGCGCTGGGCCGAATTATCTCGAAGTTGACAGTGGAGAATGAACGCGTCGGCGTGTTGATGCCGAACGTGAATGCGACGGTCGCCCTCGTGATGGGGATGCTGTTTCAGCGGCGCGTTCCGGCCATGCTGAACTATACCTCTGGTACGGAAGGCATGCAGCATGCGTGCAGGATCGCCACGATCAAAGTAGTGATCGTGTCGCGGGCGTTCGCTGAAAAGGCCAAGCTCGGACACATGATCGAGAAGCTCCGCGACGTGAAGGTTGTGTATCTCGAAGACCTTCGTCCTTCGTTCACGCTTGGCGACAAGCTGTGGCTGATGCTATGGGCGCTGCGTTTTCCGCGGGCGGTGATGAAGCCGTCGCAGCCCGACGATTGCGCGGCCGTGCTGTTTACGTCGGGCTCAGAGGGCAAGCCGAAGGGCGTCGCTCTCAGCCATCGGTCCATTTTGTCGAATCATGCGCAGATGCTTTCGGTGATCGACGTGACGGCTCGGGACAAATTCTTGTGCGCGCTGCCGCTGTTCCATTCCTTTGGTCTGTGCGTGGGCGCATTGATGCCGTTGTTGACGGGTTGCCGTATTTTCCTGTATCCGTCTCCGCTGCATTATCGGGTGATTCCCGAAATTCTATACGACCGCGATTGCACCGTGACGTTTGCCACCAGCACGTTCCTGGGCAATTACGCGAAGTTCGCGCATCCGATGGATTTCCGGAGTTTGCGCTACGTCGTTTCCGGCGCCGAGAAGTTGCATGACGACGTGCGACAGATTTACTACGAGAAATTTGGCCTGAGGATTCTCGAAGGATATGGCGCGACGGAGTGCTCTCCGGTGATTTCGGCGAATACCCCGGCCGCGAATCATCCTGGTTCGGTGGGCGAGATTTTTCCTGGCATGGAGTACAAGGTTGCGCCGATACCGGGCATCGTCGAGGGCGGGGAACTGCATGTGCGCGGGCCGAACGTGATGCTGGGTTACTTCCAAGATAAGGCGCCGGGTGTGATTGAGCCTCCGCAGTCCGAGTTCGGGCCGGGCTGGTACGACACCGGCGACGTTGTCGAAGTCGACGAGAATCGCGCGATTCGGATTCGCGGGCGTTTGAAGCGATTCGCAAAAGTTGCCGGCGAGATGGTGTCGCTCGAAAGCGTGGAGCGGATCGCGATTGCGGCGTCACCGAAGCATCATCATGCGGCGAGCACCTGGAAGGACCTGAGCCGCGGCGAGCTGATCGCGCTGTTCACCGACGATCCAGAGTTGAAGCGCGAGCACCTGCAAGCCGCCGCTCGCGAAATCGGGCTTCCAGAGATTGCGATTCCGCGGCGCGTGATTCACGTCGCCGCACTGCCGCTTCTCGGCAACGGCAAGCGCGATTACGTCGCGCTGGGCATGATGGCGGAAGAGTACGTGAAGAAAGAGACCGTCAAGCTGTGAGTACACCCGAGCTGGCCTATAGCGCGAAAGAACAGCGCGGATGGTACATGTACGACTGGGCGAATTCGGCGTTCTCGACTACGGTCGTCACGCTCTTCCTCGGTCCCTATTTGACGTCGCTGGCGAAGAACGCAGCGGACGTGAGCGGACACGTGTTTCCGTTCGGCATCGCGATCGATCATCGTTCATTTTGGGGCTACATCGTTGGGTTGTCCGTTTTCCTGCAGATTATTGTTCTGCCGGTAACCGGTGCGTTGGCCGATTACGCAAAACGAAAAAAAGTGCTACTTGCGGCCACCGCCTACGTGGGCGCTGTTGGCACGGTGGCGATGTTCTTTCTCGAAGGCAGCAATTACCTGATCGGCGGATTGCTGTTCGTGGTTTCGAATCTGGCGTTCGGAGCTTCGATCGTCATTTACAACTCGTTCTTGTCGGATATCGCTCCGCCGGAAGACCGCGATTCTGTTTCTTCGAGGGGTTTTGGCGTTGGCTATCTCGGTGGCGGATTGCTGCTGGCGCTAAATCTGGTGCTGTATGGCAATGCGGCGAAGTTCGGCGTCACCGAGGAGATGGCCGTGCGGATCAGTCTTGCTTCGGCCGGTGTCTGGTGGGCGTTGTTCACGATTCCGACGCTGATTCGTTTGCGGAACCGCAAGCCGGCGATGGTGAACGAAGGCCAACGAAGCTTGTTGACGATCGGTTTCACACAATTGTTCCGGACGATCGCACACCTGCGGGGCTTTCCCCAAACGCTGCTTTTCCTGGTGGCGTACCTGCTCTACAACGACGCGATCCAGACAGTGATTACGCTGGCGTCGCAATTCGGCAATGGCGAGTTGAAGATTCCACTGTCGACGCTGACGATGGCGATTCTGATGGTGCAATTCGTGGCGTTCTTCGGCGCGATGATTTTTAACTGGATTGCTTCGAAACTAGGCACAAAGAACGCGGTGATCCTGTCGCTCGTGATTTGGACAGGGACGCTGATCTACATTTATCTTTCGGTGAAGACCACCGTCGAGTTCTTCATCATGGCGGCGGTAGTGGCAATCGTTCTCGGCGGAAGCCAGGCGTTGAGCCGGTCGTTGTACTCGCAAATGATCCCGAAAGGAAAAGAAGCTGAGTACTTCGGGTTGTACGAGATTTCCGACAAGGGAACAAGTTGGCTTTGTCCGATTTTGTTTGCGGTCGCGCTCGACTACACGCACAGCTATCGGCTTGCAATACTATCTCTGATCATATTCTTTGTGATGGGTCTGGCCGTGCTATTGCGCGTGAACGTGCCGAAGGCCATCGCCGATGCAGAGCGCGGAGAACACGCGGGGTAGACTGAAAGGTTCCGCACTCTCAAAATCATGACGTCGTCCATGCCCGATATTCTTGCGCGCATCGTGGCGCGTAAGCGCGAAGAATTGCCGCCGATTGCCGTACGGCGCGCTGCGCTGGAGCGTACGGCGATCGACAGCGTCGCGACCCGGCGCGATTTCGCCGCGGCCCTCACGGGGTATCCGCCGGCGATCATTTCGGAAATCAAGAAGGCATCGCCCAGCAAAGGCGTGCTGTCACCAAAGTTCGATCCGGCCGCGATCGCCGGCATGTATGCGCAGGGCGGGGCCGCGGCGCTCTCGGTTTTGACCGATCGGGAGTTTTTCCAGGGGTCCCTTCGCGACCTCGAGGCCGCGCGCGCCGCCTGTTCGCTGCCGGTGTTGCGCAAGGATTTCACGATCGATGAAATCCACGTCGTCGAGGCTGCCGCGCATGGCGCCGATGCGATTCTGCTGATCGCGGCGATCCTGCCGGAACGGAAGATGCGCCGGTTTCGGGAACTGGCCGAGTCGTTCGGGATGGCGGTGCTGGTTGAAGTTCACAACGAGGATGAACTGGACGCGGCCCTTGGCTCCGGAGCGCGGATCGTCGGCGTCAATAATCGCGATCTGCGTTCGTTTGATGTTCGGCTTGAAACGGCGATTGGATTGGCGCCTAAGATTCCGCCCGGCCTGATGCGGGTGGCGGAAAGCGGAATCCATTCTGCAGCGGATGTCGCGCGGTTGCGCGCCGCTGGCTTTGGCGCGTTTCTTGTGGGCGAGCATCTGATGAAGTCGGGCGACGCGGCTGCCGCAATCCGGGAACTGCGCGCATGCTGATCAAAGTGTGCGGCATCACGAACGCCGAGGATCTCCGCGTCGCTGTCGACGCGGGCGCCGGCGCGCTGGGGTTTATCTTCCATCCGCCAAGTCCCCGAAGCGTTTGGCCGCAGGACTACCTGCGGCTGGCGGAGCTGGTTCCGGCCGGCATTTTCAAGGTCGGCGTGTTCGTTGGCGCTCCGCTCGAACTGGCAGGGCTTGATGCCGTGCAGGTGTATGGCGACGCGGCGTCCACGCTGCCGGTCTGGCGCGCGTATCGAGTCACAACCGCGTTGCCGGAGCTAGACCCAATGGCCGCCGCTGTCTTGCTGGACGGGGCAGCAAATGGCATTTCCTATGACTGGCGAATGCTACGCGGGTTGCCGGCGCGCGTGATCATAGCGGGTGGACTGGATGCTTCGAACGTCGGCGAGGCAATCGCGGCGGCGCGGCCCTGGGGCGTGGATGCCTGCTCCAGCATGGAGGCCGTGCCGGGCAGGAAGGATCCCGAAAAAGTGCGCGCTTTCGTGAAGGCGGCCGCGGGCGCCTTCCGTAGTGTCGACCCCTAACGCCTACTTTGCGGCTTTGCGCTTCGCTTCGTAATTCTTGAAGCGCTTCTCGTGCCCGTCAAAGCCTTTGCGTCCCATCAAAGCAAACGTGAACTTCTTGCCGAGTTCAACACCCTCCTGATCGAAGGCGTTGATGTCGAGCAGCTCGCCCATGAAGGCGGTTTGAAACTCCATCAGCATGAAGAACGCACCGAGATGCTCGGCGTCTACTTTGTCAAGCGTGTAGGTGCAATTCGGGCGGCCGTTTTCCGTCAGCGCGGCAGCGGTGGCGCGGCGTTCGGAGTCGATCAAGCGCTCCAGCGTCTGACTGGCGAGGTAATCCATCGACTCGAATCCAGTCTTGCCGCGCGGAATGCGGCCTTGATTCGCATAGCGGCCCACCGCCCAGAAGGAATAGACCTTGTCGTTCGGCCCTTCCATGTACAACTGTACTTGTGAATGCTGGTCCGTGGTGCCGAGCGCCGCGATCGGGGTTTGGCCGGCGTGGACGGTTTCGCCCTTGCGGCTTTTCGCTTTTCCCAGAGATTCCGCCCAGAGTTGGCGGAACCAGAATGCCGTGCCCCAGAGTTTGTTCGAGTAGGGGAATGCGACCTGAATGGTTTTGTGGCGCCGCGTCCAGACCATCCAGTGATACAGCGCAGCGTGCAATGCGGTATTCGTGGCAAGGTCCGTTTTCCAGCAGGACAGCGCCATGGCGGCCGCGCCCTTTAGCAACTTTCGAACATCGAGACCGATCAACGCAGCCGGAACCAGGCCCACTGCGGAGAGGACGCTGAAGCGGCCTCCCACGCTATCGGGAAGATGGAAGGTCTTGTAGTTCTCGGTCGTCGCCATTAGCTTGAGCTCGCCGCGGCCTTCGCTGGTGACGACGACGATACGCGAGGCGGCCTTGCGCCCCATCCCCTTCGTAAGCCACTCGCGAACGATGAGGAAGGTGGCGACGGTCTCGGGCGTGGAACCGGATTTTGCGATCGGCACAACGAGGGTCTTCTTCGGATTCATCGAAGCCAGCGCCGCGGCGACGAAATCGGGATCGACGTTGTCGATGATCACCAGGCGCGGCCGTTTGGGAGTGTGGAGCCCTTGCACTGGATGCGGGCCGCGCATTCCGCAGTCGAGCGCCCAGCCACCGAGAGCGCTGCCGCCGATGCCCAGAACACAGACCGTGTCGTACGTGCCCGCGACGCTCTTTGCGTATTGAAGGATCGATTTGACCAGCGCCGTGTCGTTGGGAAGATCCGGAAAACCGTAGTGGCCGGCTTCATAGCCGCGCCGGAATCCGTCGAGCGCCGCGAGCGCCTCGCCATTGGCTCCGCTTAGGTCTTCGGCGGTGAGACCGTGCTCGGCGCCAACCATTTCGGCGCGAAGATTTGTAGGGTCAAACTGAATGCGCATTCTTTTGATTGTCCTGCGCCGGCTGGGAGGGAGTCAAACGCAAAGGTAGTACCCTAATCCGCCGGTAAGGAAATCAGTCCGGGGAATAGGCGAGACGGGCGTATGAATGGAAGGTCCGCCGGCCGTGGGATGAAGATGGCGGGTGGGAC
>JAYVTO010000015.1:0-29349 GCA_043788745.1 Acidobacteriaceae bacterium
CCGAGCTTCTCGCGGATTCGAAAGAATGGATTACGCTGGCGCAATACTCTGGGATTGGAGGAGCCGATCAACGTTTACCGAGGTGTGAGAATGTCAAGCCCAAACCCTCTATCGAGTTTTCGAAGATTGGCGGAGTCGTTGTATTGAAAGAAAAAACATCAACGATACGGTTTCACTTTTATACCGTTTGCACTCAGGCGGGGAAGGTACGTAACACCCACTTCGTGACGGACTCGATCCGCATTGATAACTGAGCCGACCAAGAGACACCGAAATGAATCGAAGAATCGAAGGGAATTGGGAATCGGGGGGGGGAACCGTGCATAAGGAAACAATGGCGAAGGGGGCGAAGGGGACAGACAAAATCATCGAATGAAGGGGGCGGATTCGGTGCCTAAGAAGCTTAGGCTGTCGTAGACACCTAAAGCCGAACACCCGTTGTTGGGAGCGGTTCCGTCGCGACGGAGGGAATCGGGGAGGATTTTGGAGGTAAGTCCGTGCGTGAGGGCATTGCGGCTGGACCGCCATTTGCCCTGCACGGTGACCGGCCCGGTGGCATACCGAGCATTTCCGCGATTCGCGAGAGTACGTTTCGAGAGTTTCATTTGATGTTGTCCTGGGGGAGAGTTCTCCCAGGGTGAGGATAGGGGTTAGGGGGGCGGAAGGGGGTCGGCGATGGTTTGTAAGTGGAGTGGGGTCAGTGAGTTACGTGTTATTTGTGGTGTGTGACTGGGGTGTTGGGGAGAGTGAGATTTAGGGATTGCAGGCGATTCCGCCCCACGGAGGTGAACTGGGGGTACGACACCAAGGAAGCCTTGGCGAATCAGTCTTTGTGTGGGATTTCGACTTCCGCGTAGCTGCCGGGCGTCGCTGCGTTGACAACCGCTGTAATTCGTTCGAGATGAAGTCTGACATCCGGCCATTGCTGATTTCCTAATGCAAGGAATCGCGCCAGCCCGGCGGATCGAAGACGGACATAACAGCAAGCATCCGGGGGACTCCGATGGAGGACGAGATCGTGGCCCGGACTCCGGCGGGGCGGTGGGGGCAAGCGGACGAACTTGCGGACACGGCGGTGTACCTGGCGGCGGCGGCGTCGGGCTTCGTGACGGGCGAGACGATTCGAGGTGTCTACGACAGCCTAAGCTTATCAGGCACCGAATCCGCATACTGCGATGCGGACTTCCTGAATTTCGTGACGCTGCAGGATGTGGATTTTGGAGCGAGACAAGCGCCAGGAGGAATCCACGTCGGTGCATGCGACTGTATACTATGAGTCACAATCGAGGTTGATCATTGTCTCGAATACTCCAGCTGTGCGTTCGCGGATCCCAACTTGCTCTGGCTTTTGCATTGGTATGGGGCAAGAGAGCCGCAATGGGCGTTTGGGTCGCTTGCTTGGGAACAATCATGGCAGCAATGCTCTGGTCGACGGTCATGAAGTCGATGAGGGAATGGCGTGACTTCATCTCGAACCCTTGGGAGGCGATATTTCCGACGACCATGGTAGGGCCAATCGGAATGGATGATCAAACACGAAAGGCGTTCTGCAAGAGCGTTGACCAAGATCTACAGCGTTCGCCTAGCTTGATTCGGGTGGAATGTGGCGGTGATCATGTTGACACTGCGGTGCTTATCATGAATAACAGCGATCCCCTGATCACTGGAGAGGTTCGGATTGACCTCATCGCGACGGCATGGCGACAGCCGTATTCTGAATTGCTGGCTCGTTTCAAAATGCTACGCGTGGATCGGGTCGCGGAGCCCGTTTCTCAGGTTGCGGGTCGAGCCGAAAAGCTAGGCGTCAAAACGGTCGCGGATTTTTGGGCCGCATGCGGGTTCCATCGGTTCCGCGTGAGAGACGAAAAGAGCGGTAGTGGGTCAGTTTGAATCCATGAGCGAAACGATCTCCTCGACACTCCAAACGTGATCGGCGATTCCAGCGGCGATCGCCGGAGTCGTTTTCAAAGTCTGATGAACGCGGCAGAAGTTGTAATAGGTGTAGTAGAGGGCCACGGTCGCGGCCAAGTTCTCGACCTTTTTCGAGAACGCATTCGTGAGGCGAGTGAAGCGCCGCATTCCCATTCTCATATTCAAGTTCTGGCGCTCGACGTAGCTGGTCGAAATGTGAGCCGGATCGGGATCTCCGGTTACTGATTTCTTCTCACAGCCGATGCAAGCGGCGGGGCTGTAACGCTTCTGTCCGTCCGCGCTGTCCTTGTAAATCTTGTGCAACTGCGCGTAGTCAATGTCATTGCCGAAGGCGCTCTCGACCGCGTTTAGATACACCTTCAAGCCGTCGGTCGTAAGCTGTACGCGATTGGCGAGGCGTCCGGCTAGGTCGTCGATGAACGAACGGGCAGAAGCAAGGTCGCGCTGTCCAAGCATCCAGCACGGAACCAGCTTCGTATCGGCGTCGATTGCTACCCAGGTCCACACGTCACCGGCGTAGCCGCCATTCTCGAAGTGTTCCGGCTTGATGTTTTTCTGCTTGGCGTAGACGAACGACCAAATCTCATCGGCCTGTAGGCGCTTGCAGGGCAAGTTCTTCATCGCGCCGTCCATGAACGTCGAGCAGGCCGCGCCCGCCTCGACCAGCAGCTTAACGACGGTGTTCTTGGCCGCGCCCGTCAGCCGGACAGTAGCGCGGATCGAGTTGCCTTCGACGAGGCACCGGATCACCATCGCACGAGTCTTGCTGTCTAGGCGGTTCATACTGACTATTATGCATGAAAGGGACCCGTACAGTCAAGCATTTTGGTCACTTTAACGCATGACAATAAGTAGTTGTTGACATTCGGTACGCCGCCGAGCTATGATGCAAACATTGGCGAATAGATGGATGTCTACTTTCATGACAAAAAGTTGACGCTCATTGAGAGCGATAGAGCCGCCGAGACGGGACTTCCGATCTCGGTCATTAACTCATGCAGGCACAAGTTAGTAGTCATTCGGTCCGCGACGGACGAGCGGACCTTGAGGAGTTGGAAGAGTCTCCATTATGAAAAACTAGCAGGTCGCGAAGACCAAAGATCGATTCGATTGAACAAGCAATGGCGACTGGTCTTCACGATAGACACCGCGTGTGATCCGCCCAAGATGACAATTTTGAAGATTGAAGATTACCACTGAGGGGATGAAGAAACTATGACGACGACGAATGCAAGTTGGGTAATGCATCCGGGTTTCTACATCAAGGAGGAGATGGAAGCGCGAGGATGGATTCAACGCGATCTCGCGTTTATCCTCGGTTGCGCTGAACAGGCGCTGAATCCCATACTCTCCGGAAAGCGCGGCATAAGCCCAGAGATGGCCAAGGCATTCGGGAAAGCCTTCGATGTGCCAGCGGAGTTTTTTTTGAACTTGCAGAAGCTCTTTGAACTATCGCAAGCACAGGAACCCAGCCCAGGCGTTGAGGTCCGTGCGCGGATGCAAGCAAGCTACCCGGTTAGAGAGATGATAAAACGCGGATGGATTGAGGAGTCTGACGCCGTCATGCTTCAGACGCAGCTCGTTCGCTTCTTCGAGGTCGAGCGAGCCGACCAGATTCCATATCTTGCTCATGCAGCAAAAAAAACCAAGTATGAAGAACGCGAGATACCAGCGCCGCAACTCGCATGGCTGTTCCGCGTTCGACAAATCGCTAAATCTATTAGCGTTCCTAAGTATTCCGAAAGAAGCCTACGCGAGGCCATCGTGAAGATGCCAGATCTGATGCTTGCACCAGAAGACACCAGACACGTACCTAGGCTTCTTATGGAGTCAGGTGTTCGTTTTGTGATTGTTGAAAAGCTCCCGAACGCCGCCATCGATGGAGTATGCCTATGGTTAGACGAGCATTCGCCGGTTATTGGAATGTCTACGAAGCGAGATACAATCGACAACTTTTGGTTTGTCCTTCGTCACGAAATCGAACATGTGCTGCTTGGCCACGGCAGGGTCAATGAAATCATCGACACGGATCTAGGTCGTGAAGAGGCAGGGGAAACCGCTGAACGTATCGAAGAAGAGAATGCAGCGAATTTGGCAGCAGCGGATTTTTGCGTGCCGGTAGATAGGCTGAATTCCTTTATGGCGCGGAAACACCCGTTTTATTACGAGAAGGATGTACTCGCGTTTGCAAAGATTGTCACGCGCCATCCAGGCATCGTCATCGGTGCCATGCAAAAGCGTCTCGACAACTACGCATATCTAACAAGACATCTCGCCAAAACTAGACAGTTTGTAATTCCGGGCGCAGTATCTGATGGATGGGGACACGTCATACCAATTTCGATGTGAGAGAAGGTAAGCCACGATGACAAAAACCGAGCGATTACAGCAAGCATGGCATGACTTTGAACGCCGCAATGGTCATTTGCCGACGAGCACGCACCAAGCGTTCGTATGGGCGGTTTCAGAAGGCATCCTTGAGTTGCCTATTAGCGATCCATATGACGTCGGCGCGGAGCAAATGGCAAGTGCGCTCCGGGCGGAGCTTGCCACCGATTCGCATGGCCGCCGTTATCGCGTCAACCATGCGGTGCGCGCGACCAAGAGCGGCGTGCAATATACGTTTTGGGGAACGCTGGGATTCGCGCCTCACGACCACATGGAGAAGGCGTTCGCTCAACGGCGAGAGCAAATCGTTGGGGACTGCTCACAACTCAAGACGGACGTAGACGTTTACAACGATATGAATGCAGGTAAGCAGGCAAGAATACAGCTAATTCTCGATTTTGCTGATGACGTTGCCGAACGAGAGCAACAGATGGACAAAGCGCGACAAGCTACCGCGCGGAAGAATCATGGACGGCGCGCCGCTTAAGTCTTCTTTTTCCAGCGTGCCCGAGCCGCAACGCTAGCAATTTCGGTGCGCTGTTCCGCTGTCAACGCAGCCGCGCGCGCCGCACCACCCTTAGCCCCGCCCAAGCGTCCCAGCGCGACCGCTGCTGGATTCTTCCCTGCGTCCTTGTCCGGCAATGGCGATCCATCGAGCTTCTCGCCGATGGACTGCTCGACGATGGACCGCGCGAGTAGGTTTAGGTCCTTGGGCCGACTTGGTTTGCTTGAGCGGCTAGGCATGCTACGATTATGGCACGGAAGGCCCACTGATGAAAAGAGTATGGACCAATGACGAAATGGCCGTGATACTTCTCGACAAACGAGGATGGGTATTCAACGACCGGCCCGAAGTGAAGAGAGTACATAAAGCGCGTTGCGAATCCGTCGCAGCAATGCTCGCAAGCAAGCACCCCAAATATCACTCAGACAACCGCGATGACACAGAAGAGTGGCTGAACCGACATCACCGGGGCGTTTGGCTAAACTGTGGGCTTTGCGGCGGACTCCAGTCGGCGGTCAGTTGGAAATGAGAATTCTCGACTATCTCGCACCCAGACCGGGCATCACGGTCACGCGGCAAATTGTCCCTCCAAAATCAAACTGACCCACTACCAAAAGAGCGGGTTGAATTTACTGGAGATCACATTGTCTGGAGCACAGATCGGAAGAAACCCAATTGTTGTAGATGAAATCTTCTCGCAAAGCTCAACGCCCTTCTCAGCGGCTGTCCGCGTCAAGTAGAGGGCGGATTCGGTGCCTAAGAAGCTTAGGTGATCGTAGGCACCCGAAATCTTCTCGAACATGGTTCTGCTGATTGTGCCAAAGTTGCAGGTCGTCCTCTGGATGGTACATTCTTGAGCATGATGCCGCGCGTTGAAGAAATGAAATGGATGGGTGTTTCTGGAGAATGGGAGTCAGATACTAACCTTCTCCGCTTCCTTGGCAGGTCACGCGGCGTCCCTGCTGATACGGAAGGTCTTGTCATAGGGATCGCAGCCAGCGATATTTCCGCCCGGTTTCCGCCCGTGCACGGTTTCCGCCTCCGGTTTCCGCCTCGGTTTCCGCCTCGGTTTCCGCCTCCGGTTTCCGCCTCCGGTTTCCGCCTCGTTAGCGAAGCCGGGCGAACTCTTCCACTGTAAGCCCGGCCTCACGAATCAGCGCGCGAAGAGTTCCTTTGGCCAGTTCTCTATGATTGGGAACGGAAAGCCGCCTGTAGGGCGGATCGGCACGGCGAAGGATGATATGACTGCCGTGCTGCTCGTCGAACTCGTAACCGGCCTTCTCAAATGCCTTAACCGCGTCGGCGCCGGAAATCACCGGCAATTTCATCAGCCGGGAACCTCAATGACCTCTTCAAAAATGCTTGGAGGTATCGGGTCACCATGTTTGCGAAGGCTAATTAGATAGCCTTCTATCGCTTCCCGGATGTTCACGGTTGCCTCCAAACGCGTTCTGCCCTGCGAAACACAGCCTGGTAGGGCCGGGCAAGTGGCTACGAACACCCCGTCTTCGTCCTGTTCCAGGTAGACTCGATACCTCATCACAGGAATGTTACCAGACTGGCGGACTTGACGTTCATGTGCATGGAGCGGCTACCGATGAAACGGCGCAACGGAGCCCTCTGGCGGATTCGACCCAGCGGGCTTCACTCCTTGCCCGCCGCCGCGTTCTTGGCGGAAACAACGGTGCCAAGGAATCCTGGGCATCATTGTTTTTTCACCAAGACAATTGGTGGCTGGCGGCTTGCTGGCCGGGAGGAAAAAGGACCAGGGAATCCTGGGAAGAGTTTTCTCCCGGGGGGAAGCGGGACCAGGACGACATTTTTCGGCCAGTAAATGATCAATAAAACGATGGTTACACGAATACGAACCGCAATCTGCCGGCACCCAAACCTTCCGCGCTGATAACTCCCACCAAATCAACCACCTACAGCCACCGGACCGCAAAACCACCCCCACCCCAAAACCGTTCACGCAACTCGAAAAATTTCTAACCCTTTCATTCCATTAACAAAGCCCCTCCAAACGCCCGAGCTACTTGGTCACCCGCTCCTACAATGAAAGCGGGTAAAGGATCCCCTTCACATGACTCGCAAAGACCGCCGCGCCATCAATCGCCAAAACTCCCAGGCCTCCACCGGAGCCACCTCCGCCGCCGGCAAAGAAGCCTCCAAAATGAACGCCGTCAAACACGGCCTCACCGCCGCCGACCCCATCCTCCCGACCGACTCGCGCGCCGACTACGAGGCGCATAAAGCGCACTGGTTCGAAGCCCTCCTCCCCGAAGGCTTCGTCGAAATCGGACTCGTCCAGACCATCCTCGACACCTACTGGCGCGTGAACCGCGTCCCCGCAATCGAAGAAAAGCTCTTCGCCCAGGACCTCGACGCCCTGAAGCTAATCAAGGCCCTCGACAACCTCTCCCGCCACGAAATGCGCCTCCGCAAGCTCATCGAAAAGACCCTCAGCCAGCTCGTAACCGTCCAGAAAATCCGCTGTAACATGCAGCACCACAGGAGCTTACCGGCCAAGCCAAAAGACAATGGCTTCGTTTTGCCAAACTTCGATCAGCTCACCCAAGGCATGACTCCGGACGAGGCGATGGCCTTCCTTGAAGACTCGATGGTCAACGAAAACCCGGACGAAGGTCAAGCGCCGAAGCTAGCCGAAGCCGCCTAGCAGCCTCCAAGCCAATGTCGAGAGCAAGACCCTGACCTCTTTGCGAAACAACAGAACTCACCCCTGGGAAGAAAGCGAGCGGTAGGTGCTTTTTGGCTGGAACTGTCGCCGGAACTGTGCAAACGACGAGGATGTTCCTCGCTCCATCTACAGAGGCGCGACTTCCGCCGATGCCTGTGGACTGTTGAGCGCGACGCGATACCGTGCGAGTGCGGTTTAGCAATACGGACCGGTCCGCAGCCTCCATCCTGGAGCGGCTTGTCCGCGACCTCGTTGAGAAAACCTGATCCGCTTTTCCCACTGACTGCGCGGATACAGACGTCGGAGGAGAACAGGCGCTGTTCGTTGACGCCTGTCCGGCCGGGAGTGGTCGATTTCACGGATTGATCCGCTTCCGGCTTCCGGCGGAGTTGTGTTGGCTTATAGACGGAACAGGAATCTTGGCTTTTCCAGCACTCGGCGTGGCGCATAGCTTCATCTACCGCCACCCGACGCGGGGCGCTCTCGGAGGACGCCCCGTAGTGGAAAAAATCGATCCGTAAGAAGAGCCGTCAGAACAGGGGATGCAACTCCCCGGAGCGCCGATGCCATTGGCGCGTCGCGAACTCGCGACGGAAACCAGGAGTGGCTCCGGGAATCACTGTGCGCCCGTGCGGAGTTGCGTCGACTGTTCTGACGGCTCTCACGCGTTCGCGACGAGTACCGCCGCCGGAGCCAATCGATGAACTTCGCCATCGATTGCTACCGCCGGAAGCTCGCCACAAGCGCATCCGCCTTCGCGCGCATCTCCCCCGCCCGAGCCGCGTTGCCGTTCGCATCGAGCGCCGCGGCCAGAACGCGTAGCGCTTCCGGGTCGCTTTCCTTTGTGAGCGCAACAGCCTTCTGTGCGTATTGTAGGGCCACCGCCGGCTGCCGCAACTCCGCGAACGGCGTCGACACTAACAACTGGCAGTAGCGGACCAGATCTTCCGCGGTGGCGCCTTCGATGTCGACCAGCGGCTTCAACGCCGCGATTGCCTCCATCGTCACCGGACGCGCATCCTGCTGACGCCCGGCCTTCAGCAGCGTCGCTGTCAGCCGCCCGAGCCCCTCCGCGCGACCCCGCCGCCATTTCAAGTGCTGCGGATCGCCTTGCGCCAGCGCCTCCAGCCGTTGGACGGCCTTGCGCTCCGCAGCAATCGCTTCGGTGAACTGCTGCGAATCCGCAAGCAAGCCGCCGAATTGCGCCTGCGCCAGCGCCAGATCGCTTTGCACCGACGCGTTGCCAGCCTGCTCAGCGGCGATTCCCTCGTAGTACGCAATCGCTTTCCGCATCGACGCCAACCCTTCCTCGCGCGCGTTATTCCGGAACAGCACCATACCCATGCGCTCCAGGCCTTGTGCCACGGCGAGCCGCGTCGCCGCCCGAGGCGCGCCAACCGAAGCCTCTTTCGCCAGCGCCGCCGACGCCGATTCCGTCGCCTTGCTGAAGCTCGCCATTGCGCCCAGCAGATCGCCCAACTGCACTTGCGTATTTCCTAACCGCTGCTCGATCGCCGCCACCCGTAACCGGTCTGCGTCCGCCTCGAGAAGCGCGAGCGCCGCGCGATAGTGCGGCAATGCCGAACTTCGGTCTCCGCGCATCACGAAATCGTCCGCGCTGCGCGCTTCCGCCGTCGCCAAATCAATGCGGCCCGCCACATCCTGCGGCTTCTCCCCGTAGATCGCTTTCGCCAGCGCCAGCCCCTGCACAGCGGGAACTCCGGCAGCAAGCACCTCGTGTGCCGCGCTCCGCACCTCGCCTAACCTCTTCTCCGCCCGATCGCGTTCCGACCGCACCACTGCAACCGCGGACCAAACACCCGTGCCGATTCCGACAACGAGCAATGCCGCCGCCGCAACCTGTATTCGATTGCGTCGCACGAATTTCCCCGCGCGATAGGCCAGACTCCCGCTCCGCGCCCGCACCGGACGCCCCTCGAGATAACACCCGATGTCCTCGCCAAACTGATCCACCGACGCGTATCGCATGGCAGGCTCCTTGCGCAGCGCCTTCAGAACGATCGCATCCAGATCCCCCGCCAGCTTCTTCCGCAGCCGGTGCCGGCTCTCCACGCGCGACTCTCCCGGCTTCGCGTTCGACGAAGGCACGGCCATCGCCTGCAGATTCACCGTCCTATTCGGCACCGGCATGCGGTCGTCCGTCAGCACAATCGCGCTTGGCTTTGGAGGCTCCATCTCGCAAATCGCATTCTGGATCGCCAGCGTCGACCGCCCCGCGCTCGCATACGGCGACCTTCCGGTGAACAGCTTGAACAACAGCACGCCCAGCGCATACACATCCGACGCTGTGCTCACCACCTCGCCCCGCACTTGCTCCGGACTCGCATAGTCCAGCGTCATCGGCTGCTGGTTCGGCAGCGTCTGATGCAGATCGATTGAGCCAAACCGGTTCGCCGGAAACTGCGCCGTCGCCGGATCCTGGCGAATCAGTTTCGCAATGCCGAAATCCAGCAGCTTCACCTGCTTGTCTTTGGTGACGAGAATATTCCCCGGCTTGATGTCGCGATGAATAATCAGATTCTGGTGCGCATACTGCACCGCCGCGCACACATCCCGAAAAAGATGCAGCCGGTCGGAGATGCTGAGCCGCTTCTGTTCGCAGTAGTTGTCGATGCGCGTGCCTTCGACATACTCCATGACGAGATACGGCAGCCCTTCGGGCGTCGATCCCCCATCGAGCAGGCGCGCGACATTCGGATGATCCAGCGCCGCCAGCATCTGCCGCTCGTTGCGAAACCGCCGCAGAATATCGTGCGTATCGCGCCCGCGCCGCACCAGTTTGATCGCAACCATCTTCTGGAATTCGTTGTCAACGCGCGTCGCCGCCCACACCGCACCCATACCGCCGCGCCCGAGACAGCACTGCAGTTGATACGGCCCCACTCGAAAGCCTTCGGGATAATCACCAGGGTCCGAATCCGAGTACGCCATCGTCGGCACATCCGCGCTCGTTTGGGTCACGTCCTCGCCGGTCACGTCCTCGCCGGTCACATCCTCGCCGGTCACATCCTGGCCGCCCAGCCCAAGCGTCTGCGCCACGTTCACGGCTGGTTTCTCAAGAAAATCCGCACCGGAATTCGCATGAGAATCGAGTAAGCTATTTACCTCACGACGCAACTCGCCGTCGTCCGCGCACGCCACGCGCAGATAGGCCGCGCGGTCTTCGAGCGACTGCTCGACCGCGTCCTCAAAAATCCGACGAACCTGCATCCAGCGCTGTGGAGTCACTAGATTCTCCTTGCGTCAGTTCCCGATGAAGCCAAGCGCGAGCGGAATGCCAACTCCGCTTCACCGTCGCCGGCGAGCAACCGAGCACGCCCGCCGTCTCCTCAACCGACAAACCTCCGAAGAAACGCAGTTCCACCATCCGCGCCTGCTCCGCGTCCAACACCGACAACCGGTTCAGCGCCGAATCGAGCGCAATCATGTCGAGAGGTCGCTGCTCAGAAATCACCATCGTATCTTCGAGCAGAACGCGCTGCGCCGATCCACCCCGCCGCGCCGCCGAATGCTTGCGGGCGTAATCCAACAGGATGCGCCGCATCTGCGTCGCCGCGACCGCAAGAAAGTGCCCCCGGCTATTCATCGGCGCACGCTGATCCGCGAGTCGAATGTAGGCTTCGTGCACCAGCGCCGTCGGCTGCATCGTATGCTCGCCGCGCTCCCGCCGGAAGTACGATCTCGCCAGCCGGTGCAATTCATCGTAGACGAGAGGCAGCAATTGATTCATTGCATCCCTCTCACCCCGCCCAAACTGCTCGAGCAGGCGAGTTACCTCGTGTCCAGATTCGTCCACAGTATGGAATTATATCGCGAGCGCGCCAAATCTATTACGCAGTAGGTCGGACCGCCAGGTCCGACTGCAGTACCACGGCGGATAAAGACCGGGACGCAAGAAATCCAAGTATCGACCAACGTCTCGGACGCGTGCACGCGTCATGATCACCAGAAACCAGCGGGGACTCTGCAAGCCCAGCGCGCCATTTTGGCATCCAATCCGAGCCGCGCAGGAAGCCCGACGAAGTCGGGCGGAGTAAGCGGTCCCTCGGCGTGGCAGAGTCTCCAATCCGCGACACCGAAATTCAAGAACTTACATTCTGGAGAGCGACTCGAAGAGCCGCGGAGGCTGCGGACACGTTGCCCGCCGCCCCTACTGCCCGACGATCTGGTACGTGGCACCCGAACCTTCTCATACAACGTCGTCCACGCCTTATGCGCCGAATGCTTCCCGTACGCGTCAAACGCCGCCTGATTCTTGCACGCAAAACACGCCCCGTACTGCCGGCCCACACGCGACGAAAGCTAGTTCGCTTTCGCCTTCTTGATCTCTTCAATCAACGCCGGCACGATCTCGAACAAATCGCCGACGATGCCATAATCGGCAATCTCAAACATCGGCGCGTTCGCGTCTTTGTTGATCGCCACAATCGTCTTCGCACCTTTCATGCCCACCTGATGCTGAATCGCGCCCGAAATGCCGACCGCGATATACACCTTCGGCGAAACCGTTTGGCCCGAGCTTCCCACCTGACGCTCCATCGGCAGCCAGCCGTTATCGCAAATCGGCCGCGACGCCGAAAGCTCACCGCCCAGCGCTTCCGCCAGCGCCGCCACAATGTGAATATTCTCTTTCTCTTTGATTCCGCGGCCCACCGAAACAATGATCTCCGCCGCCGTCAAGTCCACAGCGCGCGCCGACTCACGGAACGGAGCCTCCACCTTCTGTCGAATTGCCGCCGCATCGAGCGTGGGCGTAAACGTCTCCACCGGCGCCGAACCCGCTTCGAGCGAATCCGCCCGGAACGAGCCCGCCTGCATCGACGCAAAGTACGGCCCCGCGCCCGAAACGCGCACATCGCCGTTCAACTTGCCCTGGAACAGCAAGCGCACGAACACCGGAACGCCGCCCTCCATGCGAATCGCAATCACGTCCGACACCAGCATCTGATCAAACCGCGTCGCAATCTTCGGAGCGAAATCGCGCACCTGGTAGGTGTGCGGGAAGAACACGTAAGCCGCGCCCGAAGTTTTGATCAACTGTTCCACGGCAGCCGTAAAGCCATCCGCCGTGTAATCCGCAAGTAAGTCGTGCTCGACGGCGTAAACCGTATCGAGCTTCTTCGCCGCCAACTCCTGCGCCAGCGCCCCAACACCCTTGCCCACAACCGCTGCGTATACCGGAACGCCGAGCTGCGCGCCGATCTGCTGCCCCGCCGCCAGCGTTTCCCAACTCATTCGGTTCCACGCCGAACCGCGATTCTCCATCACCACTAAGATGCTCATTATTCAACTCCCTTCGCTCGCTGAGAAGCGCGGCTCATATGACGCGAACCTCAAATTTCAACTTCTCAACTAGCTTGGCTGCGGCAATCTTGACATCGCCCTCGAAAATCTGCGCCTGCTTCGTCCGCTGCGGAACGTAGATCTTATCGATCAACGCGACCGCTGCCGGCGAACCGCCGAGGCTTGCCGTTTCCACTGCCTTGATTTCCTTCGACTTCGCCTTCTTGATTCCCATCAACGTCGCGTAGCGAAGTTTATTGATGCCGCTTTGAATCGTCAGAACCGCCGGCAACGGCATCGTGATGTGTTGAAACCAGCCGTCTTCGAGTTCGCGCTTCACGCGGATCGAGCCGCCTTCCACTGCAACCTGCATGATGATCGTGGCGTGCGCGACGCCCATCAGCTCCGCCAGCACGACGCCCGTCTGCCCATAGCCCAAATCGTCGGACTGCAAGCCCGTCAGGATCAGATCCGGCTTCTCGTCTTTCAACGCGCCCGCGAGCAACTTCGCGACGCCCAGCGTATCCAGCGAATTCAGATCCTCCGCCTCGATATGCAGCGCGCGATCCGCGCCCTTTGCCAGCGCCTCGCGAATCGTCTGCTGCGCCCGCGCCGGACCCGCGCAGAGCGCGATCACCTCGCCGCCGTGCTTTTCCTTCAACTGCAATGCTTCCTCGAGGGCGTAAGCATCCGGCTCATTGATCTCGAAATTGAGATCGCCTTCCTGAATCCACCGTCCGTTCGATTCCACCCGCAACTGCGAGTCGCGCACCGGAACCTGTTTGATTGCGACAACGATTTTCATAAACCCAACCTGTTTCCCCAGCTAAAGTGATTCACCGGTGAACCTACACGGCGCATCCAATCTTTTCAAGCCATCCGCTTTTGACTCATCGATGGCCCAGCACCGAACCCCTGTTACCCACCACCGAACCGCGACCATAAGGGAGCGGACCTCCTCAGGAGACAGCGCACTCGATATCGGTTGCGCTATGCCGATCGCAACTTCCACCGATCAAGCCTTTGGCGGTTACAACTTTCTAAAGATCAGCGCGCCGTTCGTCCCGCCAAAGCCAAACGAATTCGAAAGCGCGCAGTGGATCTTCATCGCCCGCGCCTGATTCGGCACGTAATCCAAATCGCAACCCTCGCCCGCATTCTCGTGATTGATCGTCGGAGGCGCAATCTGGTCGCGGATCGCCAACACCGTAATGCCCGCCTCGAGCCCGCCCGCGCCGCCCAGCAAATGGCCGGTCATCGACTTCGTCGAACTCACCGACAGCTTGTGCGCATGCTCGCCGAACGCGCGCTTGATTGCATGCGTCTCGATCCTATCGCCGATCTCGGTCGACGTCCCGTGCGCGTTGATGTAATCTACTTCCGTCGGATCGATCTTCGCATCGCGCATCGCATTGCGCATCACGCGGAACGCCCCGTCCCCATCTTCCGAGGGCGACGTCATGTGATGCGCATCCGCGCTCATGCCATAGCCAATGATCTCGGCCAGAATGGGCGCGTTGCGCTTCTGCGCGTGTTCCAGTTCCTCGAGAATCAGAACGCCCGCGCCTTCGCCGCACACGAACCCATCGCGATCCTTGTCCCACGGCCTCGACGCGCGCTCCGGCTCTGCATTTCGATGGGTCAACGCGCGCATCGCCGCGAATCCACCGATGCTCATCGGCGTCACCGCCGCTTCCGCGCCGCCGCAAATCATCACATCCGCATCGCCGCGTTGAATGATACGGAACGAGTCGCCAATCGAATGCGCGCTCGTCGTACACGCCGTCGCGGTCGCCGAGTTAGGCCCCTTCGCTCCCGTGCGAATCGAGACGAATCCCGAAGCCAGGTTCACAATCGTCGCCGGAATAAAGAACGGCGAGATGCGGCTCGGACCCTTCTCGAGCAATATCTTGTGCTCGCGCTCGATCACCTCAAACCCGCCGATGCCGGAGCCAATGTAGACCCCGACCATCTCCGGATCCTCGGCCTTCATGTCGAGCCTCGCCATCTCCATGGCGAACTCCGACGCCGCAATGCCAAAGTGCATGAAGCGGCCCATCTTCTTGATCTCTTTTTTCTCGATCCAAACCGACGGGTCGAAATTCTTGACCTCGCCGGCAATCTGGCACGAGAACTCGGTAGGATCAAACGCAGTAATACGCGCGATTCCGCTGTGGCCTTCGCGCACAGCCTGCCATACCTGTTCAGTGCCGTTGCCGACCGAGGCCAAAAGGCCGACACCGGTAACGACGACTCTGCGTGACAAGTGGGGAACCTCTTGGAAATGCCGCCGTCTTCTTCAATCCGCCCGATTCGCAGGCAAGTCGGCGGCGGCTGGTTACTTCTTCTTTGCGTCGATGTACTCGACCGCGTCTTTCACGGTCATGATCTTCTCTGCGTCTTCATCCGGGATATCTAGATCGAAGGCTTCTTCAAAAGCCATTACGAGTTCCACGATGTCCAACGAATCCGCACCCAGATCATCAACGAACGAGGCGGTTTTATCCACCTGGTTTTCATCAACGCCTAGCTGTTCGACGATAATCTGCTTAACTTTCAACTCAACGGACATGCATCCTCCACACTGAGTGCAAACCTTTTGATTCTAGCGACAGGGCTTCCGATTCGCAAGTGAAAAGGCCACAAGGCGCAAGTGTAACAGATGAAACGGGAAATAATTCTGCGATCATAGGTTCCACGGAGGTCTCTCGTGCTCGCCGCTCTTCTCCTCGCCTGTTTCCTCGGGCCCCTGGCCGCCCAAACCCAGCTCGCCTCGCCTCCCGGGGAACTCCTCGAGAGCGCGCAGAAGCTCTTCGATCACCGCCGCTACATCGACGCCGAACGCCTTCTCCGCCGCACTCTCGAAGCCTTGGCGCCCGACGACTCTCGCCGCGCCGCTGTACTCCGACTCTTAGGTACATCCCTGCGCACCCAAGGTCGATTCCCCGAAGCCGCCGTTATCTTCGAACAACGTCTTCAAATCGAGCCCGACAACGAAGTCGCCCTCGAAGATCTTGCCATCGCCCGCATGGGCTCCGGCGAAGCCGGTAAAGCCGTACCGCTTTATGAGGAACTCCTCACCGCCCGTACCAAGCAATTGGAAGATCGCAGCGGATCGCTCAAGCGCGGCGGCATCGACGAAACCCCTCTCATCCCATCCATTCAGAAACTCGCCCGCGCCTACGAACTCGCCCTGCAACCGAAGAAAACCCTTGCGCTCTCCAATCGCGTAATGACCATCCGCTCCAAAGCCGTGGGCTCCGATCACCCCGACCTCGCGCCGGAATGGATGAACCTCGGCCGCATTTATCTTGTGTTGAAGAACGATGAGATGGCCGCCGCATCCTTCCAATTCGCACTCGAGATTCTCGAAAGGGTCCACGGCTTGGACGACGCCCGGCTGCTTCCAGCCATCGATCGCCTTGCCCCATCTTGGCGCGCCATCAAGCGCGAGTTCGATGCCGAAATGCTTTACCACCGCGCTCTCGCTATTCGAGAAGCCAACTACGGCAGCATGCACCCCGACCTCGCACAAACCCTTGACGCTCTGGCCAAAATGCTCTTCGATCAAAAACGCTACGCAGAAGCCGAGCCTCTCTACCGTCGCTCCCTCGGCATCTGGGCCGCCGGACTCGGCCCTCGCCACGTCCTGCTCGCCCTCAGCCTCGATAACCTCGCCGTCACCGTCGCCGCTCTCCGCAAGTACGAAGAGGCCGACGAACTCTACAAACGCTCGCTCGCTATCCGCGACTTCGACGACGTCAGTAGCCTGCGCAATCTCGCCTTCCTCTCGCAGGTCCGCACCAGGCCCAAAGAAACCGAAGCCTATCTCCGCCGCGCAATGGCTACCATGGACGCCTCCCCCGAGAAGTCTGACGCCCTCGGCCCGGTGCTCCAGGATCTGGCCGACCTCCTCCGTCAACAAAGCAAAATTCCGGAGGCCGCCAAACTCGACGCCCGCCGCAAGGACCTCGAAGCAGGGGCCAAAGCAACCGCCAAACCGAATCTGCCGGAAAACTAGTGTTGTGCGGCGCCGGACATGCGCGCACTACGCTAGCCCGGAAGCTCTTCGGCCCGCAGACGAATCGCGTCCTGCTCCACGCCCCGGGCCGAGTTGCGAAACTCGACGGCGACCTCGCTTGTGTCGCCTTCTACGACCAATCGGGACATGGGGCCGAAGAAATCCGTTGCTTCTTGTGGGGCAGCCAAGGGGAGGAACGCTCGCAGGATACGCGGATCTGCGAAGCGGAAGCTAAACGGGCGGCCCGAGCCGGTGCGCATCAGGAAGAACGATTGCAGGTGACGGCGGACCTCGTCGATCGAAGCATTGGTTGCGAGATAGAACCCCCAGCCTTTGCCCCATCCGTCCTTAATGAGCACGTCGAGCAGTCGCGCAGTGGGGGGAAGAAGAACGAGGTAGGTGGCGAAGCGGCCGAGTTCCTGCGCCTGGACTCCATCGTAGAGGGATGCGTACTGCTCGCGGGACGCATCGAGGAAAGCCGGGACACGGGATTCGCGGGACGCATCGAGGACGGCGTACACATGCGCACTGTCGCGGTAGATGGCGGAGAGCAACTTAACGTGCGCGTCGCCGTAGCCCGGCCAGCGCGGCGCGCCGTTGGCTGCATCGAGCGGCGGCGGCGCGGCGGCGCGGGGCGACCCGTTCGGATCGAGTTCGGGAGAAGTCGATTCCGGAGAAGTCGCAATGATGGGAGGCGGCGCAGCCGCGTCGAGCGCGAGGTCAACTGGCGCGGCAGCCACGGTCGCGCCAAGACCGAACGGGCCGGATGCCAATTGCGTCACGCCCATCAAGGTGCGGCCGAAGCCGCCAGCAGGGGCATCTTCAAGACGAATCGCAAAAGTGGATCCGCCGGCAACGATGAGGTCCGACGCGGTGATGACGGCTTCAGATACACGCGCGCCGTTGATGAAGGTTCCGTTGCTTGAGCCAAGATCGCGGACGCGGCATTCGGTGCCGTCGCATTCGACTGAGAAATGCTGGCCCGAGAGATAGCCGTCTTCGGGAATGGCGTAATCCGATTTCGCGGTTCGTCCAAGACGGGTGGTGGTGCCCTGTGCAACAACAATGCGACGGCCTGCGACCGGCCCCGCGACGGCTTCAATGATTATTTGCATTGCCATGAAACAGATCGCCCCGATGCGGGGCGCATTCTTACTCTATCCTTTTGCCAAGCAGGTTGCCATAGACCGGAGGGCGCGGAAGTAAGGGCATTTCAAGCGTATAGAAATGCCGAGCGGTCTCCTACCGAAACGCGGATGGCTGTGAGTTTATTCCCTTCCGCAATTGCATTGAGAATTTGCCGGGAGACGGACGGAAGCAGCGTATTTGTGAGGATATTGTCGACGTTACGCGCTCCGCTTTCAACTTCGGTGCAGCGCTTGGCGATCTCGTCGATGACCGACTCGTCGTAACTGAGATCGAGGCGGTGGTCGCGCTTGAGGCGGGTCTGAATCTTGCCGAGTTTCAGCCGGATGATGGTTTTCATGGCTTCATCGCGAATGGGCAAATAGGGGACGATGACCATGCGTCCGAGGAAGGCCGGCTTAAAGATTCTGTCGAGTTCGGGCTTCATGGCACGCACGAGCGCTTCCGACGAGGGCGCGCTTTCGGAATCGCTGACCAGCCGCGTGAGACTGGCGCTGGCGGCGTTCGACGTCAGGATAATAGTGGCGTTCTTGAAATCGATTTCGCGGCCTTCGGCGTCCTCCATCATTCCTTTGTCGAAAACCTGGAAAAAGAGTTCGAGCACGTCAGGGTGCGCTTTCTCCGCCTCGTCGAGCAGGACGACGGAATACGGGCGGCGGCGGACCGCCTCAGTCAACACGCCGCCTTCGCCGTATCCGACCCAGCCAGGAGGAGAACCTTTGAGCGTCGAGACGCTGTTGGCTTCCTGAAATTCCGACATGTTGATCGTGATGAGGTTGCGCTCGCCGCCGTAGAGGAGATCGGCTAGCGCCAAGGCGGTTTCGGTTTTTCCGACGCCCGAGGGTCCGGCGAGAAGGAAGACGCCGATGGGTTTGTTTGGATCTTCGAGGCGAGCTTTCGACGTTTGGATGCGCTGCGTGATCGCTTCGAGAGCCTGATTTTGGCCGATGATGCGCGTGCCGAGGTGGCTGGTTAGCTCGAGGATGGTTTTGACTTCGTCCTTGAGCATGTTGCCGACCGGGATGCCGGTCCAGGCGGAGATGACTTCGCCAACGATCTGGGCGTCGACACAAACGCGCATCAGCGGCGTGTCGCCTTGGAGCACGACGAGTTGCTCGTCGAGCGACTTCGATTCCACCTTGAGAGCTTCGATGTCTTCGGGTGGCGGCTGGGTTTCGAGGCGCGCCCGCAGGTCGCGCAGGCGAGTGACAAGCGCCTTCTCAGTCGCGAATCGGACACTCAGTGCGGCATGCTTTTCGACAGCGGTGGCGTGCTGCGTCTCGATCTCGGCAAGACGCTCGCAGTGGTCGACACCGGTTTGGGATTCGCGGAGGAGGACGCGCTGCTGCACGGCAAGATCGTCGATTTGGCGCTGCATGTCTTCAATCGCGGCGGGGACCGCGTTCTGGCCGAGAGCAAGCCGCGCGCAGGCAGTGTCGAGCACGCTGACGGCTTTGTCCGGGAGCTGGCGTCCAGCGATGTAGCGGTGCGAAAAGCGGACGGCGGAAGCGAGGCCTTCTTCCAAAATGCGCACATTGTGGTGCTTTTCGAGCGCACTGGCGATTCCGCGGAGCATGACGGCGCAAGTTAGCTCATCGGGTTCGTCGACTTTGACGACCTGGAAGCGACGCGCGAGCGCGGGGTCTTTCTCAAAATACTTCTTGTATTCGCTCCAGGTCGTGGCCGCGATGGTGCGGACTTCGCCGCGGGCGAGCGCGGGCTTCAACAGATTCGCCGCGTCGCCTTGTCCGGCGGCTCCGCCTGCGCCGATCATGGTGTGGGCTTCGTCGATGAAGAGAATGATGGGCGTCGGCGAGGACTTCACTTCTGCTATCAGGCTCTTAAGGCGGTTTTCGAATTCGCCTTTGATTCCAGCTCCGGCTTGCAAAAGCGCGAGATCGAGGGAGCGAAGCGTTACGTTCCGCAACGGCGGGGGAACGTCGCCGTTGGCGATCCGTAGCGCGAAGCCTTCGACGACGGCGGTTTTCCCGACGCCCGCTTCGCCCGTGAGGATGGGGTTGTTCTGCCTGCGCCGCATCAGGATGTCGACGATCTGGCGAATCTCGTGATCGCGGCCAAGGACGTTGTCGATCTTCCCGGCGCGGGCGTTGGCCGTCATGTCGACGGTGTACTGATCAAGATTCGGCGTATAGCCGCTGGGCCTCGCGTGTAATGACTGCGATTCTTCCGCGACCGCGATCTCGTCTTCGGCGGAACCGGCGACGATGTTCGCGAACTGCTCGCGCAGGACGTCGGGCTGGATCTTCTGCAATTCCTTCGAAATCTCGCGGACGATACGGGAGAGTTCATCGGCGGTGACCAGCGCCAGCATTAGAAAACCGGTGCGGATGCGCGTGGCCCCGAAGTCAATGGACGCAGAAGTCCAGGCTTCGGTGAGCATCTTGACGACGGTGGGCGAGAAGGCGGGCGTGCGGGCGTTGCCGGTTTTGAGGCTATCGAGGCTGCGCTCAAGTTCGAGTTGGAGTCTCGATCCGTCGACACCAAAGTGGTACAGGATGCGGGCGATGTCGCTATCGGCGAGGTCGAGCATTTTGAGCAGGAAGTGCTCGATCTCGATGTCGTAGTGGGTTCGCGCGAGGCAGAGTCCCGCCGCGCCTTCCAGCGTGGCGCGGGTGGCGTCGTTCGATTTTCCAATGAGTCTTTTTAGATTGACGCTCATTTGCTGGCTTACTCGACACCAAAGACGAGCAGCACGTTGCCGGGAATACCGGCGAGGGTGCCGTAGCCCGAATTCACGTACATCAGGCCGTCGTGGATGGTGGGTCCGGTGGCGGAGAGCGAGCCGCCGCGCGCCGCCACTCCGTTCACCGTGGGGAATTCCTTGCGCGTGTCGAAATCCCAAATGATCTTGCCATCGAGCGCGGCGTAGGCGCGCAAGTGGCCGTCCATGGAGCCGGAGAACGCGACCCCTGGAATGACGGTGGAAGGCGCGATTTGCGCCTGGCTGCAGCCCGGCTTGCCGGCGCAGGTGGGCTTGGGCGCGGGCGTGCTCCACTTGAGTTTGCCGGTGGCAATGTCGAGCGCGAAGAGGCCTCCTGGCGGGGCGACGCGCTTTCTCACGAATAGATCGGAGAGCGGAATGTAGACCGTGTCGGCGTCGGCGGCGGAGCCCCACATGATGCCCCCAATAGCACTGCCTTGGCCGACGCGCGTCTGCCAAACGATCTCGCCTTTTTGGTCGGGATCCAGGCCGTGCATCACTCCGGATTTCTGGCCGACCAGCAGGACCCGCTTGCCGCCAGGAATGACGCGGAGGATGGGCGAGGAGCCGATGTCGAGATCGTCACCGGGCTTCTCCGGGCAGTTGGCGCGATCGGGGCTGGCGCAGGAGTAGTTCCAACTGTCGCCGGGCGTGAGTTGTCGCGACCACTTGATCGCGCCGGTTTTGAGATCGATGGCGACGACAGCGTCGCTGGTGGCGGGCGCGGGATCGGAGTAGCCGTCGCCGGTTCCGACATAGAGCAGGCCGAGTTTGGCGTCGATGGTGGGGGCGCTCCAGATGCCTGCGCCCGAGGGTCCGAACTTCTCGATGCCGTTCTTATTCATGCCGCGCGAGGTGGGCACCTCGGGGATGACGTAGGCTTTCCAGATCTGCTTTCCGGTTGCAAGATCGAGCGCGACGACACTGCCGCGGAAGGTGCAGCACTTGTAATCGGTGCCTCCGGCGGCCACCTCTTCGACGGAAGATACGGGGATGTAGACGACGCCGGCGTGGTAGGCTGCGGCGGCGGTGACGCGCGCGGAGCGGTGGTCTTCCACTTTGCGCTTCCAGGCGAGCTTGCCCGTCTCGGCGTCGACGGCGTAAGCGTTGGCGTCGATGTCGCCGAACACGGCGAGCGTCTTCGCGCCGGCCTTTTGCACAACAATCGCGGAGCGCACGGTGGTGGGCGCGGCGAAGGTCCAGTAGGCGCAGCCGGATTTCGCGTCGACCGCGTAGACGGTGCCTTCGCCGGAGCCGAAAAACAGGCGTCCGCCGGCGATAGTGGGTTGCGCCATCGCGGAATCGGCGTTGGGGAATCCGAAGGCCCACTTCAATTTCAGGTTCGGCACATCTTCTGACTGGATGCCGGGGTTCGGCTGGAAGCGCGTATTGGCGGAGTCGACTCCCCAACCGTTCCATCCGGCAGTGATCGCGCCGAGCGGCTTCGGCTTCGTGCTGGCGTTCGGTCCTGCGCCGTCGCACCACTGGACGGCGATGGCAGTCGCGCTATCGGGCTTGCCGAGGTATTCCGAGACAGCAAGGCGTTCGCCGGCGGTGAGGACGGCGCCTTGCGCGTTCATCACGCCGCTATCAAGGGCCTTGCGGATCTGCGCGACCGTGCGGGATTTCAGGGATGCCAGCGGCATGGCGCGTCCGGCTTTATCCTCGCCCTCGGCCTTGTGGCAGACCGCACAGTATTTGGTGTAGAGCGCAGAGCCGTCAGCGAACAAGTTCGACGCCAACAGCAAGAGTACGAAAACGCGAATCATGCCGCCGATTATATAAGTTCGAGGGAGGAGGCGGCTTGCGCTCTCGTACATTCACAATGAGAATGATGAGTTACTCCGCTCTGCTTATGGGTTACGTTGTAGCATTGCTTTCATGAACCAAGAGATTCTGTCGGACCGCAATCTGGCGCGCCGCTTGGAACGCGCCGAAGGCGCCGCCGGAGCGCGGTTCGTGGAGGTGCGGGCGCGCGTTGCTCCCGACTCGGGAGCGGAGTGGACCGAGATCGCGGGCGCCTACGCGATGTTCGATGGCGTCGCGTCGCCGATTACGCAGACGTTCGGCCTCGGTCTGTACTCCGTGCCGACGCTCGCGGAGTTGGATCGCATCGAGGCGTTCTTCCGCGATCGCGGCGCTCCGGTGATGCACGAAGTGAGTCCGATGGCAGATAAGGAATTGCTGCCGATACTGGGCGAACGCGGCTATCGGCCCGTAGAGTTGACGAGCGTAATGTGCCTGCCGTTGGGCGCGCCGCGACGGCACGCCGAGGCCACGCCCATCTCCGTTCACATGGTCGGCTTCGACGAGCATGAGTTGTGGGCGCGAACCGCCGCGGACGGCTGGCGGGAATTCACCGAGTTTGCAGACCTCGTGCTGGAACTGTCGCGAGTATGGGTCGCTCGCGAGAATTCGCCGAGCTTTCTGGCGCAGTTGGATGGCAAAGCCGTCGGGACCGGCGGATTGGCGATTCACGAAGGCATCGCGTTGCTGGCCGGCGCGAGCACGGTTCCCGAGTGGCGCAAGCGTGGAGCGCAGACGGCGTTGCTCGAGGCGCGCCTGGAATACGCCGTAAAGGCGGGTTGTGACCTGGCCATGATGTGCGCGGAACCTGGAAGCAGTTCGCAGAGAAACGCCCAGCGGCAGGGCTTCCGGATCGCCTACACACGGATCAAGTGGGGCCTTACGGCGTAGCGTTTAGTGCGCGGCCTTCTCAAACTTCTCGACACGAAAAAGTAGCCAGGTTTCGGGATCGAGGATCACCGTCGGCGGCTCCTGATCTGCCGGGAATTCGAAGGTCTGCGTTTTTTGATCGAAGGTGACGGCGTGAATCTTTCCGCCGATGCCAATCGCAAGCGGCAGCCGGTACGCGGCGCCATCCTGGGTTTGCGTCACGTTGACGCGAACCTTGCGGGCGGCGGCATCGAAGCTCCACGTGCCTTCGATGACGGGCGATCCGGCGCGCGCGAGCCACTGGTCGAAGAACGATTCCAGTTGGAGGCCGGAAACCTCTTCCATCGCGTGGCGGAAATCAGCGGTGGACGCGCTGCCATTGCGGTAGCGCTGATAGTAGTGGCGAATGCCGGTCCAGAACTTTTCGTCACCCATCTGCCTGCGCAGCATGTGTAGCGTCCAGCCGCCTTTTTGATAGATGATCTGATTCAGCACCAGCTTCATGTCGGCGAGGTTCTTGTGGATCACGGCAACGCCGGGGTTCGCCTTTTCGAGAGTGAGGATGCGCTGGCGGCTCTGCCGTAAATCGCGGACAAATGCGTCGCGGCCTTGCGAGTGTTCCGTGAAGAGCAAGGTGAAGTAAGTGGCAAAGCCTTCGCTAAGCCACACGTCGTCCCAGTCCTTTTCCGTAACGGCGTTGCCGAACCACTGATGGGCGATTTCGTGGGCGATGAGGCCAGTGCCTGGGCGTTCCAATATGTTTTTTTCGCCGTAGAAGATGGCGCTGGCGTGCTCGGTTCCTCCGGAGAAACCAGCAGCCGCCACGTTGGCGAGTTTCTCGTAGGCATATGGCCCGACGTGCTCGCTGAAGAACTCGAGCGCGGCGCGCGAGGTCGGTTCGAACCAGGCCGGGCCGATCGCCTGATCCTGCCGGTACACCCAGGTTTGCAAAGGAACGCCTTTGACGGGTTCCGAATGATGCACGGCAAACTGCGCGACGCCGACAGCGTTGAGCCAGGATGAAATCGGGATGGATTGTTTCCAGTGGGAGAGCCTGCGTCCGTCGCCGAGATCGGTTTGCTGTTGCACCAAGCCGTTGGCAATCACCTGATAGCGAATCGGCGCGGTGATAACGAATTCGCTGGTGGCTTTGGCATAGGGATGATCGATCATGGGCAGCCAGTGCCGCCCGTTGTTCGGCCAGTTCTCACTGAAGAACACGCGCTCGTTGTACTTGTTGGGCATGATCCGCAATCCGCCGGCGGGGATGCCGTGATAGCGGATGGTGAACTGCCGGCGTTCGCCGGCGATCGAAGGGCGCTCGAGTGCAAGTCGCAGCCGGTTGGCCAGGTGCGTATGCGGTACGGAGGCGAAGGTGACCGTCATGCCCTTTCCGCCGTCGATGGGCGAGGTGAGATCGAGAATTACTTCCTTCACTTCATCCTGCGTGAAGCGAATGTCGATACTGGCTTCTCCGTCGATTTCATCGGAGGAGTCGGTGAGCGTGAGGCGGAAGGTGTAATGGAGGACGGTGACTCCAGTCTGACGAGGATAGGTATCGGCAAACGCAGCGAGGGCACTGAAGAGGGCAACGAGCCAGAGGAGGCGATGCATGTGCCTGGAATTGTAGCGCGCCGCCAGACCATAGAGACGCCACTCGAGAGAACGGTGCAGTTCGCTTTCAGCCCGGGGCGCTGACCACTTTGGCCCGGGAGAAGTTGTTGCCCTTGAACAGGAGTGGATGCCCGGAGACGCGGGAGAGCGCGAGCCCGCAACAATCGCAGAAATTCAGGGCCGCCGGATGGTTACCCTTGCCAAACTCTCGCCAGACGCGGCGGGCTTCTTCCATCAGCACACTGTCGAAGGGCACGATATCAACTCGAAAGCGGTGGAGCAGCAGGTCGAGTTCTCGCCTCGCGGCTGGCCCCTTGCGGGCCTCGGCAACCAACGCGGTTTCGAGTGCGTTGACCGCTTGCAGAAGCGTTGGCCCGGGCTTTTCCAGAGCGTTGATGTACAAATCGCGATCGGCCTCACCAAACAGAATCGCGATCAAAGCAGCACTGTCGATGACCACGACCTTGGCAGTCCAAATTCGTCAAACCCGATGATTTCTTCGGGTGTGCGGAGGTCGAGATCTGGCAAAGCCGCGCAACGGTTGCTGATTGCGCGCAAATCGTCCCCCGGCCCACCTACTTGCGCCCTGCCGCTTTCCCGCTCCAGTTACTCCCGAAGAGCCTTGAGTATGGCATCGGTCAGGGAGAGTCCGGTAACGCTTGAGAGCTTGCGAGCCAGGAGATCCGCTTCAGGGTTCTTTATGCTGCGTGCGATATAGAATCTACCATTCTGCCTTTATTCTCCCATTGGCGGACAGGGAAGAGTCAGCATCTTCGCTTTTCGAAGCTTGATCGAAACTCGAGCCTCTCGAAGTGCTTGCGCCCCGCCCGGGCCTCAACCCAGCTTTTCTTTGAGCAAAGCGTTCACCATATCCGGAACCGCTTGGCCGCGGCTGGCCTTCATCACCTGACCCACGAAGAAGCCGATCACGGTTGTCTTGCCGCCCTTGTACTGCTCTACTTGCTTGGGATTCGCGGCGATGATTTCGTCGACGATTCTGCCGAGGGCTCCGGTGTCAGAGATTTGCTTCAAGCCTTCGCGCTCCATGATGGCGCGGGGGCTGTCTCCGTTGGCAAACATCTTTGGGAAGATCTCTTTGGCGAGTTTGCCGGTGATCTCGCCTTGCGTGATCAGCGTCACGAGTTCGCCGATGTGCCCGGCGGGGATCGGCGAGGCGTCGATACCCTTGCTTTCGGCATTTAACAGGGCGCTCAAGTCGCCCATAATCCAATTGGCCGCGGCCTTGGGATCAGTCGAAGCGCCCGCCGCTTTCTCGAAGTAGTCGCCGAGGGCTCGCTCCGCAGTGAGCACCTGCGCGTTGTAGTCGCTGAGTCCGTAGGCTTCTTGAAAGCGTGCGCGGCGCGCGGCTGGCAGCTCCGGCGTGGCGTTGCGAACCTCGGCCATCCACGCATCACTGATGCGCAGCGGAACGAGATCGGGTTCGGGGAAGTAACGGTAGTCGTGCGCGCTCTCTTTACTGCGCATGGTCGCCGTTTCGCCGGTATTGACGTTGAAGAGTCGCGACTCCTGCATGACGCGACCGCCGCTTTCGACAATCTCGACTTGACGCTCGATCTCGTGGTCAAGGGCCATTTTGAGAAAGCGGAACGAGTTCAGATTCTTCACTTCGGCTTTGGTTCCGAACTGCTCCGCGCCGTTCAGCATCACCGAGACGTTGGCGTCGCAGCGGAGATGGCCTTTCTCCATGTCGCAGGTCGAGACGTCGACGAATTGCAGAATTTCTTTGATCGCGGTGAGGTACGCGTAGGCTTCGTCGGAGCTGCGCATGTCAGGCTCGCTGACGATCTCAATCAGGGGCGTGCCGGAGCGGTTGAGATCGACGTAGGTGTAGCGGTCGGTATCCTTGAAGCCGTCGTGGATACTCTTGCCGGCGTCGTCCTCCATGTGCACCCGCGTGATGCCGATACGCTTCTTCACGCCGTCGACTTCGACGTCGAGATAGCCGTGTTCGGCGAGCGGCTGATCGTATTGCGAGATCTGGTAGCCCTTGGGGAGATCCGGATAGAAGTAGTTCTTGCGCGCGAAGATCGATTTGTTGTTGACCGTGCAATGCAGCGCGAACGACGCGCGAATCGCGAGTTCCACCGCGTGGCGATTGAGCACAGGCAGCGCTCCGGGCAGTCCAAGGCACACGGGACAGACGTTGGAGTTCGGGGGCGCGCCGAAGCTGGTGGCGCATCCGCAGAAGATCTTGGTGCGCGTCATCAGTTGTACGTGCACTTCCAGCCCAATCACCGGTTGATATTTGGCGATGATCTCGGGGCTGGCTATGATGGTTGCCATGCTTCATTATAGGCGGGGCGCTTTGGCGGCTTGGATGCTTGCTTCGGTTGTCATTAGCGCGGCTGCTGCCGCCGACCCAACGCTCATTTTGAAAAACGGCCGCGTGTGGACCGGCAATCCGGCGCAACCCTGGGTGGAGGCCATGGCGATCGAGGGCAACAGGATCGTTGCCGTAGGTTCGACGAAGGACATCGCCGCCAAAGCCGGAGCCGCAACGCAAGTGATCGACGCCGGCGGGCGGCTGGTGTCGCCCGGATTCAACGACGCTCACATCCATTTTCTGGGCGGATCGCTCGGCCTCGCTCGCGTCGACCTCACTGGCGCGTGCACGCTGCCCGCGATGCAGCAGCGTATCACGGAGTGGGCGGCTAAGAATCCGAACGAACCTTGGGTGACTGGCACGGGATGGGAATACTACTGCTTTCCGGAGCAGCGGCTGCCCACGAAGCAGGACCTCGACGTCATCCTCAAAGACCGGCCGGTGTTCCTGAGCGCCTACGACGGCCATACAGGCTGGGCAAATTCGGAAGCGCTGCGCATTGCCAATATCACGCGAAAGACCGACTACAGCGGCTTCGGCGAAGTGGTTCGCGATGCGGCTGGAGAGCCAACTGGATGCCTGAAAGAAGGTGCGCAGTCGTTGGTGCGGCGTCACATTCCGCAGCCGACAAAGGCGCGTCAGGTGGCCGCGCTCCGCAACGGCATGAAGCTCGCCGCAACACTCGGAATCACCAGCATCCAGAACGCGGGCGGCAGCGGCAGCGACGTGACGCTGTGGGAGTATCTCCTCGGCGAGAAAGCGCTGACCCTTCGGGTGGCGCAAGCGCTGTCCATTGTTCCGGGCGCGGGTAGCGATGCGCTGAAGCGGGTGGCCGTGTTTCGCGAAAAGTGGAATGGGCCGCTGTTCCGCGTCGCGGCGCTGAAGATTGTGATGGACGGCGTCATTGAATCGCACACCGCCGCCATGCTCGAGCCTTACGCCGATGGCGGCGAGGATCGCGGGACTCCAGCGTGGGGCGCGGAGCAGTTCAACACGTTCGTCGCCGCGGCGGACAAAGAAAAATGGCAGATCTACACGCACGCGATCGGAGATCGCGGCGTGCGGATGGCGCTCGACGGCTACGAGTATGCGCGCAAGAAGAACGGCGCGCGCGATGCGCGCCATCGCGTCGAGCATATCGAGGTGATCGATCCCACCGATATTCCGCGGTTCGCGGCGCTCGGCGTGATGCCCTCGATGGAGCCGATCCATGCCGATCCGGCGACGGTGGAGGTGTGGAGTAAAGCGGTCGGGCCGAAGCGATTACCGTATTCGTTTCCGTGGCAGGCGTTCGTAAAGACGAACGCGAATCTGGTTTTCTCGAGCGACTGGCCGGCCGCCATCAGTGTGAGCCCAATTCGCGGAATGCACAACGCGGTGAATCGGCAGACAACCGACGGCAAGCCGGAAGGCGGCTGGCTTCGACAGCATCGTGTGAGCGTCGAGACGGCGCTGCGCGCGTATACGGTGATGGGCGCTTACTCCTCGTTCGAGGAGAAAACGAAAGGCACGATAGCGCCGGGAATGCTGGCGGACGTCATCGTGTTCTCGCAGGATCTCTTCGCGGTTCCGCCGGCAAAAATTCATGAGACGAAAGTTGTGCTGACGGTGTTCGACGGCCGGGTGATTCACCGGACTTTGTGATCGCGCCAGGGGTTGAAGAGGCGGACACCCGTGCCTTCGAAGTCGCGCGTATTGCGAGTGACGAGAGTGAGGTCGTGGTGCAGGGCGGTGGCGGCGAGCAGGCCGTCTTCGAATGGCACCGGCCGTCCCGCCTTTTCCGCCGCGATGCTCAACTCGCTCCAGCGGAACGCGACATCTTCATGGATACGCAAGACACGTCTGCACGGAGCCACGATTTTAGCCTGTCCGGCGGCTTTCGGTCTAGAAGGTTTGGATGGCCCTAATCCGCCGGTAAGGAAATCAGTCCGGGGAATAGGCGAGACGGGCGTATGAATGGAAGGTCCGCCGGCCGTGGGATGAAGATGGCGGGTGGGAC
>JAYVTO010000016.1:0-16434 GCA_043788745.1 Acidobacteriaceae bacterium
CAGCGTATCCTCCAAGGTATCGCCGAGATCAACGAAGCCCCGGTCGTGCATCGATGGAGAGCTTTCGACCCGCTCCGCTCGGATACTGTTTAGTGAAACGAAATACTAGACAGCCACCAACCAGCCCCGAGCCGGCAACCCCGTGGAGCGCGAGAGCGCGAAGCAGTACCAGGCTACCTGCACCTCGTAGCGCCGCCGGGCCGCCTCGACATCTGCGTCGCTTTTGAAGTCCACGACCTGCCACTCCCCGTCCTCAAGGAACGCTAAATCCAGGACGCCTTCCAAAACGCGTCCGCCGTCGAGCCGGACCATCAAGGGATACTCGCGGTGCACTCTCTCCGCGAGCCTCGCGCGCCAGATCAGCGGATGCCCCAAGGCCCGCGCTGCTGCTTCCGCCGCAGCTTTCGCCTCCGCCGCGGGAGCCCCCAACACCCGCGCGTGCACGGAAGCGAGCGCCGTCAGCGCCTCCCGTTCCGCACTCAACGGAGCATCGCGCAAGATGCCGTGCACCAGCGACCCGAACCGCCGGCCGGTGGGCCGGCCAGACTCTCGCTCCGTCGTCAGGCATTCCATCGAACCATCAAATGCCTCCGGAGGCGTCGTCATCTTGGCCGCCAACAACACTGTCAGCGACGGCGTCGCACCCTGCGCGGTGACCGTTTCCCGGTTCACCTTCCAATCCGCGTACCGCGAGATGCTCTCGGCCGCCGCCGGACCCTCACCCAGGATCTCGATCTGGTTCACGCCCCGATCTTCTTTGCCGCGTAGCGCCAGCTTGGCCGGATCCCACCAGACGACGTCGTGACCTCCTTCGGCGGCCTGGTGAAGACCCGGCCGCACGGAGTATTCGCCATCGCCGTATTCAATCGGCCGGTTCAATACGCTCTCCCGGCCAAACTCCGGAACGCCTTGCGCTTTGCGGGGCTTGCGCCACGTATCCTTCGACGGATACAACGATTTGTTCAGCGGCCCCAGCCAACCGTCAAATGGTTCGTCTCCAATCACCGGAACTACGAGTAGATCCCGCGCCCGCGTCGCGGCCACGTACGCCAACCGAACGCCCTCCGCCTTCTCGCGCGCGGTCTCTTCGTCCCGATGGTCGATCAACTCCCACGGAGCGCAACCCAGCAACTTTTGAGCACAAACGCCGCGCGTCGCATCTACATAGCGCTCGGCCTCGCGCGAGAGCTTCGTCGTCATGTCGGCGAGGATGACGACGGGGAATTCCAAGCCCTTCGCCTTGTGGACGCTCATCAGCAGCACGCCATCCGCGCCCTCTTCGAGCACGGGAGCCTCTTCGGTCTCAGCGCGCTCGGCTTGCGCTTCCATTTCTTCGACGAAGCCCCGGAACGACGTTCCGCCGGACAACTCAAACTGCCGCGCTAAGTCTGCCACGCGCTGCACATTGGCTAACACCTGATGCCCGCCAGGCCGGAAGACATAGCCCGCGTGCGCCCGCGCGGACTCCAGCAGTTCGTTGACGGTATCGGCGAAAGGCCGCCGGTTGCGTCCGCGATGCAGGCGCTTCAGAACATCCAAAACTTCGCGGATTGGCTCAAACTCCGGATCGATGGACTCCGGCAATTTGACGAAGGGATGGAATCGCTTGCACTCGCTTTTGAAGCGCAGCAGCAAGCCATCGTTGATCGCGAACAGCGACCCCTTCAACGTCGCGAACACGTTGAGCTCGTCTTCGGGCCACTCCACTGCGGATAGCGCAGCCCGCAGCGACTGGATCTCTTCACGTTGATGGTAGGACTTCGAGCCGACCAGCAGGTGCGACAGCCCACGCGCCTCAAGCGCGCGCGAGTAGTTGCGCGACAGGTCTTCCTTACCCGATCGAAACCGGCGGAACAACAGCGCGACATGGCGCGCGCGGATTGGCACGCGCTCGCCGCTTTCCGGATCTTCGACGGTCCAGCCGCTCTCGTGCACCAGCCAGTGGACATAGGAGGCGATCAGTTCCGGCTGCTGCTCGGCGACGCGATCGCGCCGGATGTTGCGCTCTCCATATGGGTTCGGCACGGGGAGCGCGACCACGGCGGGCTGCGTATCCCAATCGGCGCGATGGGCTTCGAGGGCGGCGTAGCCCGCCTGGCCGTCCTCTTCCCGCATCTCAGCGGCGAAGGCCGCGTTCACCATCTGCTGCACGCGCGGCACGGAGCGATAGCTTTTCGACAGACGAACCAAGCGCGCGCCATGCTCGAGCAGGTTGTCGCGCACGCGCGTGTAGAGCGCCACATCGGCGCGCCGGAACTTGTAGATCGACTGTTTCGGATCGCCGACGAGGAACAGCTTGCCGGCTTTTGGCCGCGCCCGTTGCCAGTCGTCATCCGCCGGATCCTCGGCAGCGAGCAGCAGGAACAACTCGGCCTGCAAAGGATCGGTGTCTTGAAACTCGTCGATGAAGATGTGCGTGTGCCGCCGCTGCAGGTACCTGCGAACCTCGGCGCAATCGCGGACGAGGTCGCGTGCGAGGATCAGGAGATCGAGGAAGTCCAGCCGCCCGCTGCGCCGCTTCGCCTGCTCGTATCGTTCGACAAGCCCCGCCATCTCGCCATAGAGCAGCGTCGCCATGTCGGCTTCGGCTGCTTCGCGAAAGCGATCCAGCGCAACGATGAGGCGGTCGCGTTGCTCACTCACCTCCTCGCGCGACAAGCCTTCGGCGAAGGCGCTCCTGGCGGATCCCTTGCCGCCGCGCGCGGCGTAGCTGAGGTCGGCGGGAAGCCTGCAGAGCAGGCTCTCGAGCACCACGTAGTCACGGCCACCCAAGGATCGCTCGGCGCGCTCGCGCCAGTCGTCGAACTCGATCACGGGCCGCAGCGCCTTCACCAAAAGATCGGACGTGCGGCCGCGCCGCGCATCGGCCGCGAGATCTTTCGCGAGGTCGACAAGTTGATTGATGGTCGCGGCAAGGTCGAGGTCGACGGTCATCCATGCTGTCGAGAAGTCGCGCCATTCGATAAGCTGACGGCCGGCGTACTTCAACTGTTCGGCTGGGGCTTGCCCGCTCCAGTCCTGGCGGAGCGCGAGGCGCGCGAAGGCTCGTTTCAGGCCGGGAGACTCGCGGCCGAGCATCTCTTCGAGCCACTGACGAAACGCCCGGTTGTAAATGCGGGCGCTATCGAGCTCCGTCAATTCCTCAAAGGCGGGATCGATCTTCGCCTCCACAGGCCGTTCGCGCAGGAGCTGCGCGCAGAAGGAGTGGATGGTACCGATGAACGCCTCTTCGAGATGCTCGAGCGCATGTTCGATGTTCGCGCGCGCTTCCGCTTCGGCGTGCGTCTGCCGCGCCTCATCCAATTTCTGACGCAAGCGCAGCTTCAGTTCACCGGCGGCCTTGTGCGTGAACGTGACCGCGACAATGCTGCCGATCTTCGCGCGTCCAGAGGCCAGGAGTTCGGCCACGCGATTCACAAGCTGCGTCGTTTTGCCCGTACCGGCCGATGCCTCGACAATCAGCGTCTCGTCGAGCGCGGTGCGAATCAGCTCGCGGGCGGCGGCGTCGTCGAGAGTTGGAGCGGGGCGGGGGTTCATAGGCGGCTCCGGATTTCGTTGAGCGGATCGAGTTCCTCGCGATGCTTCCGCGCCACGCGCAGAGGTTCGCGCGGACCGCACACGGCTTGATAGTCGCAGTAGTCGCACGCTTTTGCTTGCGGGGCGGCCGGCACGAAGCCGTTCTCAATCATGCGGTCGATCGTAACCAAAACCAACTGCAACTCGCGTCCGCCGCGTTCATCGTTCTTGCACTCGAAAGACTTGTATCCGCCGCGCTGCGTCGCGAACAACAGAGTCCCGCATTCCACGGGCGTTTCGAGAATCTGTTGAATGGCGAGCGAATAGAGCAAGGGCTGCAGTACCGCTCCGCCGCCCGTGTACATCGGCGCGCGCCCGGGCGGTTTGCCCGTCTTGAAGTCGATGACGCGCAGCGTACCGCGTTCGACGTGACGCTCAATGCGATCGACTGAGCCGCGCACGTGAGCGGCATCGAGCACGGTAGCCTCACGATCCACACTCGCCTCGTCGCGGCCGTCACCTCCTTCGACCCCAAAGCCGAACTCAAAGTGGATCGGCAGCCAGCCGGGGTCTTCGAGGGCGAGATGAATCGACCCGCGCAGATCGGTGCGCAGGTCTTCGATCTCGCTGCGCCAGACGTTCGGAATCGCGGGGGCCAGCTTATCGGCGAATTCGCGTTCCACCGTGTCCAGCGTTTCGTCGCAGCGTTGTAGAATCCACGAAAGGCGGCTGGCTTGCACCGGCAATAGATTGCGCTGTTCGAGATCGCGGAACAAGCGAAACTGAACCGCGTGATAGAGCGCGCCGCGGGTGAGCGGATCCATGCGTTCGAGCGGAACGCCTTGTTCGCGGGGGCGAAGCCGATGGATACCCTGGAGCGCGAATCGATAGGGGCAGGACGCGAACAACTGCAAGGTCGACGGCGAGTACACGCGTTTCGACAAGCGATGTTCATCGAGTGCCGACTGCGCAGCGGCGTCGAGCTTTAGCAGGCCATCCGCGGCGTGCCATTCCGTGGAATCCCACCGGGAATAGCGAGCGCGAAGGCTACGCGCAAGAGGCGCACTGGCCTGCATCAGGTACCGTCCCGCGCCGCGAGGCACGGCGGCTTCGCGGTTCTCGGCGAGCAGCGGACCGAGCACCGCCAAGTCGTACTCGACGTCGTCGACCGCGTCGGCGAAGTCGCGCGGCGCGGGCCAATGGAGACGCGCAGGCGCGGCGTCGCGGGCTTGACGCTCAAAGGCGCGCAGCGGCGGAAGCGCTCCGTTGGCGGCGCGCGGCAACTCGAGGGCATAGAACGACGGCACGCGAGGCCGATTCTGCCCGACTTCCATACGAGGGAACGACGCGACCAATTGGCGCTCGGCGGCGGCGGCGGCGCTCGAAAGAAGCTGCCGTTCGGAGGCAACACGATCGTCACGCAGCTTGAGGCGCGGCGAAACGCGTTCGCGGAGATCGTCGAGCAGCAGTGGGTCTTCAAATACCCGCCGCGGGAACTGGCCTTCGGCCAGGCCGGGTAAGAATACAACGTCGAAGCTCCAGCCGCGAGCCTCTTCGAGCGAACCGACGAAGACGGCACCGTAACGGCTCTTCAGAGGCTCGACGCGCAGAAAGCGCAAACGATCTTCGAGCACACCGGTTACTTCTTCGAACCCGACGGGCCCAACCTCGGCCATCGGCTGCAGTTCGGCGAGCATACCGAGTACGGTTTCCGGCTGACGCAGCGAATGCCGCGCCAGACGCTCCAGCGCCTGCAGCCATTCGCCCCAGGTAGCGAGTGAAGGAAGTTCGGCGAGCATCCCGATCAATGGGAGCGCGAAGTTGCGCAAGTGTTCGAGTTGCGCAATGTGGCGATCGATCGCTTGACGCGCGGCCGTGCTATCGGCAGCGCGGCGCTGGATTCGAAACTCTTCGGCGAGACCGTCGAGGCGGCGCTGCCAGCGATCCTTACCGTTAATGACAGCGGCGTCGACGAGCAGTTTCTCCCAACCGGAGGGCGCGCGCAGCGTGCCGTTTGAAACGGCGGCGTCGGGATCGGACTCCGATTCGGCGGCATCGGAAGGCGGCGGATCGAACAGGTCGAGTTGAAAGCGCGCTAGTTCGTCGTCAACCGATCCAGAGGCCGCGCTGGCGACCCGCACTGCAGCGGGCGCGCCCGCGGCATCGACGGGCGGAACCTGCGCCAGCGACAGATACTCGGCAAACCGGCTGGCGGAGAGCCGATCGGCGGCGCAGGCGAGCAGCGCGAGAAACGCGCGTCCAGCGGGATCGGGCCGCGCGCTGCCGCGGCGGAACCAGCCGGGAATCGCGGCGCGGCGGAACGCCTCTTCGAGCAGCGGCTGATAGCGTTCGGGCGACCGAAGCAGCACGGCAAGGCGATCGAACGGAACGCCGGTGGCAGCCAGACGCCGCACGCGCCGGGCGATCTCGACGCATTCCAATCCTTCGCCGGGCGCGGAGAACATCTCGAAAGAAGCGTCCCAGGGATCGCGCGGAGACACCGGCAGTTCGGGAATAAACAGATCGGTGCGAATGCGGTCGAGCGCGGAGGCGGGCGGCGTGGCTTCGATCGGCTCGGCGACGGCCGCGAGGGCCTCGGAAAAGCCGCGAAGCGCGCGCTCGTCGCGGGTGCGTGAGAGAACGAGCACGTCCGGCGCCCGGCGGGCGACGGCTTGCAGCAATTCGAGATGCAAGGCGGACTGCGGATCGAGGTCGAATAGCAGCAGCGGAAGGCCGAGCAGGCGGTGCGGATGTTTCGCGTTGGCGTTCGCGGCCTCGGTCGCCAGTTGCAGGAGCGCCGGCAGATCGACGAGGCGGTTGCCTTGGAGTTGTTGTTCGAACAGATCGGCGAGTAGAGCGAGATCGGCGCCGGCGGGGCCCGCCGCCCGCAGTGCGCCGGGCGAGGCTGCGTCCAGGCGAAGCTCTTCGAGCGTCGACGCGAAGGCGCGGGTGAAGCCGGGCGTGTGCGAAATCTCGCCGAAGTAACGCAAGCCCTCCTCAGAACGCGCTTCGAAGATCGCGCGCGCTGCCAGCGCCTCCAGGCCGAGACGCGAAACGGGCGCAAGGCCTCGGGCGGCGAGTGCAGGAGTCGCGAGTTCGCTTGCAAGCAGGCGCGGCGGCATGTGGTGCGCGCCCGAAAGGTGAGGTTCAGGGAAGGAACGAATGAGGTTGGCGGATGCGGCGTGATCGGACGCGACGAGGAGACATTCGCGGCCGCCGAGACCGGCGAGCCAGCGATGTCCCGCCGCGAGCAGCGCGGAGGCGGAGGGCGAATGCAGCAAACGAATCACGGAAACCGAATTGTCTCACGAGACAACAGCCGCTCAAGGATTTCGGCATTGGCCCGATAAGCAACTCCGAGGACACGTATGACAGAAAGGCAAGCGAAGGCGGCACTCCATGCGGTGCGAGCAAGCGCGGACGGCAAGATCACAGTGGAGTTGCTAGGGCCAATGTTGCAGCAGTTCGATCTGTTGGCGCTCTCCGACGCCTTGGAAGCGAGCACGGCAAGTCAGGCACGAGATGCAGAAGTGGCCGCGTCCCAGCGTCCGGCGCTGCACCCGGCCCTGCACCCAAAAGACCGGGTTTGAGAGCGGGCGTCTTGCAAGTGAACCGCAAGGTGTACTTGAGGGGTGAGTGACGCCCGCCGTAACGGGGATTGCAATAAGAACGCCACCGCGCGGTGAGAAGTTACGGAGCCGATACGAAATGTCGCTGTGATTTGCACACAAGGCGACTGCTCGGCGAAGGGTGGATGGCTGAGCACGCGGAAGGGGAGGCGGGCGCTCTTTGGGTGAAAAAGGGGTGAGCGGCCCGCCATCGTAACGGGGATGCTATAAGAACGACGGCTGAGAACGGAAGGTTACTGAGCGTCTGTAAATTTCCGCTTTTCGGATCTCGTTCGGATCTCGTGTGGTTGCGGCTCGAATCTCCCGCAGTTCTTCGTGGCGGGGCGGGCGCTCGCTTACGGAACTGTGACCTCTGCTCCTCTCGAAGAACCGCGAACGTTAGTGAGCGGCCACCGACAACAACCCCGCCCCTCACGCTCAGGACACCCGCTCGCTCGGTCGTGGTTCTTCGAGAGCAGTGGTCAATTTTTCACCGTTCCTGACGGATTCGGGGGGCGGCATTCCCCCGGTGCTGATCGCTGCTCTTAGGGACACTCTTAGGGACAAGGGGGACAAGGGTTGCCCTGCGGAGGCTGGGGGTGTAACATCCGTGTCATGTCTTGGCGTCCCGTTCGGAAGCTGGCTGGCGTAGCCGATGTATTTCTCGGCGCGGAACTCGTGGAGATTTCCGATTATGAATTGGAAATCTACGAGGAGAATCCGGATGCGCATGAGCATCATGGGGCGAACTGGACTCCGGGAACGCGAAAGATCGAGGGGACGGTGGGGGGCTCGTTGCCCATCCGCGAGGATCTGCGGATGGTTACGGAGGAAGGCTACTCGCTGAGTTTCTATGTGCGGGATAGCTACGGGTCAGTGGTGACCCTTGGCGAGATTGTGGATGGTGCCGGGAAGCCGGTGCACTAAGTTGGTGGTTGCGCTGCCGCGATGGAATGTTACGGGGTTGCGTCGGCGACGACAACGGGAACAGCCCGGCTTGGCAGGCCATTCATTGTGACGAGCAACGAGACCGCGCCCTTCGCCACGTTATCGGGAATTTTCGCGTTGATCTGAAACACCCCGTTGACCAACCCCGGCGCGCCACCTGCGCAGAGCACCTCGGCGTCAAGCCCCCCGATTCGCGTCCAGTTCCATGGCGATCAGCCAAATCTATGGTGGTGGCGGAAACACCGGAGCTGCCCTCCGCAACGATTTTGTGGATCTGCTCAACCGAACGGATCGGCCAGTTTCTCTCGCGCGACCTTACGGTTGCGCCTCGGTGGTTGCCATTTCAGGTGAACGCTGATACGCGTTCTTAGCTGCGGGCTGTTGAGTGGGTAGCGGGGACACATGCCCAGAGGCATACGCCAGGTCAATCCCAAAATTTTCGGCATGGAGTTTTTTGTCTTTCGCGTTACGCCTCAGCCATTGTTCGCTTGCGTGCTCAAAAAAAGCCTTAGCGCGTCGGGCGCGCCTTCTCCCGCAAGAGAAGCGAGGAGAGAACCGCAAAAAAGTTGTGGCACTTGGGAGACATCTCTGTTACAAATAAGAATCTCGAATCATGAATCTGTCGGGCTATTTGTAACACCGTTATGGTTACAGGCCAGAGGGTAAACGTGATTTCGTTGGAGGGCTTTCACTTGAGAAATAAATACGCACTTGGCATCCTGCTTTGCATCGGCGCGACAGCGCTGTTCGCACAATCTCAGGCAAATACTGGATCGATCGAAGGCACGGTGCTGGATCCGAGCGCAAAAGCGCTCGCCGGAGCCACGGTCTCGATCCTCAATACGGGCACGAACTTTTCGCGCGAGCTGACGACGGACCAAGAGGGCCGGTTCCGTGGCCTGCTGATGCCCCTCGGCAGTTACGAACTGACGGTGAAGGCGGCGAGCTTCGGCACGCTGGTCCGCAAGGGTATCGATCTGGCGGTGGGGCAGTCGGTGAAGTTGGAACTGACGTTGCCGCTGGCGAATCGGACGGATGTGGTGAACGTCTCGGCCGATGTTCCGGTGCTCGACACCAACCGCATTGAAAGTTCGACGTACATCGATAACAAGTCGATTCGGACGCTGCCGAACAACGGACGCAACTACCTGGACTTCGTCAACCTGACACCGGGCGTGACGATTGTGCAGGGCCCGGACGGCAACGAGATTTCGATCAATGGCCAAAAAGGCATCAACAACAACGTGTCGATCGACGGCGCGGACAACAACAATCCGTTCTTCGGCGAGCAGCGCGGCGGGCAGCGTCCGCCGTTCACGGTGAACCTGGATGCGGTTAAAGAAGTGCAGGTGGTGACGGACGGAGCTCCGGCGGAGTTCGGCCGCAGTTCGAGCGGATTCATCAATGTAGTGACGAAGTCGGGCACGAACGAAGTGCACGGCACGGCGCACTACTTCCAGAAGTGGACGGGGCTGACGTCGCGGCAATCGGACGGCGTGCGCATCAGCGCGTTCTCGCAGGAGCAGTTCGGCGGCACGCTGGGCGGCGCGTTCAAGAAGGACAAGCTGTTCTACTTCGTGGCGTATGACCAGCAGATTTTCCGGCAGACGAAGCAGAACAACCCGCGACGCATCGATCCGGTGCTGGTTAATTTTTTCGCGACGAAATTCGGCATCCCGAACGAGAATGGGCCGATCTCGCGGACGAACGACGCGCAGGCGGCACTCGGCAAGATCGACTGGTACTTCAATTCGAAGAACACGTTAGCGCTTCGCTACAACTACTCGAACTCGCGCCAGGAGAACGGCACGTTCGACGTGGATCCGTATGCGCGTAGCGCCAATGGCATCGAGCGTGATTTCGCGAATACGTTGAGCGGTTCGCTGAACACAACCCTTTCGCCGACGACGCTGAACGAATTCCGCTTTCAGGTTTCGCGGGAAGACCGCCCGCGCGGCTACACCGGTCCGAACAATTCGCAGACGGGCCGTCCGTTGCCCGATACGGGCATCGATTTTGGGGGCAGCTATCGCTTCGGCCAGCCGTTCTTCCTGCCGGTCGAAGATCACGATACTCGTTTCCAGGTGAACGACAACGTTTCGCTGATTCGCGGCGCGCACAACATCAAGATGGGCTTTGAGTACAACCGCACGGCGACGACGCAAACCTTTATCGGGTTCGCAAACGGCCGTTCGATTTTCGGCAGCACGCAAGGTTTTATCAACTACGTGAACATCGGGCCGAAGTACGTGGAGTGCTCGAATGGCTCGACGAACAACAACGGCGTGTGCCCAGCCGGCACCTCGATCACCGGACCGCTGCTGTTGTTCCTGCAGTTCGCCGGCGTCAACGGCAAGAGCGTGAACGAAGCCGGCACGCAGACGATCGTGCAGCACGAACCGGCGCTGTTCATCCAGGACAAATGGCAGATCAATAAATACCTGACCTTGAGTTACGGCCTGCGCTGGGACGCGCAGTTGCAGCCCGACCCGATCACGCCGGCCTCGGAAGTGTTCTTCTCGAAGTTCATCGGCAAGCCGGGCTTCCCGTCGAACGGCGGCATTCCGTCGTCGACGAAGCAGTGGCAGCCGCGCTTGGGCGTGGTTTGGGATCCGTCGAAGAAGGGTTCTACTGTTGTTCGTGTGAGCGGCGGCATCTTCTATGCGCGTACGCCAGGATTGCAGATTGCCAGCCAGCGCACTTCCAACGGCAGCGTTGGACAGACGCTGTTCCGCGCGTCGTTCTTCAACGGCTTCGGCCTGACGCCGCCGGCGTACGGGACGCTGGTCGCGAATGCCAACACATCGCCGGTGGATCACCCCGATGTTTATATCTTCGACAAGGACTACGTCAACCCGCGGACCTACCAGTGGTCGGCGACCGTCGAGCAGAAGCTGACGAACACGATGAAGGCCTTCGCGTCGTTTAACTACGCGAAGAGCGTCCATCTTACGCGTTATGTCGATCGCAACGACGCAGTGTTCGGCTCGCCGTGGTCGACAGGCCTCGGGGCGGACGGAAAAAATGGCGTCGGCGCACTGACGACGGAAGAGTCGTCGGCGAAGTCGCTGTTCCGCGCACTGACCATCGGCGCGAGCAAGCAGTTCTCCCAGCGGTTCCAGTTCCAGGTGAACTACATGCTGTCGACCGATTACGCGGATGACGACAACGAGCGCGATCCGTTCTCGTTCCGGTATGTGGCGGCGAACAACTTCCGGCCGGATTATAACTACTCCGACCGCGATCAGCGGCATCGGTTCAATGCGTTCGGCGTGATCAACGCGCCGTGGGGTATCGAGTTCTCGCCCCGATTCAGCGCGCGTTCGGCGCAGCCGACGAGCGTCGACAACCGTGTACCGAAGCCGGGCACGGTCATTCTGCGTAACACGCTCCGCAAGAACAACGAGTTCTACTCGTTCGATTTCCGCGTGGCGAAGAACTGGAAGATCACCGAGAAGGTGCGGGTGCAGGGTTTGATCGACGTGTTCAATCTGGCCAACAGCCGCAACCTGAAGAAGCCCGAAGTTCGCGGGTTACTGTTCAACTTCGACGGCACACTGACAAGCGGCTTGGGCGATCCGCGGCAGGCGCAGTTGGGTGTGAAGATCATCTTCTAAACAGGCGGGCGGACGGATTACAGGGTCCGCCTGAGCAGAAGCGGCGGTATCGACGCGCGCACGCGGCGACACTGAAGGGGGTCGCGCGCCCGACTTCGCCGGGCTTCGTGCGCGGCTCGGATTTGTCGCGTTTCTTCGCTCTGCTGTGGAGATGAGACTAGTGTCCGCTCCCTTACGGTCGCGGTTCTTCGAAGGGACGAGGGGTCACATTTTTTCACAGTTGCGGATTCTACGGATTGACAGACCTGCCGGGATGGAATAACATTGTTATTACTATGCGGGCTGTGCACGTAAGCATTCGACAGATCGGGAACTCCCAGGGAATCGTCATCCCCAAACCGGTACTGGCGCAACTGGGTCTGGACAGGGAGTCGGGAGTGGAAATGACGATTGAGGACGGAGCACTGGTGTTGCGCAGGCCCGCGAGCCCGGTTCGTGCTGGTTGGGTTGAGGCTGCCAAGAGGATCGCGGACGTTGGCGACGACGAACTGGTGATGGGCGAATTTGGCAATGCGGAGGATTCGGAGCTGGTCTGGTGACGCGTGGAGAGATTTGGCTGGTGAATTTAGATCCTAGCGTGGGGAGCGAAATCAGGAAGACGCGCCCGTGCGTCGTCGTGTCCCCGTCCGAAATGCACGATCATCTGCGCACCGTACTCGTCGCCCCCTTGACCACCGCGGGTCGCCCCGCGCCGTTTCGGATCGGGGTCAATCATGGTGGCCGAAAGGGGTTGATCCTGCTCGATCAGGTTCGCGCCGCGGACAAGACCCGGTTGGTGAAGAAGCTGGGAGCGGTCTCGGCAAAGACGCTCACCGCCACGTTGAGGACGCTGCAAGAGGTCTTCGCGGAATAAGACTCCTCCACTGGATTTGCCTCCCCACACTGGACGCGTTTCGAACGTTTGCGATGTCGGGTGCGGCGGGTCCAGGTGGCGCATGATCGTTCGGGATCACGAGTAGTGACTGACCCGAGATCGAATGCCGGCTAACGTTACTCGATCAGTATGGTCCCGGCGTGGACCGCAGCCAGTGCCTGGTCCATGGTGGCGAGCAAACCAGCGTGCTTTCGCGCCAGCAGCGCAAGGTAGGCGTCGGTGACCTGCCGATGCCCGATAATCCCTTTTGTTGGCATGTCGAGATACGAAGCATCGTCCGGCCAGAATTCGTGTCGGGCCAGGGAGGAAATGGATTCGAGCAGAAGCCTCGCCGATTTGGCCGTCGCATCCACGCCGGCGCGGAGGTGGAAGCGGACGATGGCGCCTTGTGTGATGGGGCAGGTCGCAAACCGGTGGCCCTTGCGGAACCAGGCCGCCGCGCGCGCGTTCAGACTGTGTTCGGGAGTTGCCAGGGCGATCAGAACATTGGCGTCGAGCAGGTGGACTTTACTCTTCGTCATCGAGAGCCTCGACGTCGTCCGTGGATACGGGCCGGGCGCAGCGGAACGTCGGGAAACCGTAATCGCTCATCTTGATCGATGCGTCCTTCGACCCCTGTGACGATTGAAGAATCAGGTCGCCGACCACCCGCCCGAGGCTCCGGTTCCGATCCCGGGCAATGGCCTTGGCGATGTAGTAGGCCTCATCTGAAATGTCGATCGTGGTTCGCACAATCGCATACTAGCACAAGCGCACAATCCGGGCCTCGAACAGGATCCGGTTTGGCTCGCCGTCGTGGACGCGTTTCGAACTTTGGTCGCCTGTCCGCCGACGGCGATTCGATCGGTGTTCCAGCAAGCTCGTGAACTTTAGGGCGGCGTGATTTCTACCGTCGGCCCGCTCGTCGGGCGGCGAGTTGCTTCCGGAGGGCGCGTACACTCTCCGCTGGCAGCACCCGGCGCATCGAGGCTGTGATGCCCGATTCCGGAAAGCGCACCCTGGTGCTCGAAAACGCCGGCGGGCCCCTTGCGCTCAGTAGCGGGCATCTTGTTTTTCAAAGGAGCGGAGAACTCTTCATCGCGCCTTTCGACGCCAAAAGACTGACCGTTACCGGCCCTGCGATTCCCCTCGGTGAGCAGATTCGTTACGACAGCCCTCTCAGTCCCAACGGCACCCCGCAGATGTCGATTTCCGGGAATGGTACGTTTGCCTACCTGCCTGCTGTAGATACTGCGGGCGCAATGGGTCTGGTCGGCCCGGACGGGACGTTCCAGCCCCTGGCACTGCCGCCCGGCAACTTCGATCGGCCACGAGTCTCTCCCGATGGCCGCTCCATCGCCTATTTCGTGCGGGGTGAGCTTTACGTTTATGATTTGGAGCGCGGGAGTACCGTGAAGCGGACCGAGGACGGTCGCGTCGATGGGTTCGCGTGGCACCCTGACGGGCGCTCACTGGCGATCAGCTCCAGACGCAACAATGCTGCCAGCGGGGGCGCCAGCGGGATCTTTCTCAGGAAGCCGGATGGCGGCGAACAACTGCTGGTTCCACTCTCGGCTGGTGTGACTTTCCTTCGGAATTTCTCCTGGTCACCCGACGGGTCGCGGCTTGCTTACACTGTCCAGGAGGGGGGCCTCACCCATATCTGGATACTCACGTTGGGCGAGAAGCCGCCCACGCAGCCGTTTCTTAGAGGCCAGGCGAAAAGTCCAAAGTTCTCGCCGGACGGCAAATGGCTGGCGTTTGACTCCGCTGAATCCGGACGCAACGAGGTGTACCTGCAGCAATATCCCGAAGGCCAGCGGCTTGAGGTCTCGACCCGGGGCGGCGACAGCCCGGTTTGGCGACGCGACGGCAGGGAACTCTACTTTCGGGGCAACGTGGAGGGCGTTCAAAAAAAGACTCTCATGGTATCGGTCACTCCGAACGGCGCGGTGCTCCAGCTCGGGAAGCCCGTGCCCCTCTTCGACCTGCGCACGACGGGGCCAGCGGACGAGGCCTGGCAGTACCTGACGGGCAACAATGGGGGAGCCAGTTACGATGTTCTCCCGGACGGACGCTTCGTCATGATCCGCAGCCCGGCTCCGGCCGACATTCGCGAAATCGTCGTGGTGCAGAACTGGTTTGAGACACTGAAGCGCCGCATGCCCGTGAAGTAATCTCTGGCACGTGAACGTTGCTATGTGAATGGAAGATTTCCGATAACAGGTCTTTCTCAGATGTTGTGTCTGAAGGATTCCAATGCCGGAGGCTGGACTAGGCTGGACATAACACCACGGTGTTCGAATCCACCTTGGAGTCCAGGAAAAAAGACGCAAGAGCCGCGAAAATCGTTCGAGCGCCCGTCATTAAGTCAAACGGGGATCTCAGCAAGTTTGAGGATTGAGAATCGGCTCCATCGTGTAATCACTTTCTGATAACATGATGACAGATGATTCGAACACAGATTCAGATCACCGAGGAGCAAGCAGCCACGCTCCGGGCGATGTCGGCGCAATATCGTCGGCCAATCGCCGAGCTGATTCGAGAGGGCATCGATTCGTTCCTCAGGAAAGAAGCGGGTATGAGCCGTGAACACAAGCGAGCCATTGCCAGGAGTGCCGCCGGGCGGTTCGCTTCGTCTCATGCGGATGTCAGCGCAGACCACGACCGATACCTGGCAGAGGCATTCAGCCAGCAGTGACCTTTGTCGATACCTCCGCGATCTACGCCATACTTGATCGGAACGACGCGAATCATGAGGGCGCCCGGATCTCATGGTTTGCTTTGCTCGATTCCGACGATCTGCTTTTCACCACAAACTACGTAGTTGTTGAGATTTGTGCTCTGGCGCAGAACCGGCTGGGGCAGGACGCGGTTCGCACCATTCAGGAGGAACTGCTCCCTGTAATGGATATCGTATGGGTTGATCAAGCCACTCACTTACTCGCCATGACGGCTCTTCTCGCGGCGCAGCGCAGAAAGCTGAGCCTTGTCGATTGCGTCAGCTTCGCCGTCATGCGTAGTAGAGGTTCGCAAGTGGCGTTCGCGTTCGACCAGCACTTTGTTGAGGAGCGTTTCTTGTTCCCCGTTCGAACGTGAGGCTCGGAAGCATCAAACCTGGATGAGGCAAGTGTCACACGGCAACCAACCATCCCTCCTGCTATGGTGTTCTGGTATTATGGAGTTATGGCAATGCGGAAAATGACCTTCAGTGTACCGGAGCCATTGGCGGTGCAGTTTCTGCGCAGGGTTGCCTCACGCGACCGTTCGCGCTTCGTGAGTGAGGCACTGGCGGCGCGACTCGAAGAGCGCGACGCCGCGTTGATCCGCGCCTGCGAGCTTGCGAATCAGGACATGGATCTGGCCGAGATCGAGAAGGAACTCGACGGACTCTGCGACGAGATGGCGGAACCATGGAAGTGATCCCGGAGCGGGGTGATATCTGGTGGGTAGCGTTGGATCCGACACTCGGTTCGGAGATTCGCAAGACACGCCCTTGCATTGTAATGTCGGTGAAAGTGCTCAACGAAAGGCGAAGGACGGTGATCGTTGTCCCACTGTCGAGCTCGCCGAAGGCCAGCCCGCCGATTCTGATCCCGATCTCATGTGGTGGGCAACCTGCTGTGGCGGTGAGCGACCAAATACGAGCGGTGGCAAAGGAACGCCTGCGCAGTCGCCTCGGCGCCGTCTCCACGGAAGAGATGGCGGCACTGGAGGATGGCCTCAGGCAGATCATGCAGCTTGGATGAAGGCGCGAGGCCAGTCCGCGCCTGTTTGGCTCCCCATCGTGGACACGTTTCGAACTTTTTTGGTTTACCCGACGCCAGAGGTTCAGGCGGTTTTCCGGCAGATTAAGGAATTTGCGGCCGCTGGATGCCTCAACAGCAGATTT
>JAYVTO010000017.1:0-21958 GCA_043788745.1 Acidobacteriaceae bacterium
AGACCATGACGCCGTAGGTCTCTTCCAGAATTTCTTTCATGTCGGCCAGGTCGTAGACGACTTCTTTGCGGCCGTGCTTGCGGTCGATGAAGTCGTCGATCATGCCCATCGGGCCGGGCCGATAGAGGGCATTCAGAGCGATGAGATCCTCCACTCGATCGGGCTGATAGCGGCGCAAAATATCGCGCATGCCCGATGATTCAAACTGGAAGACACCGCTGGTGTAGCCTTTGCTAAAGATTTCGAACGTCTTCGCGTCGGTTATCGGCAGGTCTTCGACGACGAGTTGCACGCCACGGTATTTCTTGATCAGCTTCAGCGCGTCCGCGATGATGGTCAACGTAGTGAGGCCGAGGAAGTCCATCTTGAGAAGCGACAGCTTTTCAAGGCCCACCATGTCGTACTGGGTCACAATTTCGTCTTTGTTCGTCTTGTAGAGCGGGACAAGATCTCTGAGCGGAACCGGCGAAATCACGACGCCGGCCGCGTGGACGCTCGCGTTGCGCGCCAGACCTTCGAGCGTTTTTGCCACGCGCAAGATTTCCTTGACCTTGGGATCCTTCGCGGCGAGCTCGCCGAGCTGAGGCTCGAGCTTCATCGCTTCGTCGAGCTTGATATTGAGAGGCTGCGTGGGGATGAGCTTGGTGACTTTTTCGACGTCGCCGAAGGCGAGGTCGAGTGCGCGGCCAACGTCCTTGATGGCGGCCCGTGCGGCGAGCGTTCCGAAGGTGATGATCTGCGCGACTTGTTCGCGGCCGTATTTTTCCGTGACGTACTGAATCACCTCGCCGCGACCGCGCGTGCAGAAGTCGATATCGATATCCGGCATGCTGACGCGCTCCGGATTCAGGAAGCGCTCGAAGAGCAAGCCGTAATGCAGCGGATCGATGTCGGTGATCTCCATCGCGTAGCTGACGAGGCTGCCGGCAGCGGAGCCGCGGCCGGGGCCGACAGGAATGCCGCGCAGCTTGGCGAAGCGGATGAAGTCCCAGACGATGAGGAAGTAGCCCGAAAACTTCATCTGCTGGATCATGAGGATTTCGCGATCCAGGCGCTCGATGTACTCCGGAAGTTCGTGCTTCAGGTAGCCCTGTGCGCGCTGTGTTTCCAGGCGGCCGCGACGCTTCTCAAAGCCTTGGCGCGCGACGTATTCGAAGTAGCTGTCGATGGTGTGCTCGGGCGGCACGTCGAACTTCGGGAACGGCTCTTTGATCTTTTCGAGCTTGACCTGACAGCGCTGCGCGATGTCCCAGGTGCGGTCGAGCGCGTGTTCGACTTCGCCGAACAGCGACATCATTTCTTCGCGGGTCTTCAGGTAGAACGCAGGTTGCGAAAAGCGCATCCGGTTCGGGTCCGACATCGTCTTGCCGGTCTGGATGCAGAGCAGGATCTCGTGCGCGCGGGCGTCCTCTTTGCGGAGGTAATGCGAGTCGTTGGTGGCAACAAGGGGGATGCCGGTTTCGCCAGAAAGTTGATTGACCAGCGGCAGCAGCGTTTTGTCCTGTTCGAGGCCGTGATCCTGTATTTCGAGGAAGAAATTGTTCTTGCCGAACAGATCTGTATACTCGTGCGCCATCTTGCGCGCGTCCTGGTATTTGTCGGCGAGCAGCGTTTCGTTGATGTCGCCGCGCAGACAGGCGGAGAGCGCGATGAGGCCTTTAGAGTGCCGCGAAAGAAGGTCTTTGTCGATACGGGGCTTGTAGTAAAAGCCGTCGAGGTAGCTGGTGGAGACAAGTTGAAGGAGATTCTTGTAGCCCTCCTGGTTCTCGCACAGCAGGACGAGATGGTTGTAGCGGTTGGATTCGGTTCTATTGGTATGGCCCTGTTGCGCGACATAGACTTCGCAACCGATGATCGGCTGAATGTCTTTGGCTTTGGCTCCGTTATAGAACTCCACCGCACCGAAGAGATTGCCGTGGTCGGTCATCGCGACGGCGGGCATCTTCTGCGCGGCGATGATTTCCATCATCTGCGAAATTTCGCAAGCGCCGTCGAGCAGCGAGTAGTCGGTGTGGCAATGGAGATGTACGAAAGGAGGCGCTGACATCGGTGTACGGCTCGGGGGGACCTTTATTATAGCGCCGGCCTACGCGTCCCGAAGGCGAAAGTCGAACAAGACGGGCCGCGCGCGGGAACGGCTCGCGGTACGATAAGTCCGATGCGAACAATAGCTCTGTTACTAGCCCTGCTCTTCGCGCTGCCTCTGCTTGCGGAAAAGCGCGAAGTGATGATCCCGATGCGTGATGGCGTGAAACTCGCGACCAACATCGAGACGCCGGACGGCGAAGGCCCGTGGCCGGTGATCTTGACCCGCACTCCGTATGGCAAGGATCAACGAGGCGCAAACGGCAACGCGCCGTTTGTGACGAGCGGCTACGTGCAAATCGTGCAGGACTGCCGAGGCAAGTTCAAGAGCGGAGGCAAGTATCGGGCGTTTGAAGACGACCGCCTCGACGGCTTCGACACCATCGAGTGGATTGCCAAGCAACCGTGGTCAAACAAAAAGATCGGCATGGTAGGCGCTTCGGCAACCGGCATCACGGCATATCTCGCCGCGATGAGCGGAACGCCGTACTTGAAGGCGGCCTACGTTTCCGTCGCGCACGGCAGCGGCCAGCGCTATTCGACCGCGCCAGGTGGCGTATTTCTGAAGAATATGAGCGAAGAATGGCTGAAGCGGCAAGGCGCAGAGATGAACAACGTGATGCGCCCTGTCATTCGCCACTATGACGACGACGCGCGGGCCAACGACATTCGTACGTATTTGCCGAACATCAACGTGCCGTTCTATAACGTCGGCGGCTGGTACGACATTTTCCTGCAAGGCGACATCGACGGCTTCGTGGAACTACAGGCGAAAGGCGGTGCTGGCGCGCGCGGAAATCAAAAGCTCGTGATGGGTGCGTTCGGTCATGGGGCGCTCTCAGGCGACTTGAAGTATCCGGCAACCGCTGGTCGTATGGGCGGCGACGACACGATTCGCTGGTTCGACTATTGGCTGAAGGGCGTCGACAACGGGATCATGAAGGACCCGCCGGTGAAGTATTTCGTCATGGGCGACACGATGACTGCCGGCGCGCCGGGCAACGAATGGCGTACTGCCGCCTCATGGCCGCCGGCCGCGACGCCGACGTCGTATTACTTCCAAGAGGACGGCAAGCTTTCGAACGCCGCTCCGAACGGAACGGCGAAGAAGAGCTACATTTTCGACCCCAAGAATCCTGTGCCTAGCGCCGGGGGCGGCAATCTGATGATGGAGCGCGGCCCCATGGACCAGCGTCCGGTCAGCAATCGATCCGACGTTCTGAAGTTCGAGACCGCGGTGCTGGACCGGCCCATCGAAATCGCCGGCGCGGTCAACGCCGAACTCTTCGTCTCGACCGACGCCGAAGACACCGACTTTCACGTGAAGTTGATCGACGTCTATCCAAATGGCTACGAAGCGCTGGTGCTCGATCAGGCATACCGCATGCGCTACTTCATGGGCTTGGACCGGCCCTCATTGATCGAGAAGAACAAAGTCTACAAGCTGAACGTGGCGCTTTGGTCAACCGCGCTAGTTGTGAACAAAGGCCACAAGATCGCCGTGCACGTGCAAAGCAGCAACAATCCGCGCTTCGACGTGCACACGAATACGTGGGATCCGATCAAGGGCTACGACCAGGCAGTGAAAGCGACGAACACTGTGCACATGAGTGCAAAAAGCGCATCGCGGATCGTGTTGCCGGTGACGAAAGTCTACGGCGCGGACGCTAACGGCGGGGCGCAGTAACAGGTTCGCGAACCTCGACATACTCCGCTACTGACACTGGCTCCGGTGCGGGTTGGTTGCGGCGGACCAGATCCTTCCGTTGTGCTTGCACTGTGGAAGCAGTTCGCTCGCGAACGATTGCGAGCGAAGGGCCATCGACGAAGCAATCCGGGAGGTCTGGCACGCTCGACTGCCACCGGCCCTGTTCGCGTTGGAAGAGCACCAAATAACCGCCCGCATGCTCAAAAATTGTTGACGGAACCGGGATGGTCTCGTTGTCGTCGCGTAGCGCCTCGATATGCGAGTCGATCGCCTCGCGAATCATCGTCCGCAAATCGGCTAGTGTCTCACCCGGTGTGAAGCAGACAGGGAGATCCGGGATCCACGCGGACCAACTCTTTGGACCCTTTTCGAGGACGGCTAGGTACGTCATTTCTTCGATTCTTTCAAGCTCGCCTGCTTGAGAATAGCGCGCAGTGTCCCAGTTTGCACGTCATCACCGGGGCGTCCCGTCACACGGGGTGTGTGAAATGCTGGTGACTTCCCCGGGTTGCCTTGTGTCGCCAACCTGCGGCTTCCAGCGCTCGGATGACGTCGCGAACTTTCAAGCAGACTACTCTCGAAAGTAGTGCGCCCGCGGCCCGGATTTCTCAAACAAATTTATACACGCCGGGGATTGGCAGTGGCGGAACCTCGATCTTAACGTCGCCTCCCAGCGCCTTCGGGAACAGATCCTGTTGCGAGTTCATCATCATGTCCCAAGTGATTTCAAGGCCGGAATAGGCGGCTTCGCGGCCCATGATGCAGGTTAGCGTGCTTTCCGCGATCGCCATCGCGTCGTTGATGTACTTGCCATCGCCGCGGATGCTCGTCATCATCGCGGTGTGCTCGGCGACATAGGGCGTCGTCTTCTCGTTCGGCCCTAAGTCGTGGGCGTTGCTGCGGCCTTTCGTCCCGACGATTAGCTCGTTCACGATGCGCATGATCTTGCCATCGGGCGGCGCGGGGAACTGGCGGCAACAGCTGGTGAGGTGGACTCCGTTCGCATACACGAACTCAGCGGCGACGTGGTCGAAGATGTTGCCGTAGACTTCGGTCCGCGGACGCCACGCTGCTCCGCCGACTGCCGTGACCTTCACCGGATGCGCACCCATTACCCAATTGCAGACGTCGATATTGTGCAGATGCTGTTCGACGATCTGGTCGCCGCAGATCCACACGTGCGAATACCAGGCGCGATGCTGCCATTCGGTGTCGGTCCATTGCGGCTCGCGCGCCTTGACGTGGATCACCGGGCCATCGATCCAGTTTGCGTATGTCCCAACGATCTCACCGATCGCGCCATCTTGAATTCGCTTGACGGTCTCGACATAGTTGCGATCGTTGCGTCGCTGCGCGCCCGACATCACGGTGAGCTTCAGCTCTTCCGACTTACGCGCCGCGGCCATGAAGCGGCGAACACCGACCGCATCCGTTCCAACCGGCTTCTCGCAGAAGACATGCTTCTTCGCGGCGATCGCAGCCTCAAAATGCATCGGCCGGTAAGCCGGCGGAGTGCATAGCATGACGATGTCGATGTCGGAAGCAAGAACCTTCTTGTACGCCTCTGGTCCGACGAAGTGATGGTCCGGCTCTACTTTGAATCGCGACCCGAACTCCGCGAAATTCTTCCTCCCACGCACTTCGCGGATCGACCGCTTGAGGCGATCCTCGTACAAATCGCCGAGCGCAATCACTTCGATACGATCGTCGCCGGTGAGCGTATCGACGATGGCTTGCGTGCCGCGCCCGCCGCAGCCGATGAGGCCGGCCTTGAGCTTCTCGCGGCCCGCCCCGCGAACGAGTTGCGGATGGATGATCGTAAACGCGGTGGCGGCAGCGCCCGACCCGCTCAACAAATCGCGTCGCGACAACGCTGGAAAGACTGCGGGAGCCTTCCGGGATATAGTATTCACTTGATCTGTCCTCGAACCGAGTATTGTATCGCTAACGCTCGCGGCTCCGGATTCCGCCAGGTTTCGGAGGGGTTTTGGGTATGACCAGTGAATTGGGCGGCATTCATGTCGCCGCATTGACGCCCCGACGGCCTGAGTCGGCGAGCATCGATATCGGCGCGGCGCTCGACCTCGTCGATTACTACACGGCGCAAGGCGTGGACGGAATTACGCTGCTCGGCACCACGGGTGAGTTCATTCATTTCGACATCGAAGACCGCGTCCGGCTGGCGTCGATGGCAGTGAAACGCAGCCGCGTTCCAGTGTTGGTGAACGTCTCGCATTCTACCTTCGACGGGGCACTGCAATTAGCCGAAGAGGCCGTCGGCGCCGGTGCATCCGGCGTGCTGCTGTTGCCGCCGCACTATTTTCGCTATAGCCAGGACATGGTGCGCGAGTTCTATTTGCAATTCGCAAAGCAGATGCCGCGCGGAGGCCGGCTGTTGATTTACAACATCCCGTTCTTCCTTACCGAAGTGAAGCCCGAGACATCGCTCGAATTGCTCGCGACGGGCCAGTTCGCGGGCATCAAAGATTCGAGCGGGCACTGGGAAGCGTTCTTGCAGCTCAGCGAGTTGAAGAAGGCGGTTCCGTTCGCGCTGTTTTCGGGTAGCGAAAAGCTCTATGTAAAGGGCCGTGCTATCGGTTGGTCGGGTATCGTCTCTGGCGTCGCCTCTTGCTTGCCCGACTTAATGGTGGCGCTGGAGCGCGCTCTCGATACGGGCAACGAAGCGAAAACCGAGATCCTGCAGCAACGGCTCCTCGAGTTCGTCGCGTGGTTCGACGAATTCCCGATCCCGTTTGCCATGCGCGAAGCGGCATTGTCGCGGGGCATCAAGGTCGGCGGGCACGCCTCTCCGGTCGGCGGCGGCGCGTCGGCGAAGATGGCGGAGTATCGATCCTGGCTGAAAGACTGGCTGCCGCAGATGGAACTTGACTGCAAGTTTTAGCCGACCCGTGCCCATCGATACAATCGAGTCTTATGGATCAAGTCGAGCCCGGCGAATCGCCTACTATGTCCCCGGTGGAGTTCCGCGCCTCTGCTCACGCGGCGGTGGATTGGATTGCGGACTATTTGGACACGATCCGCGAATATCCGGTGCTCCCGAATGTCGAGCCCGGCGCTCTTGTCGACGCGCTTCCCGCATCCGCACCCGAACAAGGCGAGGCGATGGAACAGATCCTTGCCGATTTTCGGAATTTTGTTGTCCCTGGAATCACGCACTGGAATCATCCCCGGTTCTTTGGCTATTTCTCGGTTTCGTCAAGCGGCCCGGGGATCATCGGCGACATGTTGGCCGCGGCTCTCAATGTCAACGTCATGCTGTGGAAGTCGTCTCCCGCGGCGACCGAACTGGAACAAGTAACGCTGAGTTGGCTTCGCGAATGGCTCGGATTGCCGTCGTCGTTTTTCGGAATGATTCATGACACTGCCTCCACGGCGGTGATGCACGCGATCATCGCGGCGCGCGAGCAGGCCTGTCCCGAAGCGCGAACCGAGGGGCGAAAGCCGGACCTCGTTCTCTACACCTCGGAGCACGCGCATTCCTCCGTCGAGAAGGGCGCTCTCGCTGTCGGCATCGGGCAATCGAACGTGCGGCTCATTGCGTCGGATGCGGAGTTCCGCATGCGCGTGGACTTGCTGGATGCCGCCATTCAGTCTGACTTGCACGCGGGCAAGAAGCCGTTCTGTGTTGTGGCGACGGCGGGTACGACATCCGCAACCAGCGTTGATCCGCTAGCGGCCGTGGCGGATATCGCGGAGCGGTACGGTCTCTGGTATCACATTGATGGCGCGTACGGCGGGACCGCCGCGATTGTGCCGGAGTTGCGGCACCTTTTCAAGGGTCTCGATCGCGCCGATTCGTTGCTCGTCAACCCTCACAAATGGATGTTCACGCCGATCGATCTGTGCGCGTTCTTCACGCGTCGGCCGGACGTTTTGCGGCAGGCGTTCTCGATGAAGAAAGCGGCGTACCTCGAGACGCCGGGCCATGAGCGCGCGCTCAACTACTCGGATTACGGTGTGCCATTGGGACGGCGCTTTCGAGCCCTGAAACTCTGGTTCGTCATGCGGCACTTCGGGCATCAAGGCGTTATCGGAATCATTCGCGATCACGTTCGATGGGCGAAGGAACTGGCCGCCGAGATTGCCGCGGACGAGCGTTTTGAGGTGACGGCACCGGTGACCTTGTCGCTTGTCTGCTTTCGCTTGAGGGGAGAGGACGAACTGAGCCGTCAGTTGATGGAAACCGTCAATGCGACGGGAAAGCTTTTTTTGTCCGGTACGGTGTTGGGAGGAAGGTTTGTAATCCGCCTGGTGTTGGGTAATGCGGCGACCCGCAAGGCAGACGTCGATCTGGCCTGGGAAACGATTCGCGCCGGCGCCTTGCCGACAGCGCTTTAAGGATCTGTTGCAGGGAGCCTGGGGCCATTGCTTAAGGGGTTGCTTGCTCAGGTGCGCCGTTCTCGGCCAAGCACCGCGCCGTAGCAGTAAAGGGCAGGCCCGCTAGGCTACCGTTGCCGATGTCTTCTGCTGCAAGGCATTCACTTCGACTTGTAAACGCAACAAGCTTTCCCGCGCCGAGGCGAAGTCGCCACGGTCAGCAGCTTGCTCAAGAGCCGTCGCGCAGCCAGTGAGCAATTGAGCCGAAAGATTCTGCGCAGCCGTCTGGATCTTGCGCGCTTCTTGGAAGAGCGCCGGTGCATCCAACGATTCGACCGCGGTATGGATCTTCTGCAGACGTTCCGGCGCGAGTTGCAGGAACAAGCGGAGCATGTCGTTTACGAGGCCGGCTTCGTTCGAGACCAGGTTCGCGGCCAGTGCTTGGTCGAGAGGGGTGCTGGGCGCCAGATTCTGCAGAGAGGCCGAAACCGTGGGCTGCCGCAAGAATCCTTCGACCGTCGTCAACAAATGCGCCGGTTGCACGGGCTTCGAAAGGTACCCGTTCATCCCCGCCTGCAGGCAGCGTTCGCGATCGCCGTTCATCGCGTGCGCTGTCATCGCCACGATGGGCAGATCCGCCCATTTCTCCTCGCGGCGGATAGCCCGGGTGGCCTCAAGGCCGTCGAGGACCGGCATCTGCACATCCATCAGTACAAGATGGAATCGGCGCGCGGGGCTGGTGCGTTCAAGAATATCCAGCGCTTCGCGACCGTTGTTGGCTAGTTCAATCTGGTAAGGCCGCTTCTTGAGAATCGCGACGACGACTTTCTGGTTCACGATATTGTCCTCGACCACCAGAATGCGAGACAACGCGGGACTGCGCAGGAGTTGGCCGTCATCGGAGGTGTGCGTCGAAGTGTTTTTTGACGGCGCGGTGTGATCGACTTCGAGCGGTTGGCACGGCAGGGACACAGAGAACGTGCTGCCTCGATCGACCTTGCTTTCGACCCAGATCCTGCCGCCGTGGATGTCGACGAGCCTGCGGGTGATCGCAAGACCTAGTCCGCTGCCGCCGTATTTTCGGCTGATAGAACCATCGGCCTGTGTAAATTTTTCGAAAATGGTCGAGAGCTTATCCTGCGGGATTCCGGTACCTGTGTCGGATACTTCAAGTACCAGCCGCAGGCCGGATGCTTCGCGTTCCGCCCGCGCGCCAACTGTGACGCGTCCCTTTTCGGTAAACTTCACCGCGTTATTTAAAAGATTGGCTACAATCTGCCGGAGGCGAAGGGGATCGCCGAGCAGTTGTTCCGGCACCGACGGATCGACAGCCAGATCGAGCGCGATGCCCTTTGTGACGGCCTTAGGCAGTTGCGTCTTTACGCAGTCCTGCAGAATTCCGCGGGCTTCGAACGGTACACTCTCGAGAACCATCTTGCCTGCTTCGATCTTCGAAAGATCGAGAATATCGTTGAGCAGTGCCAGCAGTGAGAACGCGCAGCGGCGAGCCGTCTCGAGTTGCTCCCGCTGCTCGCCGTTCAAGCGGCTGTCGATGACCACGTCGATCATACCAAGCAGGCCGTTCATCGGCGTTCGCAGCTCATGGGACATATTCGCGAGAAATTCGCTTTTGGCTTGGCTGGCGGCGAGCGCACGCTGCATCGCGCGCTCCAATTCTTCCGTGCGCTGCCGAATGCGTTCCTCCAGGTTCTCCTGATGCTGCCGAATCTCTTCCTTGGACTCCGCCAAGGCTTCAATCATACGGTTGTAGCTATCGCCCAGCAGTTCGATTTCGTCCGCCGTGCGGCTGACCCGCATCGGCACCAGTCTGCCTTGCTGTACGGCATCAATACCGCGCTGCAGCAGCAGCAAAGGACGCGCCAGTTGGCGCATTGTGAACCGCGAGATCGCAACCGCGATCACTACTGCCAGTACACAGAGAACCAGACTCTTGTTGAGGTCGAAGTTCTCTTTCTTGAAATCGTAGCCGATGATGACAAGCATGACCCAGGCGATCAGCAGGGACGTGAACATCGAGAACTTCGAGGCCAATGAGCGGAACTTGAGACGTCCAGTTACTGCGCGGCCCGGTGCCATTGAAGCGAGGTTAGGCACAGCAGCATCGGCCGGCGTCGAGGCTCCATGGGCCTCTCTCGGAGGAGTCGTCACAACTAAGTTTCGGCTCAATTTGGAGCAACACCCATACGGTGTTCACCTTAAGACACTCTGTTTTCTTGTCTAGCCGCGAATGGGACTCCCCACAACTCGCTATTTCGCAATATCTTCCCGCAAGCGCTTCCGGCTGGAAACGCGCTCTGGTATCTTAGAAGGTTAGGCGGAAAGTCATGGCGGTTGGTGGGGAAATGGCCTCCCAGGCGCCCTTAGAGGTTAACCATGTCAGGACATTCGAAGTGGGCGACGATCAAGCACAAGAAAGCCGCCCTGGACGCAAAGCGGGGGAAGTCCTTTACCCGGCTCATTAAGGAAATCATGATCGCGGCCCGAGGCGGCGGCGGCGATCCCGACGGAAATCCGCGCCTGCGTTCCGCCATCACGGCCGCGAAGTCGGCCTCGATGCCAGCCGACAACATCAAGCGCGCCATCATGCGCGGCACGGGCGAACTCGATGGCGGCCAGATTGACGAAATCATGTTCGAAGGCTACGGCCCGGGCGGTGCGGCAGTGCTGGTGCTGACCGCGACGGACAACCGGAATCGAACCGTCAGCGAGATTCGCCACGCCTTTTCAAAGTACGGCGGCAACCTCGGTGAAGTCGGCAGCGTCGGCTGGATGTTCGATCGCAAGAGCCAGATCCTTATTGAAGAGGACCAAGCCACCGAAGATCAATTGATGAACATCGTCCTCGAGGCTGGTGGCGAAGACATCCGCAATGATGGCCAGTGGGAGATCCTCTCCGCGCCCGAAGCCCACGAGGCAGTTTTGGCGGCGCTGGCTGCCGCGAAGATCACTACGGTCTCGGCGGAGGTTTCCATGGTGCCAAGGAACCTGATGATGCTCGAAGGCTCGGCAGCAAAAGGCATGTTGAGACTGACCGATATCCTCGAGGACCACGACGACGTACAAAACGTCTACTCGAATTTCGACATCGACGACAGCGAACTGGAGTAGGCGTCCGGGAAACCCGGCGGTAAAGGCGCCGGCACAACAGTCATGCGCGTGTTGGGAATCGACTGTGGCACCGAGCGTACCGGCTTCGGCGTGATCGAAAGCGATGGCCGGCGTCATCGTATGATTGCCGCCGGCGTGATTCGCTCGCTTGCTCGCGCACCGATGGAGGCGCGGCTGCTAACGATCGCGCAGGGCTTACGGGCGGTGATTGCGGAGCATTCCCCCGAAGCCGCGGCCGTCGAAGAAGTGTTCTTCGCGCAGAACGTCAAGTCGGCTCTCAAGCTGGCGCAGGTTCGCGGAGTCGCCCTGTTGACGATTGCGGAAGCGGGTCTGGAGCTGGGCGAGTATTCGGCGCTCTCCGTGAAATCGAGCGTGGTAGGCTATGGCCGGGCAGAGAAGCAGCAGGTGCAATTGATGGTAAAGAATTTGCTTGGCCTCGACGCCATTCTCGAAAGCGAAGACGCATCAGACGCTGTTGCGGTGGCTATCTGTCACGTGACCCGGACCCGCGGCGGCATGCTGCAGGGGGCTGCGATCGCACGATGAGTCGCTTCCTGGCAATCGCGGCGCTCCTGCTGGGCGTACTTCGCGCGGCCGAGCCGGCCCACATCGTCTACGCAAAATCTTTCCCGGGCAGCGTCCCGGCCTACGCGAGTGTCGTTCTCGAAGCTGCGGGCGATGGCGTGTACAAAGACGCTCCCGACGACGAAGCGCCGGCCAGGTTTCGCCTCTCTGCAAGCGACACGAAAGCCATCTTCGACCTCGCCGCAAAACTCGACTACTTTCGCCGTCCGATCGAATCCGGGCTGAAAGTTGCGAACATGGGAGCGAAGTCATTCCGCTGGGAAGAAACCGGCAAGCCGCCAGCGGAAGTGAAGTTCAACTACACCCAGGACGAAGACGGCCGCCTGCTGCTCGATTGGTTTGAGCGGATCGTCGAATGCGAGCAGCACTACTTCGCCCTCGAGCGGAGCATCAAGTTTGACCGGCTGGGCGTGCACAAGTCGCTTCTTGATCTCAACCTGACTTGGGATCGCAAGCGGCTGGTCGCGGCCGATCAATTCTTACCCATGCTGGACCGCATCGCGAAGAACGAAAGTTTCTTGCATATGGCTCGCGAACGCGCGGCCCAGCTGGCAACTGCGTTCCGTGAAATGAAAGCCAAAGAATGAAGTCGATCCTGCTCCTGCTTGCATTCTCGACCCTGCTCGTTCGCGCGAACGCCCAGCAGCCCAACACTCCCCACGCCACAACACCGGTTTCTGTCGACGAAGAGGAAGAAGCGCTCCGGAAATCGCTCGCCGACAGCTCGTCGAGCACTCTCGATCTCACCAACGCGCTTGAAGGTCATCTCCGCCGGTACCCGAACACGAAGCGCCGCATCGATATCGACCGCGCGTTACTGCGCGCCGCGATGGATCTCCGTGATGACCGCCGCGTTATCCTCTACGGGGAACGCGTGCTCGCCGCCGACGCAACCGATCCCCAGTTTCTGGACCGCGTCACTCGCGCGCTACTGGCAACGGGCGACGCGGGCGCGGCAAGTCGCGCGCTCATTTACGCCCAGGCCCTCGAGAAGGTGCTGATCCCGCTGCTCGACCAAAAGCCGGGGCGCGACTCCGGCAGGCGGCGCGATGACATGGACCGCAACATTAGCCGCGCGCTGCTCTATCAGGCGAACGCGAATTTTCTATTGAAGCAGTTGGACGAATCCGCTCGCCTCGCACAGCAGGCCTATGCGCTGTATCCAGCCGCTGAACCCGCACGCGAGTTGGCGAAGGTCTACGCCGCGCAAAGCAAGCTAGACGATGCCGCCCGTCTATTCGCCGAGGCCTTCGCTGTGCCGGATGCGCGAGCGACCGACGCCGAACGCTTGCAGTATCGCCTCACGCTCGGCAATCTCTACCGCGCCGCCAAGGGCTCTGAGGCCGGCCTCGGCGATATGATCCTCGCCGCCTATGACCGCACTTCGGTCATTGTCGCGGCCCGCAAGAAGAGGCTCCGCGAGTTGGATCCCAACACGGAAGCCACAGAGTTGAAGGACTTCGTTCTGCCTCGCCTGGATGGCAGCCGCCTCGCCGTCTCCAGCCTGAAAGGCAAAGTCGTCGTGATGGACTTTTGGGCCACCTGGTGTGGACCTTGCCGCCAACAGCACCCGCTCTATCAGGAAGTGATGGACCACTTCAAGAAGCGGAACGATGTTGTATTTCTAGCCGTCAATACAGACGAAGACCGCGCCGTTGTGGCGCCCTTCTTGCAGGAGCAGAAGTGGGAAGCGTCGTCAACCGTCTTTGAAGACGGCCTGTCGAAGCTGCTGCAAGTCACGTCGATCCCCACCACGATTCTTGTGGGCAAAGACGGTCGCGTCGCCAGTCGCATGAACGGCTTCGTGCCGGAGCGCTTCGTCGACGTGTTGACCGAACGCATTCAGGAAGCCTTACAGTAACGGTTGGGAGAGGGCCATGTTTCGCCGCGTAATTTGGATCGTGCTCGACAGCGTGGGAATCGGCGAGATGCCGGACGCCGCGGCGTATGGCGACGTGGGTTCCGATACGCTCGGCAACATCGCGCGCCAGCGGCCTATGCACCTGCCGAATCTCACCAGGCTGGGCCTCGCGAACATCAAGCCGCTCGCTAATCTGACGCCCGTGGACGCGCCCGCGGCCGCGTTCGGCAAATGCGCGCTCGCTTCTCCCGGAAAAGATACGACCACCGGCCACTGGGAGATGGTGGGCATTCATCTGGCGAAACCATTCCCGCTGTTTCCCGACGGATTTCCGCCCAGCGTCCTCGTGGAATTTGAGGCGCGGACCGGGCGCGGGTGGCTGGGCAACAAGGCAGCGTCCGGCACCGAGATCATCCAGGAACTCGGCGAACAGCACATGATGACCGGAAAGCCGATCCTCTATACGTCGGCCGATAGCGTCTTCCAGGTCGCGGCGCATGAAGAGGTGATCCCGCTCGACGAACTGTATCGCATTTGCGACATCTCGCGAGACATCCTGCGCGGGCCGCTCGAAGTCGGCCGCGTCATTGCCCGCCCCTTTGTCGGAAAGCCGGGCGCATTCCTACGAACTACCAACCGCCACGATGTCGCCGTGCCGCCTCCCGAGATGTTGCTCGACAAGCTGGCGGCCAATGGCGTCACCGTTTGTAGCGTCGGCAAGATCTTCGATGTATTCCTCGGTCGCGGGATCGGCCCGCACGTGAAAACGAAGTCGAACGCCGACGGGATGGCGAAGACTCTTGCGATGATTCGCGAACAACCTGCCGGGTTGATCTACGTCAATCTCGTCGACTTCGACCAGCTCTTTGGTCATCGCAATGACGTCGAAGGCTACGCGCGAGCGCTGGAAGAGGTCGACGCCTGGCTGCCGGCGCTCGACGCCGCGCTTTCACCAGAAGACCTCGTCGTTTTGACCGCGGACCACGGCTGCGACCCTACTACGCCATCTACCGACCATAGCCGTGAGTACGTCCCGGTGCTCGCCTACGGGCCGCGCGCGACGGGCGGAGTTCATCTCGGCACGCGCTCCTCGCTTTCTGATCTTGGCCAGACCGTGGCCGCGAACTTCGGAACGAGCATCGAACACGGCACCAGCTTTCTTCGCGATCTGAGCGACTAATCTATGCGCAAACCTCTACTAGCGGGCAATTGGAAGATGTACAAGACGCCTGCCGAAACCAGGCGCTTTTTCGAGGAGTTTATTCCGCTCGTTGCTACCGCGCGCGAATGCGACATCGTGATCTTTCCGCCCTTCGTCGACATTGCGGCCGCAACGTCAATCACCGAAACCAGCCGCGTCGCGATTGGGGGGCAAACATTGGATTGGCGCACCGAAGGCGCATTCACCGGTGAAGTCTCCGGCCCCATGCTCAAGGCTGCCGGCGCGGACTGGGTACTGGTCGGCCACAGTGAACGCCGCCAGTTCTTCGGCGAAACCGATGCGACCGTCTATCAGCGCACCGTCGCGGCGCTTGCCGCCGGCCTGAAGCCGATCGTGTGTCTTGGCGAGCACCTCGCCGAGCGCGAAGCCGACCGCACGCAGGCCGTCCTCGAAACACAGTTCGAAGGTGGCATCGCGCCACTCTCGGCGGATCAGTTTGCGCGGATCGTCGTCGCCTATGAGCCCATGTGGGCCATCGGCACAGGCAGGACCGCGACCGCGGAGATCGCCGCCGACGCGCATCGCATCCTTCGCGCCGCGATGAGACAAAAATTCGGCAACGACGTCCGTATCTTGTACGGGGGCAGCGTGAAGCCGGATAACATTCAGGGCCTGATGGCGCAAGATGAGATCGACGGTGCGTTAGTCGGTGGCGCCAGCCTTTCGCCCGAATCCTTCGCGGCCATCGTCAATCACTAGCCTCAAAGAGTCCACGAATGCGCTATCTCGCGATCTTCGCAGCTCTTTCCTTGGCTGCGGCCGAAAAGCCCATCGAACTGCCGGAGAACGTGCGGCAAGCCGTCGACCTCGCCCGCTCCACGGCGCCCGAACTCGCCGCCGACAGCCTCATCCGCCTCGTCGAAAGCGGCCGCGTTCCGTCGCCGGAGGCCCAAAGCGAGTTGCTCGAAGATGCGTTCCGCACCGCAGCCCGCGCGCAACAGCCGGCTCCGCTGCGGGGTGCCGGAGCCGCCGTGCCCCAGCCTCTCTCGGTGTATCAGGCGAAGGCCTTCAGCCTCGGCTACGACACGCTCAGTCTCCGCGCCCGGGCGCTGTCCGCGCTCCTTCGCGTCGATGTCAAAAAAGCGCGCCAGTTGTTCCCGCAATTCGGGCGGCCAACGGCAGTCTCAACGTGCGCGGACGACCTCGTCGCCGATCTCGCGCCCTGGTATCGCGCGGCGGGCGACTATCTGCAAATGGCCCTGACCGCGAAGGAACGCGAGGCCGAAGAGCCTGTTCGTTTCATTCTTGGCGTCGTATCGGCACTCCAATCCGCGCCGGAACTCGAGGCCGTCCACTACTTGCTGGAACGCGTTCAACTTGGGCCGAGCCAGCAGAGTCTAATTGCCGCCGCTTACGCGGCCCGCCTCGATTCGATCGCAGTTGACGATCGCTCGTTCAGCGCCACACTCGAGCAAGTGGCGTTCACCGTCGCCAGCATGGCATCCGCGAATCCCGGCGGACCCATCGATGAACTTCGGCGCGGCGTGCGCTCCTATCTCGTCCACCATCTTTCGGGAAAGCGTTGTGCGGGTGGCGGCAAGTTCGAAATGGCTGCCGGACAGACCCTCAACTGGTTCAACAGCACGTTTCGCGCCCAGATCCCCGCGATTCCGGAAGAAGCGCTTACCGCGAAGCGCGACAATCTGCCGACAGGCTCTTCAGACGCGGACAACAACGGCCTCGCGGAACGCACGGCGCTTGCGGCTTCCATGATGGATCTGCTGTACGCAGGCGGTACACTGCGGCCGGAATCCGAGCGCTCCGGCGCGCAGTGGCGGCATCAGGTGGATGACGTGTTTGAGGCCATGGCCCGCTGGCGCGTCGAATCCCTGCGTGGGTTTCACGAGAAGTCTCTACTGTACCGGTCACTCGCGAATTCCTTGCCGGCGGGCGAAGACCGCAGCCGTGCCCAGCGCGAGCATGTGCTCTTTCTTGCGACCGAAGAAACTCAGGAAAAGAGTTTCGCCGATTGGATGTATCAGGTGCTTGAGAATCGCAATAACGCCCCGGACCGCCAAGCCATGCGATCTCTCTGGATGGGATCGGGCAACATCGCGATGATGGTCCAGGCAATGGTTGAAGATCTCACCGGGACCGGCGCGGCGCAGGCAGCGGTCAGCCGTTAGTTAGCTGTCCTCGACGTCCTGTTCGTGGACGCGCCGTGCGAAGCGGCCCTTCATCGCCGTCGCCAACGACACGCTGCGGTCGCCGAACTTCTCGCGCATCTTGTCCACCGCCGTAAGCGCCTTCCTCCAACGCTCCGACTGCTCGGCTTCGAGCAGATTCAATTGTCCTTCCGTCGCCTCGAGCGACTGGCCATACACGCCAAGCAGCCGGATTGGCTGTTTATTCCAGGCCTTGTGGAACAGATCCCTCACCGCGACTGCGATCTCCGAATCGATCTGCGTCGCGTGGTCGAGAGTGCGCGAGCGCGTGAAGGTCGTGAAGTCGGAATACCGCAGCTTCATCTGGAGCGTATGCGCGAACAGTCGATGGTCCCGCAGCCTCCGCGCGACCATCTCCGAGAGGCGAGTTAGCGTCGCGTCCAGCGTGTCGGCGTCCGCTGTATCTACATCAAACGTGTGTTCATGGCTGATTGATTTTGGATCGTCGCGGCCGCCAATCTCACCATCGAACCAGCCCCCCGCGTCCAGTCCGTGCGCCTTGCCGCCGAGCGCCAGGCCCCACTTGCCGAACTTCTGTTCGAGGAATGACGCTTCCAGCTTCGCCAGATCGCCGACCTTGTAGATGCCGCACTCGTGCAGATGCTTCTCGAAGACCTTGCCGACGCCCGGCACCTTGCGCACATCGAGCGGCGCAAGGAATCGGGCTTCATTGCCCGGCGTAATCCAGAGAATTCCGTTGGGCTTTGCCTGGTCCGAGGCGATCTTAGAGACCAGCCGTGACGACGATCCACCGATCGAGCAATTAAGTCCGGTGACGCGCTTCACTTCGTTATGCAGCGCGTGCGCGGCCTTGAGCGGGGGGCCATGCAAACGCTCCGTGCCGGTGAAGTCGAGATACGCCTCGTCGATCGAGGCCATCGCGACTTTCGGCGTGAACTGTTCGAGCACGGCACGAACCTTCTGCGAGTATTCGAAGTACTTATCCCGGTGGCCATTTAGGAAGATAGCGTGAGGGCATAGCTTGGCGGCGGTGCGCAGCGGCATCGCCGAATGCACTCCGAACTTGCGGGCCTCATAGGACGCCGCGGAAACCACCCCGCGCTCGTGCGCTTGCCCTCCGACGACAACGGCCTTGCCTTTGAGGGAGGGGTCGGCCAGTTCTTCGACAGAGACGAAGAAGGCGTCCATGTCGAGGTGAAAGTATGTTGGGGTCACACCTGGAATCCGGTTCTATCTTCGCTGATCCGCGCCGATAAGCCAACCATGGATGTCTACCATGGATGTCTACGTCGGCCGTCAGGCAATCTTCGATTGCAAGCGCAGCGTCTACGGGTACGAGCTGTACCGCTCCGGATCGCAGAGCGTCGCGTTCGACGCGGCAGGCGCCGTTGGCTGAGCAAATCAATTTGATGCAGGCCTTGGCCTGACCGCTGTCAGCGCGGGCAACGCGCAATGAAGATCCGCGGCAGGCCTGCAATGTCGCGGCGGATCTCGACATCGGTCCACGCCCGTCCATTGTGCGCGCGGAACAGTTCCCGCACCAAGCCCGCCGCGTTCCACGCGAGTTCCATAATCAGCCAGCCGCCCGGCTTCACGATCCGTGGCACGTCCTTCGCGAGTCGCCGATACGTGTCGAGCCCGTCCTCCCCGCCGAATAAAGCAAGATGAGGTTCGTAGTCTCGGACCTCCGGTGCCAGCGTCGGCGCTTCCGTTGCCGGAATGTAGGGCGGGTTCGTCACTACGGCGTCGAACGCCCCGGTTTTCAGACTTTCCGTGAGGTCGCCCACCGCTAAACTGATGTTTGCGCCGAGACGCTTCGCGTTGAACGCCGCCACCTGAACCGCTGCTTCCGAAAGATCCGTGGCAAACGTCCGCGTCTCGCGCTCGAGCGCCAGCGTCACCGCGATGGCGCCCGAGCCGCAGCCGATGTCGGCGACCGTGTCTCCGCGTTGGATAAACTCGAACGACGCCTCGACGACGTTCTCGGTTTCCGATCTGGGGATGAGGACATCGGGCGTGACACGGAAGTCGCGGCCGAAGAACTCCTGGGTGCCCGTGATGTACTGCGTGGGTTTGCCGTTTAGCCGCTGGTGCAGATAGCGGCCATAGTGGATCCACCAAACCTCGCGCAGTTCTTCGTCCGAATGGGCGTAAAGCCAGCTACGGTCGTGGCCCGTCGCAAAGCCAAGCAGCACTTCCGCCGTCAGACGCGGCGCGGTAACAGCAGCAACCTCCATCAGTTTGGTGCCTTGCCGCAGAGCGTCCTGAATGTTCATTCCGTCGCAGGCTCCCGAAAGACGGCGGCGATGCAGAGCATGGCGATCAGCAGAACGGGCACCACGGCATCGTACGATTCCGGCTCGCCGGAAAGCTTCGCTCCGACTTGGAGCCGCGGGAAATCGTTCTTGCCGGGCAAAAGGCGATCGCGCTGCAGGTATCGAAGGCTTACCGGAAAGACGAGGCCCAGCACCGCCGTCGCCCACGCATAGACGTTCGGATTGATGGCTGGCATATGCTCCTTTAGCTGGCTCTTTAGGCTGCTTGGTCGCCGCCGAGCTTCTCGCTCTGGTAATGCGAGACGAGCGCGTCGGCGATCTGGTCGAGGCGGCCTTCCATGACAAGATCGAGCTGATGAAGCGTGAGGCCGATGCGGTGGTCGGTGAGGCGGTTCTGCGGGAAGTTGTAGGTGCGGATCTTCTCGCTGCGGTCTCCGGAACCGACCATCGTTTTTCGCTCGGCGGCGATAGCGGACTGCTGCTTCTCGAGTTCGAGTTCGTAGAGGCGCGAGCGGAGAACGCGCATGCCCTTCTCCCGGTTCTTGATTTGGGACTTTTCGTCCTGGCAGGAAACGACCGTGCCCGTAGGTATGTGCGTGAGGCGGACTGCCGAGTATGTCGTGTTGACGCTTTGGCCGCCAGGGCCCGACGAGCAGAAGGTGTCGATGCGGAGGTCTTTGGCTTCGATGTGGACTTCGACGTCGTCGGCTTCAGGCAGGACGGCAACGGTGATGGCGGAGGTGTGGACGCGACCCTGTTGCTCGGTGGCCGGCACGCGCTGGACGCGATGCACGCCGGACTCGTATTTCATACGGCTGTAGACGCGCTGGCCGCTGATGAGTGCAATGACTTCTTTTACGCCTCCGACTGAGGATTCGCTGACTGACGTCACTTCGACACGCCACTTCTTGGTTTCCGCGTAGCGCGAGTACATACGGAAAACTTCGGCGGCGAACAGCGTCGCTTCGTCTCCTCCGGTGCCGGCGCGGATTTCGAGCACGACGTCTTTCTCGTCGAGTGGATCCTTGGGTAGCAGCAGAATCTTCAGCTCTGCCTCATACCGAGCCATGTCCGGCTCGAGCCGCGAGACTTCGTCGACCGCCATCTGACGCAACTCGGGGTCGGTCTCTTCGAGCATACCTTTGGCTTCGAGCAGGTTCTTTTCTGCCTCTTTCCATTCGCGGAACTTCGAGACGATCTCAGAAAGCTCGCTGTGCGACTTGGCGACCTTGCGATAGGTGGCACTATCGCTGATGACGGCGGGATCGGCCATCTGGTCATTGAGCGCTTCGAATTTTTTCTCGATGTCGTCGAGTCTATGACGGTATTCCATGGTTGTCTCTGCTTACGGTTGTCCGCTCCCCTGCGGCGAGCGGGTCACTGCTTCACACGGCTCACGCGCGACCTCACGGTCGCGCCTCGGTACTTCATCTCACGCGCGACCTCACGGTCGCGCCTCGGTGTTTGCCTCGCCTCTTGCGATTGCGGGCTTCTAGAAATTGGTAAAGCGCGACCTCACGGCCGCGCCTCGGGATACTCCAGTAGAACTGCTAAGCGATGACGAGTTCGCCGCCCTGCTTTGCTTCGAGCGCCATCGCTCCTTCGAGCGCATGGATCGCAACAGCGGCCTGTTCGTCGGACGGCGGCTTGGTGGTTACGCGCTGCAACCAGAGGCCGGGCAGGGTCAACAGAGCCATCAGACCGCCCTGACGCTTGGCGGCGAAGCGGATCAATTCGTAGCTGGTTCCCGCGATCAGCGGCAACAGCGCGATCCGGCTGAGAAACTTGGCGAGGAAGCCGTCGAAGGGCAGCAGCGCGTAGAAGACCATCCCGATTGCCATCACGACAAACAGAAAGCTGGTGCCGCAGCGCGGGTGGAAGGTCACGAATTTCTGCGCGTTCTCGACATTGACGGGCTGACCGGATTCGAAGTTGAAGACGACCTTATGTTCCGCGCCGTGAAACTCGAAGACGCGGCGAATGTCTTTGGTGAGCGAGATGGCGAACAGGAAACCCAGGAAGATCAACATGCGGAGGACGCCGTCGACCATGTTCATCGCAAAGCGGCCGGAGAGTTCAGGGACTAGCTTGCCAATCTGCGTCGCGAGGACCAGCGGCACGAACTTGTACATAAAGATGAAGAAGCCCAGCGAGAAAAGCAGATTCAAAGCCATCATCCAGCCGGAAAACTCCATCGGCTTGCCGCCGGTCTTTTCGGCTTCGCCGTCGTCGAGGGCGGCGTTGGCGGAGAACTTCAGGGCGCGGAAGCCGAGGTTCATGGCTTGGCCGAGCGTGCCGAGTCCGCGGAGAATGGGGAGCTTGAAGATGGGATATTTCTCGGAGATCCTGGCGACTTCAGCCTGCTCGGTGACGATCTCTCCGTTGGGTTTGCGGACGGCGGTGCAATAGCTGTGGGGAGCGCGCATCATGACGCCTTCCATGACAGCCTGGCCGCCGACGAGGGTTTCCTCACCGGATTCGAGGATGGGCAGCAACTGCGCGTGCAGGGTAAAACGGATAAAGCGGCGTATCGACAAAGGAAAGCTCTCCAATCTAAAGTATAGCAGCGGAACGCGGTTTTCCGAACGATTCCGGCCGCGCCGAACGAAGCCAACTCGCGAGTTGGCT
>JAYVTO010000018.1:0-3299 GCA_043788745.1 Acidobacteriaceae bacterium
ATGCAAATGTCAAATCCAATCCAAATGGATGAAACGGTTACGTGGGATCGCTTACGGGAAAGATTGTGGCCGGAGTGCAATGGCGGGATCACACGGAAAAGGCCGCCGCGGCGTGGGTGCCGCGGCGGCCTGTGTGCGCAGACGAAGTCTTAGAAGTTAAACTTCGCTCCCAGTTGAATCCGGCGGGCATTGCTCTCTACACCACCGCCGATGCGGCCGAACAGCGTGTTGGTGATGGTGGCGGTCGGCAAGCCGAAGGAGGGTGTGTTGGTGATGTTGGTGGCGTCCGCGCGGATCTCGAGGTTCATCTGCTCCTTGATCCGAATGCGCTTCAGCAGCGCCATTTCGATGCTGAAGAAACGCGGCCCGCGGAAGTAGCCCTTTCCGGTATTGCCAAACTGTCCGGGCGCTGGAGCGCTGAACAGGCCACGCTCCGTATCCGGATTGAAGAACCACTTGTAGCCCTGATACTCGTGCACGCCGCCGAGGCCGCGGTCGCAGTTGGTGCAGTTGGCGCTCGATTGCACCACACTGCCAAACGTATTCGTTCCCGAGAACACGGTAAACGGACGGCCTCCGTAGTAGGTAAAGACGGGCGCGATCTCCCAGCCCCCGGCGACGCGGTCGAGCACGCCGCCGGTGTTGACGAAGCGCTTGCCCCGGCCGAAGGGAAGTTCAATGATCGCGTGCGCCTGATACGCTTGGCGCTGATCGTATTGCGGCGCGCCGTAGTTGAGCCTTCGATTATTCAGATCGAATGGCGTGGAGGTGGCCGATTGCGCGTTCTGGGTGCCGACCACCGTAAAGGTCGGATCGAAGTCGCGGGTCGCCAGCGCCTTGCCGAGCGTGTAGCTGAACTGGAAGAACATTCCGTTGCGGTAGCGCTGCTGCAGTTGCAGCACCAGGCCGTTGTAAGTCGAGAAGTCGTTCGAGTCGATTACCGTGACGCCACCCGAATACTGCGGGAAGGGAATCACGGCGAAGGCACCCGCGCCCGAAAGCGACGTGACGTTGCGGGCGTTCGCGCCGGTGCCCTGTACGCGGCGTCCGACAGAACTGAGAATGGCCGCGTAGCTGTTGAGGTTCAACTGCGTCACGAAATTCGCGCGGATCATGTCGGACGCGGTGCGGCCGGCGCCGACGCGGCTGTCGGCGTTGAAGAGATTGTTCAGCAGCGTCGATTGGCCTCCGGCTTTCACGGTGTTGAACGCGTCGATCATCCCGGGTGCAAACAGATTCGGCTGATTCGCGTCGTAGGCTCCGAGCAGGTGGTACGCTCGGCGGCCGATGTAGTTGGCTTCAAAGACCAGGCCTCTCGTCAATTCGCGCTGGATCGAGAGTGCCCACTGATGGGTTGTCGGGAACTTGAAATTGGGGTCGACCACGGCGATCGATGCGGACGAGAATGGCGCGGGCTTCGTGAAATCCGCTGGATTCACGTTGGACGGCGCCTTTTGCGGCGAAACCGTCGTCAGCCGCGTGTCGGTCTGACCGAGTGTTGCGTTGCTGAAGCCGAATACGTACCCGGGCAGGTTGTTAAACACCTGCGACGAGAACACGAAGCTGTTGACGCGATCATACGCGATGCGGTAATTCGCGCGGATCGAGGTCTTGCCGGTGCCGAACGGATCCCAGGCAAGGCCGATCGAGGGGCCCAGATTTCCGTAACTGTTGTTGTAAATCGATCCCTTCGATGTGGTCCACTGCGCGGTGTTGGTCGCCGGCGCGCCGAATACCAGCGGCTGATCGGGACGCGAAAGCACACCGGCAGGAGACGTCGGCGCCAGCTTGATTTCCCAGCGCAAGCCGATGTCGACGGTCAGGTTGCGGCGGACTTTCCAGGAATCCTGCGCGTAAAAATCGTACTCGTTCCAGTTTGCCGTGAACGGCAGCAGACCTTCGACGAACTGCTTACCGTCTGGCGCGGCGAACCCGCGCTGCACTTCGCTGACGCGGCCTAATAGGTAATTTACGGATGTGCGCAGCGCCACCAGATCGTTCGCCGCGTTGATCCCCGTCGTGGGAATACCAAACGCGGCGTTGTCAAGATCGGCGTTGAACAACACCGTGGTGGCGGCGTTGAAGCCGGCGATCGAGCCGCGCGCGTCGATCTGTTGGCCAAAGCGGAGGTTGGTTCCGAACTTCAAATTATGGCTGCGGAACTGATACGAAAGGTTGTCGACAAATTGCAGTGTGCGCAACTTGCGCGAATTGCCGAACGCCGCCGCGGGGACGGCCACCGGCGAGCCGTCGGAAAACGAAAGCTGATTCAGATTAGCGGGTGGTTGGTCGAAGATGAAACCGAACTGGTTCAGCCCGAAGACGAACTCATTGGTGAGGCGCGAGGTGGGACTCCAGCGCCAGTTGTAGGCCTGGTTCTTGGGGTCGCGGAGGGTGTTCACCTGGCAGCCGGTGCCGGGGAACAACTCCAACCCGCCGTTCGCTCCATCGCAGTTCGTATTCTGCTGGCCAAACGAGATGCGGGCGAAGACGGTGTTTTTCGCGTTGATGATATGGTCAAACTTCATGGTCACGTCGTGCTGCCGCTCGCGGCTGTTGGCCGCGAAGGAGTAGCCGGCGGTGTTCAGGCCGTCGCCGACGTTGAATCGATTCGGCAGTGGAGCGCCGTTGACGAGGCCCTGGATCGTTCGGTCCAGACCCAGGCGCCGCGGGTCGTTGGCGACGATGTTGTACGTCGTAACGTTCACTCCGGGCGCGACGTTACCCAGCGCGTCGACCGAAGCTCCGGGACTTCCCGCCGGAGTGTTGCGTGCGCCCGCAACGTAGCGGAACAGGCCCTGGCGCGCGGTCTGCGTGTACACGGTGCGTGTCACGCCGGTGCTGGATAGCGCGCGCAGACCTTGAAAGTTGAAGAAGAAGAACGTCTTGTTCTTGCCGTTGTACAGCTTCGGGATCACTACCGGACCGCCGATCGAGCCGCCGAAGATCTGCTGCACGAACTGCGCCTTGCCGATGCTATTGAAGTTGTTCTGCCACTCGTTCGCATTGAAGCGCGGCGTGCGATAGAAATCGAAACCCGTGCCGTGGAACTCGTTGCTGCCGGAGGAACTGATCATGGCAATTTGGGCGCCGCTGCTGCGTCCGTATTCGGCGCTGGGATTCGATGTGATGACGCGGAACTCGCTGAGCGAATCGGGGTTGGTTCGCAGCGGGCTGAAGTTCGATCCGCCGGTGCTGGTCTCAGCATTTTCTAATCCGAGAATGAGCCTGAAGGGGGAAGAGTCAGGTTGGGACGCTGCTGGGCTCCTTTCTGTGTTTTTTTGGTTTCGTTTTTTGAA
>JAYVTO010000019.1:0-58533 GCA_043788745.1 Acidobacteriaceae bacterium
AGCAACTCGCCGTCGCCGGTCTGTACGTAAATCGTGTTGTCCGTTCCGAACGCCAATCCGCCCACCGCGCCCTTATACGAAAGCACCGGAGGCGCATCCGCAGGATTCGCCGGGTCGATCTTGCTCAAGTCGATCGCCCACACGCCCGCCGTTCCGCCACAGGCCGCCGACGTCGTCGTATAGACATGGCCATCGACGATTGCCAGGTTCGACGCCTTCGCTCCCGCCGGAAGGAAGGGAACCGGCGTCACTAAATCCTGGCCCGTCGATGTGTTCAGCACATGCAGACGCCCGTCGCTTGACATGGCAAAAACCGGCTTCTGCGAGTACACGCCCTTTGGAGCCATCAGTCCTTGCGGAACTGCCGCCGGAGCGCTTCCCGCCGCCGAGGGCCGCGGACGCGTCGTGAAATTATTCGGCGGAGTCAGCGAAGGCATCGCGGTCGCGGTCGCCGCGCACGCACCGGACGCCTTCACGGCGCCTTCAAATTTCTTGTGCCAGAACACGCGATCGAGATCCAGATCGAAAGACCACATCGAGTCCGGCGCGCCCGTCACGAAGCCCAGTTCTTTGAAGCCTTTGTAGGAAATCAGATTCCCGATCACCACCGGCGGAGTGGACGATCGCGGACCCGCACCCGGATTGTCGAGCTTGCGCTTCAACACCAGTTGCAGCTCGTGGACGTTTTCCTTCGTGATCCGCAGGTCGTTCTTCTGCCAATTCGTCCGCTGCGCATCGCCACCGAAGAATGGCACATCGAGCGGACGCCCCTGCGCATGCATCATCTGAACACCAGCGATCTCCACGCCGGCCAGAACCAACCAAACCGCTCTCATTATTTCTGGCCTTCCAATCCGAAGCAGTACAAAATGCTGTCGTACGTGCCGATGTACACGCGCCCGTTCGCCACCGTCAGACCGCTAAAGTGATTCCAGGATTTGATCAGGTCACCGCTCGAATACAGCTCCTTACCCGTTTCCGCGTCCAGCGCATACAGCGTCGCGTGAGTCGAGTTCTTGATCCGCTCCGGACTGAAATCGTAGAGGCCCTTGTCGGCGTACGCCTGGCGCGTGTTCTCGCCATTCCCGTACGAATACACGACGCCGTTTGCGACCAAGGGCGGCTCCGCCTGATCCATATCGCGCGACATCCAGCGCGGCTTCAACTTGAACTTGCCGTTCGCTTCCGCCTCCACCGTCAGTGCGACCACCGCGCCATGCACTACCGGACCATAAGTGACCGGTGGTTTGAAGTCAGGATGCACCGGACCCCAGAACGGAGTCAGCACCCAACGCGTTCCGTTCGGCGCTTCCCATGTCGCCATGCTGCCCCAGATTCCGGCGGATTGAAAATCCGTTTCCTCGTTGCACATCAGCGGCGTTCGATCGAGCGGCGTCTGATGATTCGCGCCGCCCGCGTTGCGCGTATCGAGCAGCATCATCCGGCATTCCTTGCTGCCGGTCACCATCAATTCCCTGCCCTTGAATTCGAAGATCGCGGGAGTCACCTGCATATCGAGATCACGTTTCTGCAGCCAGATCCAGTTGGACGGGATGTAGTAATCCTTGATGTTCAGGTTGCCATCTTCGACCCGGGCGCCGATCAACCCATTTCCGTAAACCTGGTTCGCCGGTTCGTAGCGCCCGTCGCCGGTCGGCGCCCAGGCGATCCCGGTCGAATCTACCGCCGCGCCCTGCCGTCCCCAAAGTCCGCCGCTCTTCGGCCTCGCCGTCATCACCTTGTGCTCCGGATCCTTCAGGTTCACCGCCCAAATTTGATTCGGATTGCCCGCGCAGCCTTGCGACGTGGTCGTAAAGATAATGTCGTTCCAGAGGTTCAACGCGTACGATTTGCCGTTCGGGTATCCGAACTGGAACGGCGGAGCGACATCCTCGCCGTCCGCCAGATTCAGCGTGTGGATCTTCCCGTCCCCTGCGAGTGCGTACACCTTGCGAACGCCAGACGCATCCTTCGGACTCAACACCGGAGTCGCGGTCTGCCCGATTGGACAGAGCGGATCACCCGGGTTGCCACGACGCGCCGGAGCCGGATATGTGAAATGCTTCGACCATAGCAGCTTGCCGGTCGCCACCTCGATCGCGTAAATGTTGTCGTCGATCCCAGCCTGGAGGGCGATTTCCTTGCTCCCACCGCCCGGCATTTTGACGTTCTCGGCGATCAAGGGAGGAAACAGCGAATGCATCTCGTGCGGCTTGTTGTCGAGTTGAATCTTCCATAAAAGCTTCAGTCCCTTGACGGTGCTTTTGTTGAGTAACTTCTCGTCGCGTTGCCAATTCTGACGCTGCGAATTGCCGCCGTCGGTGGTCCACTCCGCCGCCCACGCCAGCCCGAAACTCAACGCGCCCGCCAGGGCCATCACAAGGTATTGTCTGTTCATAAGAATCAAGATGCTAATCGTTGACCTTATCAGAATACAGTGCTGGCGATCCCGCGCTTGATCACGCTGTTGATTAGCCATCCCGGCGCCAATGCCGAGCGCGCGAGGTGACGAACTCACGCCCAGCGCGAACAGTATGAGATTGTTCTTGCCATCTGCCACTCGCGCGAAGATACGCGAGCGCGTCCGGCTGCGGCATCGGCGGCAGCGCGCGCCGCAGACGAAACTGACGCCGCGGAATTGAGCCACCCGACGCGCTGATATCCTAACTCGAGTGGCAACTCGATCAACCAACGCCTATCCCGCGATCCATAACGCGATGTGGCCGGGTCTCGTGGGCAAGGGGCCGGATTCTGAACCGCCCATCGATCTCGAGACCATGCTTCGTCTCACCGCAAGCGCGGAGGTCGACGGGCAACACTTCGATGGCGTGGACCTGTTTCTGTCGCTGCCGCATACCGACATCGATTCTTCGGACGACGAACTGAAGCGCCTCGCTGAAAATCTGGCCTCGAAGAACTTGCGGGCCGGCTCCCTCGTCGCTCCCGTTTGGGGCGCCACCGGAGGCGGATCCGCGATGGGCAACGAAGTCGAACGCGCCGCCTTCCTCGACCAAGTCGAAAAATCCTGCCGGATCGGCCGCAAACTTCGCGAACTCGGCATTCGCAAGTACGGAGTCATCCGCATCGACTCGGCCGCAAGCCCGTCGGATTGGGCCATCGATCCCGCCGCAAGCACCAGGCGGATCGCCCAAACCTTCCGCGAGGCCAGCGTCATCGCCGAGGATTTCGGTGAGCGGCTCGCGGCCGAAGGCGAGATCTGCTGGGCGGGAATGCACAGTTGGCGTCGCAACGTCGAATTGCTCGAACTCGTAGGACGCCCGGAAACGGTGGGCTTTCAGGCCGACATGGCACACACAATGCTCTTCACCAGCGGCTACAACGCCCCCGAGGACGCGCTGCTTCCCGCGAATTTTGATTGGACGAAAGCCGATGAATTTGCCGCCGCGTATCGCAAAATGGCGAGCGCGCTCCGCCCCTGGACCATGGACTTCCATGTTGCGCAAAACGACGGAACCGTGAAAGGCTCCGGCTCGCACGACAAAACCGGACGCCATTGCCTGCCCTTCGACCCCAACGGAAAAATGGACATCGTCCGCGACGCCGGAGCCTGGCTGCGCGACGACGCCGGTCAACCAACTCGCGCCGTCGAACATATTTGCTGGGACGGCTGCATGTTCCCGAACTCGACCTTGCTCGATGCCCAAACCTGGAACGACGTCCTCCGCACCATGCTTGCCGTACGCAACGCGCACGGCTGGAACGCGTCATGAAGAAACTGAACATCGGCATGGTTGGCTACGGCTTCATGGGCCGCGCGCACTCGAATGCTTTCCGCCAGGCCCAGCGCTTCTTCGATCTTCCGTACGAGCCCGTCCTGAAATCGATCTGCGCACGCAACGCCGAGCGCGCCGAATCGTTCGCCAGCCAGTGGGGATATCAGTCCGCCGTAACCGATTGGCGCGAACTCGTCGCCTCGCCGGACATCGACCTCATCGACATCGCGAGTCCCAACGACACGCACGCCGAAATCGCGATCGCCGCCGCCAGGGCTGGAAAAATGGTGATGTGCGAGAAGCCTCTCGGCCGAAACGCGAAGGAAGCCGAAGCGATGGTGGACGCCGTCGAAGCCGCGAACGTCCCCAACATGGTCTGGTACAACTACCGCCGCGTACCGGCCGTGACACTTGCGAAGCAACTCATCGACGAAGGCCGCCTCGGCCGTATCTTCCACTACCGCGCGAAATTTCTACAGGATTGGACCATTTCGACGGACCTGCCTCAGGGTGGCGAAGGCCTTTGGCGTCTCGACGCGAAAGTCGCCGGCAGCGGAGTGACGGGCGATCTTCTCGCCCACGCCATCGACACCGCCATGTGGCTGAACGGCGCAATCGACGAAGTCTCGGCGATGACCACCACCTTCATTAAGAGCCGCAAACACAATCTCACCGGCCAGGTGGAACCCGTTGGAATCGACGACGCGAGCCTTTTCCTGGCGCGGTTCGCCAACGGATCGCTTGCGACCTTCGAGGCCACTCGCTACGCCCGTGGACACAAGGCCTTGTATACTCTCGAAATCAACGGCGAAAACGCATCCATCCTGTGGGACCTGCACGACCTGCATCGTCTGCAGTATTTCGATCACCGCGACGAAGGCACGCTTCGCGGCTGGCGGGATCTCCACATCACCGATCACGAGCACCCTTATATGTCGCACTGGTGGGTGCCCGGCCTGCAAATCGGGTATGAACACAGCTTTACGCACCAGGCCGCCGATTTCCTTACGGCCGTTAGCGTCGGCAAATCCGCGTCGCCAACATTCCGCGAAGGCCTGCTCACCGACGACGTCACCGACGCCGTACTCGAATCCGCCGCCACGCGAAATTGGGTGAAAGTCCACTCGCGATGAATCGAACCATAGGAGACACCATGAATTTTCTTCGGACCGCACTCTGCTTGTGCGCCGCGGCAACGGCGCTTTCCGCGCAGGACTTCAAGCCGCTCGACGAAACTGGCTTCCGGTCGATTTTCGACGGCTCCACTCTCAAGGGCTGGGATTGCGATCCGGATTTCTGGCGCGTCGAAGGCGGCGCCATCGTTGGAGAAACCGTCGCCGACCACCAACCTAAAGTGAACATTTTCTGCATCTGGCGCGACGGCCAGCCCGCTGATTTCGAGCTGAAGCTGCAATACCGTCTGACCGGCGCCAACACCGGTAACAGCGGCATCCAGTACCGCAGCGTCGAGCTGCCGAACGTCGCGAAATGGGTCATGAAAGGCTACCAGGCCGATATCGACGCCCAGCAAAAATATACCGGCCAGATTTACGAAGAACGCGGTCGCGGCTTTCTCGCCCTGCGGAGCCAATTCAACTACGTGCCCGATGGCAAAAAGCCGGCATCCGTTTCGTCGCTCGGCGAAGACGCGATTCTCAAAGGCCTGATCAGGATCGACGACTGGAACGACATCCACATCATCGCCCGCGGCAACACTTTGATTCAGATCGTCAACGGCCATGTCATGAGCCAGTTGATCGACGACGACAAGGCCAATCGCAAGATGGACGGCCTGATCGGCATCCAACTTCACAAGACCACCGGCCCCATGAAAATCGAATCGCGTAACATTCGGATCAAGAGTTTCTAACTTCCTCTACGCAAGAAGGAATTATGTCGAACCAAACTTTCATTCAAGAAGCCTTCACGGCGGGCGACGGCATCGTCCGCCTCGCGCCTTGCTGGGTACCGCGCTCCTTCCTGATGCCCGGCGGACGCCTCAAGCTCGATACGCGCGACCTTTACGCCCTCGGCGCGCATCGCGGCGGCATCGATGAGCGCTGGTTTTCATCGACCACAAAGGCCGCCAACGGACCCCTCACCGCCCACGACGAAGGTCTCAGCTACATCGAATTCGGCGGCAAGAAGGCCCTGCTCAAAGAGGCCATCGAAACCGTTGGCGACACATTTCTAGGGGCCGACGTGATGCACAAATACGGCGGCTGGAATCTGCTCTGCAAGTTCTTCGACAACCTCGGACCCATCCCGCATCACCTTCACCAGGACGATGCACACGCGGCGCGCGTCGGACAGAAGGGCAAGCCCGAGGCCTACTACTTCCCGCCGCAATACAACTTCAAAGGCAACAACTTTCCCTACACCTTCATGGGCCTGAATCCGGGCACCACGAAGGACGATCTCCGCCGCTGCCTCGAACGCTGGAACGAAGGCGACAACGAAATTCTTCATCACTCGCGCGCCTATAAGCTGAAACCCGGCACTGGCTGGCAGATCGATGCCGGCATCCTCCACGCCCCCGGGTCGCTCGTCACCTATGAACCGCAGGTGAACTCGGACGTTTTCGCTATGTATCAATCGTTAGTCGAAGGCCGCGCCGTGCCGTGGGATTTGCTCGTCAAAGACGTTCCGCCGGAACACCATCACGATCTCGACTACCTGATTGAGATGCTCGATTGGCCCGCGAACACCGATCCGGAATTCGCCGAACACCGCCTCTTCGATCCGAAGCCGGTTCGTGACGCCGCCCAGATGACCGACGCCGGCTATAGCGAAAGCTGGGTTGTGTTCTCGACACCGCATTACTCCGCGAAGGAACTGACCGTGTTCCCCGGGCGGACTGTCACAATGAAGGATTCCGCCGCCTATGGCCTGATTCTCACGCAAGGCTACGGCACCTTCGGCAAACACGAAGTGGAAACGCCCAGCCTGATTCGTTTCGGCCAGATGACGCGCGACGAATTATTCGTAACGGTGGACGCCGCGAAAAGCGGCGTGAGGATTCAGAACCGCAGCGAGACGGAACCGCTCGTCATCCTGAAACATTTCGGACCGGGGAATCCCGACGCGCCGCTAGCCGCCCGGGACAGAACGAGCGTTTTTATGGAACCGCTCAGGATATCGGAGCCGGGGCGAGTTTAGACACATTGTGAAGCCGGACGGTCCACAACTGGTTCACCATGGTCCGGATGCGCGTTAGGAGGCCGAATGACAGTGCATGCGACTGCTAACGGCCCTGCCGGCCGCCGGGCGCGATCTGGCGGCGTTCCCGATCGATTCTGGCCGAGAGGCGTCGACGAAGCACGGAAGTTGCAGTGGCCCGCAGTCAACCTGAATGAGAAGCCAGGTTACGTCAAGGTCCAGGTCGGCGACAGCAACGTTCGGCACGAGGCTGGGCGACACGGGAGCCGACGCATTTACGATAATACGAGTGATGGGGCATAGCACTGTAACGGTCTCGCAGAAGTACGTTCACCCCTCGACCGAGTCGATACTCTCGGCTATCTCGCGGATGAGCGAGAGCTCAAAGGTGCCCACAAATCCCGCCACGGTAAATAAGCGAGCTACGGGGAAATCGATTTAAGTCAGTTCTTTTCAACCTGCCCGGGTGGCGAAACTGGCAGACGCAACGGACTTAAAAGTCCGATCGAGTCAGTTGTTCATTCCGTGCTAACTTGAAACCGTGCGGGCGTGGCGAAATGGCATACGCACCGGACTTAAGCGCAAACTTGAGTGCCCGCCGGGAAACCGGCGATGCAGAACTGCTCAAAGTCGGGGAACCCTGTAACATGGCGATCCCGAGCCAAGCCCGGCCCGAAACGGCCGGGAAGGTGTAGAGACTAGACGGGCAGCACCTGACACCCGGAGCCAATTCCGGACATGGTGAAGGGATAGTCCAGACCCCAAACCTCGCCGGAGACGGCTGGGGCGGCGAAAGCCGTAGCCGGGTATGAAAATCCGTTGGACCGCAAGGTCCGTGAGGGTTCAAGTCCCTCCGCCCGCACCAACTTCAATCTCCCCCGCAGCCTGGCCGCTTCAGCGGAGACGTTTGACGGGGCGAATGCCGGCAGATGAGAGCCAGTCTGGGACGTATTCTCGCCGCGGCTATCCCTTACCCTTCCATGGATCGCCTGGCAACCTTTCGATCAGCTGTGACAACACAAGGGGAGCCGCTGTCTTGATGTCCCAGTGAAACCCCACCGACAGCAGCGGGCTGATGTCAGCGACGAACTCCGGATCCAGCAGTTTCTCGGCCATGTTCTTTTCGAACTCCGCGCGCGTGACGCGATGACCGTCCCTGCCCATGTATTCGGAGCAGGCCGCGACGATACGCGCCGGATCGACAGCCGGATGCTCCAGGGCCCGCGCAAGGTCGAACAGATCCCGGCCCGCTTTGCGCTGATACAGCGCACGCATCTTGGTTCCGAGAAGTTCGTCGAGTTCGTAGCTGCAAATCTCGCACTTGCCTTCGAACCATCGTGATGAAACGGCGAATGGAACTTGCTTGAGACCGTAGACCGTAAAATGCTCCCGCGTATTGATCTCGACCTTCAGGCGAAGCCGGAGCGGTGGCGTGTCCTCGGATTCAAACCGATAGGCGAAAGTGACGCGTCCTTCGCTCTGTTTCCATTGCGGCTTGTCGAGCCATGGATCGAACACCTCGCGGAGCGCGGCCATGACCGGACCCGCGGGCTCGGCCCGCGTCTGCACAAGGTCAATGTCTTCGGAATAGCGGGCAGCGGGTCTCAGGTGAAGCTTGTAGAGTGCCGTGCCGCCCCGGAATGCCAGAGCCTCCCGCAGCAGAGGGTGAGAGAATATCGCCACGAGTGCGCGGCTGATAACCAGATCCTGCTCGACCTGGAAATCCTCGACCCACGGAACTTCTGCCCGCCACGCCGTAATGTAGTCACGCGGGATCATAGCTCGTCGGCCTTCACCGTCACATTGACAAGAAGCTTCCAGCCCTTGTTGCGCCACGTGTTGCGCCGCGAATGCTTGTGCGGCGCTTTCGGCAAAAGCGTGGTCGATTGCTTTGCATGCTCGCGCACATAGTCCTTGAGCGGCGTCATTTTTTCACCAAAGCCAAGATGCTCCAGCAGGTATCCAAGCCGTTGCGCCCATGCGACAGGCGCCGTATTGGCAGCCAGGACAAGCTTCTCGGGATCGATCCGCTCGGCAAGTTCTGACAAGATCGTCGCCACTTGATTGAGCCCGCCCGCATGATCCGCGTAGCCGACAAGATCGAGTGCCGTCGCCTCGGGCGACGAAACGAGCAGCGTGCCCCGTGGCGTATTGAAACTCTGGACAGGAACATCCGTCAGCCGCTTTCGTGCGATGAAGGCGACACGCACCAATCCGCACTTGATCGGTCGCCGGTTCTTTTCAAGGAAGACCTGGAATTCTTGTGGCCGCTGATGGGCGGCCCCGTGATACTGCGCCGCGGACAGAAGGCCCGCGTAGTAAGGCAAATTGAGGCGCTTCATCAATGCCGGAATGAACTGGTCAGCGGGAAGACAGCCGATTGAACGATACTCCGGCGGGACGATCACGTAAGAGCCCCGCGCCGGAGAAGCGATGAGCTTCTGTTTTGCGAGACGATTCAGCGCCAGCTTGGCGGCGGCGGCGGAAACGCCGAGCGCCGACCGGGCGTCCTGCGAGCTGAAATCATAGCGCCCGCTTGCAGCAAGCCCGCTGACGTATTCCCTCGCACTTGGATGGCTGGACTTTGATTTCACACACGTAAAGTATCATTTTTTGATACTTTACGCAAGCAATATGGATCCAGAGAGTGTTATCCTCAATCGCAGGTCCCGGAACCTGCTGGAATTGCTGGGGCTGTGGGGAACTTACACATATACTTACACAGTTTCACATTTTAAGAACATAACTTACATTTTATCAATTGTTTGCGAGTACAGCTAAGGGACTTAAAATCTGTTTTCGCGCAAGCGGAGTGCGGGTTCAAGTCCCGCCCCGGGCACCATCCATCCGATCAACGGTTAGCCTTTCCGATAGATGAACCAGGATTTTGTGAGTCCCGCCAGCCGCTCGGACTCGATGGTTGCGTCGGGGAATAGGCGATGCAGTTCCGATTTGCGGAGCAACCGGACGTCTTCGAGAAAGTGGCGGAAGAAGAAATCGCGCTGCGCTTTGTCGGCTCTAGTGACCAGACCCCAGAGAGTGAAACGCGGCACGAGGATGCGCTGCCAAAGGGCCGGGAGCCAGTGAATGCAGGGCGTCCAGAGATGCTGCTCAATGGGGAAGAAGTAGTTTGGGGTTTGGATCCAGTAGGCGCTTCCGACTCGGCGGACTTCGTTGGCGAAGTGTTGTTGGGCGGCGATGTCTCCGACGTGCTCGATGACGGAATTGCTGAACACGATGTCGAAGGAGCGGTCGGCTAAAGGAAGACGGCAGGCGTCGCCGAAGATGACGGTGCCGGGTACGTCGACGGCTTCGGCGGCGCGGGGCATGTTCAGATAGACGATTTGCGGTCGTTGGGGTTCCGGAATCCAGCGCCAGATGGCAGGTCCGCCGCCGACGTCGAGGATTCGCGTAGCCGGTGTGACCGTGCAGACTTCGAGGAAGCGCCGCATGCGGCGCTTGCGGAAGTGGCCGCTGATTCTCGACAGCAGGCTCGGCATTTCTTTCCGCGCTACTTTGTGATCGCGCGCTTCACGGCTCGTCCGGGCGCTTTGATGCCGGTGTTGACTGCGCCATCGAGCACGACCGGAATTCCGTTTACGAAAACATGCTTGAAGCCGGTGGACTCCACAGCGGGCAATTCGAAGGTGGCATGGTCGATGACCGTGTTCGCATCGAAGACGGCAATGTCAGCGTCGGCGCCAACCTGGATGCGGCCTTTGTTTACGAGGTTGACGCGCTGGGCGGGTAGCCAGGACATCTTGGCGATCGCGTCGCTCAAACCGAGCAATTTTTCTTCGCGCACGTATTTTCCGAGAACGCGCGCGTAAGAGCCGGCGGCCCGCGGGTGTCCTTTGCCGTTCTCGAGAACGCCGTCGCTCGCGATCATGATGCCCGGATGCGCCACGGCGACGCGCACCGCCGTCTCTGGAATCGAATGCACAATGACCGTTCCGCCCGTAGCGCGGTATTTCGCGAACGTCTCCGCGGTAAGCCGCTCGCCGGTATCCGCCCATTGCAGGTCGCCGAAGCTGATGCCCATCCGCTCCTGCCAGCCTTCCGAGAAAACACTGGACGCCAAATCCGTCTGGCCTGCCGTGTAAGGGTACATCTCGGTGGTGACGTCCAACCCGCGCTTGCGAGCGCCGTCGATCATTGCAACGGCCACTGGCGTTTGGCCTAGCGAACTGCCGGTGATGTGAACCACGTGAAGCGACGCGCCGGTGACGGCGGAATTCGCGATTACCTCCTGAAGGGAGCCGGCAAGGCTCAAAGGCTCGATCGGCCCCTGCGAGCGAATGTGGACGTGGACCGCTGTCTTGCGTTCGGCCGCGATTTTGAAGACGTCGAGAATCTCCATGCGGTTCGCGCCGGGCGTATAGGCGATGCCGAGGCCGATTCCGAGCGCGCCCTGGTCGAGGCCGCGCCGGATGAGACCCATAACGCGCTCCTGTTGCTCGGCGGTGGCAATCCCGAGGGCTTTGTCCCGCGGAAACGGGCTGGGCGAGGTGTCTCCCATTACGGCCATACGCGCTGGAACGTGTCCGACGGTGGCACCAAAGTGAATCAGCGATTTGCCTTCACGCTCGGCGTACCAGGTGTCGACGGGCGAGACGCCAAGCTCCATTTCGAGCGCCGTGGTGACGCCGTCGAGGGCCATGATGCGGTAGTTTTCGGCGTTCTGTCCGTGGACGTGAAGATCAATGAAACCGGGCGCGACGACAAGGCCTTTGACGTTGATCTCAGTCTTGCCCTTTAGCGGAGTTACGGAAATCGCGGCGATTTTGTTTCCCCGGATGCCAACGTCGCGGATGGCGTCGAGTTTCGAGGCGGGGTCGACGACGCGACCGCCGTGCAGTACGATGTCGAAAGTCTGGGCCTGCGAGCCGAGCGCGAAGGCCGCGATCAAGATTGCGATCCGGTTCAAATACACTTGCCGATTCCTCGTTCTTTGGCTCGCGTAAAGGCCAGGTGCGCGGCGGCGACGTCTTCGACGGCGAGGCCGAGCGATTTGAAGACGGTGATTTCGGTATCGCTTTGCCTTGCGGGCACGCGGCCGCCGGCGATACCGCCAAGCTCGCCGCGAAGGCGGTTTTCCGTGAAGTGGCCTTGGCGCATTCCCATCACGATGTCGCCGGATTCCTTGAGGGCGGCTTCTTTCGAATCGACGTAGATCGCGGAGACGGCGAGGAGTTGCGGATCCATTTCGCGGTGCGTGGGACGGCAGGCGCCGACGGAGATTACGTGGGCACCTTCCTTCACCCAACCGGCCTCGATGACGGGCGTCGGCGAGGAGGTGACGAGTACGACAATGTCCGCGCCGCGGACGGCGGCTTCGGCGGAGGGCGCGGCCTCGATGTGGTGCGCAACGGCGAAGGCCGCGGCACTTCGCGGGCTCCAGATACGGACGCTGTCAAAGTCGCGAACGCAGCGCAGCGCTTCGAGATGACTTAGCGCCTGCACGCCGCTGCCGATGATGGCGAGCGTCTTCGCATCCTCACGGGCGAGGTACTTCGCGGAGACGGCGGAAACAGCGGCAGTGCGAGCTTCGGTGATGAAGCGACCGTCAAGGATCGCTTCGAGCGCGCCGGTTTCGGTCGAGAACAACAGGATGGTCGCGAGGTGCGAAGTAAGACCCTTCGACGGGTTCTCATGAAAAACACTGACGAGCTTTGTGCCGAGGGCCGGCAGGCCGGGCATGAAGGCCGGCATGGAACCGAAGTAATTGCCACCCGCGTCGAGCACGGTGCGGACGGGCTGTTCGACTTCGCGCTTCGTGAATGCAACCAGCGCCGACTCCATCGAGTCGATGAGATCCTGCATCGGCAGAACGGCGCGTACGTCTTCTTCCGACAAAAGTAACGGCATCGGAGTTACGCCTTCGCCGAGTTCGATCTGCGGAACAGAAAGTAAACCGGCACGCCGAGCAGGACAATCAGCAATCCGGGCCAGGTCGTGGAGGTCCGATAGAGGAAGAGCACGATGAGCACAGCGGCTGCTCCGGTGATGTACAAACCGGGAATCAGCGGATAGCCCCAGGCTTTGTACGGCCGCGGGGTATCCGGCCGCGTACTTCGAAGGCGGAAGATGCCGGCGATGGTCAGGATGTAGAAGATAAGCGCGGCGGAAACGACGTAATCGAGAAGGTTGCCATACAGGTTTCCGTACGATTTCGTCGCCGGATTGTAGGTTCGGGGCAGGACGAGGAAGGCGGCCCAGAGTCCTTGCATCAGTAGCGCCCATCCAGGAACACGGGCGGCGTTGAGTTCTCCGGCTTTCTGGAAGAAGACGCCGTCGCGGGCCATGGCGAAGTACGCGCGGGCCCCGGACAGGATGAGTCCGTTGGTGCAGCCGAAGGTCGAGATCATGATGAAGACCGCCATGATGCCCGCGCCCTTTCCGGGGAAGATGGCCTGCAGAGTAGCGGTGGCGACGCGATCGGCGGGCGCGTGCTGGATCGCGTCGAGCGGTAGTGTCACCAGGTAAGCGACGTTCGCCAACAAGTAGAGTCCGATGACGACGATGGTGCCGAAGGCCAGAGACAGCGGAATGTTCTTGTGCGGCTCCTTCACTTCGCCGGCGGTGAAGGTGATGTTGTTCCAGGCGTCCGAGGAGAACAGGGATCCTGTTTGCGCGACACAAAGGGCGACGAAGAGGCCGAAGCCGCCCACTGCGGTGAGGCCGGGGACGATTTCGTCGAACCCGCGCGCCGTCCAAAGATTGCCGAAGTTCGCGCTGACGGCGTTCGAGTTCCAGCCCAGAAAGAGACCGATGACGATCAGCCCGAAGAGCGCCGCGAGCTTGGTGGTCGTGAACAGATTCTGAATAATCTTGCCGTACTCGAGGCCGCGGGTGTTGGTCCACGTCAACAACACGATCATCGAGATGCCGACCAGTTGCGCCGTCGAGAGCGAAATCGCGTAGCCCTCCGTGATGTGCGTCGGCGGCAGGATGTAGTTCGTTTCGTTGATCTCCGGCCACAAAAGCCCGAGGAACCGCCCGAAGCCGACCGCAACGGCGGCGATGGTTCCGGTTTGGATGACGAGGAACAGCGTCCAGCCGTAGAGGAAGCCCCAGAGTGGCGAAAAGGCCTCTCGAAGGTAAACGTATTGGCCTCCAGCGCGGGGCATCATGCCGGCGAGTTCGCCGTAGGAAAGAGCTCCGGTGATGGTGAGGAATCCGGTAAGGAGCCAGGCCACGAGCAGCCAGCCGGGCGATCCGATCAGGCGCGCCATGTCGGCGGAGACGATAAAGATTCCCGAGCCGATCATCGATCCGGCGACAACCATCGTGGAATCGTAAAGGCCTAGGCCACGCTGGAATTCGGTATCCAGCTTGACCTCGGAACGACCGGGAGAGGGTGAAGAACTCATGAGAAGGCTACAGCGTATCACGTGTTACCGCAGCAAGTTCGTTCTCGTGGTAGCCTCAACAGCGATGCGCTCGCTCCTAGTTCTCTTTCTTGCTCTTCCGCTTCTTGCTCAAACCGCGAACACGCTCTCGCCGAAAGAGAAAGCCGACGGCTGGCAGCTTCTCTTCGATGGCAAGACGCTATCAGGCTGGCGAATCGACTTCCCTCCGGTGGCATCGGTGTGGAGCGCGGACCAGGGCTGGATCCGCTGCTTGCCCGAAGGACATCTGGGGCACGACCTGCTGACTCGCGAAGAGTTCAAGAACTTTGAATTCAGCTTCGAGTGGAAGACCGAGAAGGCTTCGAACTCCGGCGTAAAGTATCGCATCCAGGGTCACAGTACCTGGATCGTGCGGGACGACGGCAAAGAGTGGGCGTTCGTGCAGGCGCAATATCGCAACCGAAAGCTCGTTAGTCCCGTTGGTTTCGAGTATCAAGTGGTCGACGACGAGAACAATAGTGACGCGAAGCGCGGGCCCAAGTGGTCGTCCGGCGCGCTCTACGATTTCAAGCCGGCCGCGAAGGCGGCTGCGGCGGACGCCGAGCACGTACACCAGGGGCGCATTGTGGTCCGTGGAATGCACTTCGAACATTGGCTCGACGGCGTGAAGGTGGTCGACGGCGAACTGAATGATCCGGCCTTTTTCTCGGGCGATCACACGCCACGCCGCGGGGAGATTGTCGCCGCGCTGAAGGCGCATCGCGAGCTTGTTTCGCCGATCGCACTGCAGTACCACGACGACCCCGTGCGGTTCCGGAGCCTCAAGATCCGGCGCTTACCGGACTAGAAATCGGTCGGCTGGACGGGGTCCGTGGCAATATTCCACGGTGAAGGCCATCAACCAATCCACGGTCTTGCGCGTCACCGCGAACGGTAAAGTGGGATTTCGGCGGCAGTTCCGGGTAACAACGGTGGGGCCGGGAATCTTCGCGTTTGGCAACAATCGAGCCGTGCTGATCCGCGAAGATGGCTCGGTGAACGAAGCCGCCAATCCGGCGAAAGCGGAAGTGTGGCGGTGCTGTACCTGACCGGGATTGGCTCACCGTTTCCACCCGTTCCCACTGGAGCCGGCGCGCCCAACAGCCCGCTCAGCCGCTTCCAAGGTACCGCCATGATTCAAGTGGGTGGCGTGCAAGCCACGAACATTTCATTTGTGGGGCTCACGCCGCAAACGGTAGGCGTCGCGCAAGCGAACTTCCAGATACCGGCAGGGCTCGCGCCCGGAGATCACAAGGTTTCGATCACTCTTTTCGGGCAGACTGCTTCCGGCCCGGTGATTTCGGTGAAGTGACTCCGGGTGCCGCGCCTTGCCGGTCGGGCTAGAGAAGCGCTGCTTTGCGAGCGCCGCTCACGATACCATTCTCGAATGCGATCGCGAAGGCTGATTTCTCTTGTTGCTGGAAGCTTGGTTGCTGTTGGGGTGCTTCACGGACAGTTTCCACCTGTTGCAACCAGCAAAACCACGGTGATCAAGGCCGGCAAGCTGCTGGACCCCGATCGAGGCGTCTCGACTCCGAAGCAAACCATCGTCATCGAGAACGGCAAGATCAAAGAGATTGGCGCGAACCTGGCAATTCCAACGGACGCGCGTGTCATCGATCTTTCTAACTACACGGTGATGCCGGGGCTGATGGATTGCCACACCCACATGTGCGCCGGAGTTGCGACTCGTCGCGGCCTGACCCGCCAAATGGCGAAGGGCGGCCAACTCGCCTACGACATCGGCAACACCACGGCGTATCGCGCGATCCAGGGCGTGATGAATGCGAAGACCATGCTCGAGACGGGCTTCACAACCATTCGCGATATCGGCAACAACGGCAACTACGCGGATGTCGATCTGCGGCGCGCGATTTCGGAAGGCCTGGTTCCGGGTCCCACGATGATTACCGCGGGTCGCATCATCGCTCCGTTTGGCGCCCAGTACGCGCCCGCGGATCGGGGCTACGCGCACAATCCGGAACACCGCGGCCTGATGGCCCCCGAGTATTTTCTGGCCGACACGCGCGACGAAATGCAGAAGGCGATCCGCGAAAATAGTTTCTTCGGCTCGCAGGTGATCAAGATTGTCGTCGACGATCAGAAAGCGATTTACTCAGCCGACGACATTCGCTTCCTGGTGCAGGAAACGCACCGCGCCGGATTGAAACTCGCGGCCCATGCCGTTACGGAGCAAGGCGCGCGCAATGCGGCCGAGGCCGGCGTCGATTCGATTGAGCACGGTTTCGTGATGTCGAATGCTGTCCTCGAAATCGCGAAGAAGAATAACGTCGTGTTGGTAGGCACCGATTTCACGCCCGAGTTTCTCGTCGAGTACGGCCAGGACGAGGCGACGATCAAGAAGACCTACGATCGGTCGCTTGACCGGATCCGGCGAGCGCACAAGATTGGCGTCGAACAGGCCTTCGGTTCCGACATCATCTTCGATGTCGTCGGCAAGACGCGCGGCGAGGTTTCGCTCGGGATCATCGAAGCGTACGTCGATGCCGGTCTTCCGAACGCATACATCCTGCAAATGGCGACTTCAAAGGCGGCGCGACTGCTCGGCGTCGACGGCCAGCGCGGAACGCTGAAGCCAGGCCTCGCCGCGGATCTGATCGCGACGACCGACGACCCGCTTGTCAACTTCAACACGATCCGGAAAGTACGATTCGTGATGAAGGACGGCGTGGTGTACAAGCAGCCCTAAGCACTCTAGTCAAAGAGAAGTGGCGAGCGCTATTGCGTCCGATTGAGGCGCTGTCCTACCATTCTGGTGGGAGCCCCAATGATTCGCCTTCTCTGTCTTCTTCTATCGGTGTGCGCGTTGTTCGCGCAGTCGCCATTGCTTTTGCAGCAGCCAACGCTCAGCAAGACCAGGATTGTCTTTTCGTTCGGAGGCGACCTTTGGATCGTCGCGCGCGACGGCGGCGAGGCGGTGCGCCTCACTGCTGGACCGGGAGAAGAGACGGCTCCGCTGTTTTCGCCGGACGGCACTCAGGTTGCGTTTCAGGGTGAGTACGACGGGAACGTCGACGTGTATGTGGTGGCGGCATCGGGCGGAGTTCCGCGGCGTCTCACCTACCACCCGGGGCCGGATTCGCCGGTGGGTTGGTCGCCCGATGGCAAAAAGATTCTGTTGCGCTCAAACCGCGCGAGCTATTCGCGTTTCGAGCGTCTCTATACCGTTTCTATCGAAGGCGGTCCGGCCACGGAGGTTCCGCTGCCGATGGCGGAAATGGGTGCGTATTCGAGCGATGCATCGCGCATCGCCTACATGCCGCTCGCGTCCGCGACCGAATCCTGGAAGCAGTATCGCGGCGGACGCACGACGCCCATCTGGATTGCGAACCTCTCCGATTCGAAAGTGGAGGAAATCCCTCGCGACAACTCTAACGACTCGCATCCCATGTGGATCGGCGACAAAGTGTTCTTTCTCTCGGACCGCAATGGCCCGGTCACGCTCTTCTCGTATGACACCAAGAGCAGGAAAGTGACGCAGACGATCGAGAACAAGGGCCTCGATTTCAAGTCCGCGTCGGCTGGGCCGGATGCGATTGCGTACGAGCAGTTCGGTTCGATTCACGTGTACGACTGGAAGTCCGGCAAGAGCAAGCTCGTGAATATTACCGCTTCCGGCGATTTGCTGGGCTTGCGTCCGACGTTTGAGAAAGTCGGTTCGCGGATTGCGAGCGCGAGCCTTTCGCCAGCCGGCGCCCGTGCTGTGTTTGAAGCCCGTGGAGAGGTCTTCACGGTTCCCGCCGAAAAAGGCGATGTGCGCAACCTCACCAATACCTCGGGTGTTGCCGAACGATCGCCGGCGTGGTCGCCGGACGGCAAGTGGATCGCGTATTTTTCCGACGAGTCCGGCGAGTATGCATTGCATCTGCGGCCGCAGTCAGTGGTAGGCGACGTGAAGAAGATCGAGCTTCCGCCGAATTTCTATTTCTCCCCCGTGTGGTCGCCGGATAGCAGAAAAGTTTTGTTCACCGACAGTCAGTTGCAGATCTCGTGGGTGGATGTCGAAACGAAGAAGGTGACGAAGGTCGACAAGGACACTTACGACACACCCTTCCGCGCACTGAATCCGGATTGGTCGCCGGACAGCAACTGGATCGTCTACACGAAGCTGCTGAAGAATCACCTGCGCGCCGTGTACGTGTATTCGCTGGCGGACGTCAAAATCCATCAAATCTCCGACGGCCTCAGCGATGCTGAGTTTGCGAAGTTCGACAAGAACGGCAAGTATCTTTACTTCACCGCCAGCACCAACACCGCGCTGACTACGGCGTGGCTCGACATGTCGAGCGAACAAAATCAGGTGACGCGAAGCGTCTATCTGGCGGTCCTGCGTAAAGAAGATCCCTCACCACTTGCTCCGGAGAGCGACGAGGAGAAAATCGATGCGCCGAAAATCGATGTGCCGAAGCCAGACGCAGCTAAGCCCGACGCCGCTAAGCCCGATGCCGCGAAAGAAGACAAGACCGTCCGCATCGATTTCGAGAATATCGATCAGCGCATTCTCGCGTTACCGGTTCCGGAACGCGACTACGGGTTCCTGCAAGCGGGAAAGACGGGCGTGATCTACCTCGGCGAAAGCCTTCCGGGCGGCATTCCCGGACAGCCACCGGGATTCACCGTACAGAAGTTCGACCTCAAGACGCGAAAGGTCGAGAAGGCCCTCGATGGCGCGCGCTTCTTCGAGTTGTCAGCCAACGGCGAGAAGATGCTGTTCCGGCAAGGGCCTAATTGGATCATCGCCTCAACGGCTGCTCCGCTGAAGCCGGGCGAGGGAATCCTGAAAGTAGACGGCATGCAGACCCGTGTCGAACCACAGCAAGAATGGCGGCAAATGTATCACGAAGTCTGGCGCCTGCAACGCGACTTCTTCTACGATCCTGGTCTGCACGGCGTGAACCTTGCCGATTTCTCAAAAAAATATGAGAAGTACTTGACCGGCGTCGGTAGCCGGGGCAATCTGAACTATCTCTTCGCCGAGATGCTCGGCGAACTGTCGGTGGGGCACATGTTCGTGCGCGGCGGCGCGCAACCGGACGTCAAGCGTTTCCAGGGCGGCCTCCTCGGGGCGGACTATGCGGTGGAGAATGGGCGCTACCTTTTCTCCAGGATCTATCGCGGCGAGAATTGGAATCCACGCATGCGCGCTCCTCTCACGCAGCCTGGCGTGAACGTCGCCGAGCGGGAGTATCTGCTCGCGGTGAACGGCCGGGATGTCCGTCCGCCTGCCGATGTCTACAGCTACTTTGAAGAAACGGCTGGCAAGGCGACCATCCTGCGCGTCGGGCCGAACGCCGATGGCTCGGGCTCGCGCGAAGTCACTGTCGTCCCTGTCGCAAACGAATTCTCGCTCCGTAATCTTTCCTGGATCGACGAGAATCGGCGCAGGGTGGAGAAGCTCTCCGGCGGCCGGCTGGCGTATGTGTACCTTCCGGATACGGCTTCCGGCGGCTTCACGAACTTCAATCGCTACTACTTTGCGCAGGTGGGCAAGGAGGGCGCTGTGATCGACGAACGTTTCAACGGCGGAGGCCAGATCGCGGACTACGTGATCGACTATCTAAAGCGTCCGCTCACCAACTTCTTCGTGCCCCGCGCGGGCATCGCGTTTACGACCCCGCAGAACCAGATCTTCGGGCCGAAGGCGATGATCATCAATGAATACGCTGGTTCCGGCGGCGATGCGATGCCGTGGCTTTTCCGCGATCAGAAAGTGGGTCCGCTGATTGGCAAGCGGACGTGGGGCGGCCTGGTTGGAATTTTCGGCGTGCCGCCGCTGATCGACGGCGGAATGGTGACTGCGCCGAACGTTGCGTTCTACAATCTCAAGGAGCAATGGGATGTAGAGAATCACGGCGTAACGCCGGATATCGACGTGGAGTTCGATCCGGCTGCGTGGCGCGCCGGTCGTGATCCTCAGTTGGAGAAAGCAGTGGAGTACTTGCTCGACGAGCTAAAGAAGCATCCGCTGCCCAAGTACAAGCAGCCGCCATTTCCGAACTATCACAAGCCTGGCGGCCCGGTAGGAAATCAGTAAACGCAGCAAGGCACGGGATGTCTTCGTATCGAGGCGCGCACGCAGCGACCCCGAAGGGGGTCGCTGCAGTAAGCGCCTGCACGGCTAGCGCGCATGCTCAACGGCGTCTCGCGATCTCGGCCGCTCGACGTGCAGGCGGCCACTCACCGTGTACGCCTATTCCTGGCGCAGACTTGCAATCGGACGAATGCGGATGGCGCGCCGCGCCGGAATCCAGCACGCCAGCATCGCGATGGACGCCATCATGCCAAACACCGTCAGATACGTGACCGGATCCGTGGGCTCGACGCCGTACAGGATCTGACCGAGAAGACGCGCGACCGCGAGCGCGGCAACAAGACCGACGGCAGTTCCCGATCCGATGAGAATGGCGGCGCGCCGGGCGATCATCCCAAGGACGTTGCCCTGGCTTGCCCCGATCGCCATCCGAATGCCAATCTCACGCGTCCGGCGCGAGACGGCGTACGCCATCACACCGTAGATTCCGGTAGCGGCGAGGATGGCGGCGAGCAGGCCGAACGCGCCCAATGCGGAGGCAGCAAGCCGCGCTGGGAACAGCGCGGTTCCGAGCATCTCTACCATACTGCCGGTGGCGTAGACGGCGATGTTGGGGTCGAGGTCGCGGATGGCCGCTTTCAAAAGACGGACGCCTTCCGCGTCGCTGAGCGTAGTGCGCGCGATCAGCGCGACGTTGGCGGAGTAGCCGGTTTCGAGTGGTCTCCACACCGCTGGGTGAGGATTTTCGCTGAGGGCGAAGTACTTGCCGGTCGCGACGACGCCGACGATCTCTATCGGCTTGTCGCTTGGTCCGTTGGTGAAGCGCTTGCCCATTGGATTCTCGCCGCGTAGCATCTTGTCGACGAAAGCTTTGTTGACGATCGCGACTTCGGGAACGTCTTTCTTATCGCGCTCGGTGAACTCGCGCCCTGCCAGGATGCGGCTCTGGATGGTCTTGAAGAAATCGGGCGTGACGCGGAAGGAATAGGCGATGGGCGCCTCGGCTGCCTTGGGCTTCGCTTGGCCTTCGATGTAGACCGAGTCGGAAGAGTTACTCAGCGAAAGTGGAAGCCAATCCGCCAAGGCAGCGGATTCCACACCGGGAATCGCTCGAACCTTTTCGAGCGCGCGACGGTGGAACTCCCGGCCGTCAGCAGTTTTGTAGCCGTGGATGTTGAGGTCGTAGCCGACCGTGACGGCGCCGCGCGGGTTATAGCCGATGGGCGCATCCATCGACTTCTGCAGGCTCTTCACAACAAGAACGGAGCAAACGAGCAGCAGCGTCGAGAGGCCAACCTGGATGGCGACCATGTAGTCGCGCAAATGCCAGTGGCGCGAGCGCTCGGACGAAGCTTCGTTCTTCAGCGCCGGTACGAGATCGGTCTTGGTGCTCTGCCAGGCGGGCAGCAGGCCGAACAGCAACGTCGTTAACATCGACACGCCGAACGCGAACAGCAGTACCCGGTAATCGGCCGTGACGTTCAGGAGCACGGGGACGTCGATGGGCGGACGCCATCCGGCCAGTGCGTCGGTAATCCAGACCGCAAGCAGGGCACCGGCGGCCCCGCCGAGCAGAGCGACAAGCATGTTCTCAGTTAGCAGTTGGCGAATCAGGCGGCCGCGCTCCGCGCCGAGCGCCAGCCGGATTGCTGTCTCCTTCCGGCGATCCGCGGCGCGGGCGAGCAACATGCTCGCGAGGTTGGCGCAAGCGACCAGCAGGACCAGGCTTGAGACTCCGAACAGAGCAGCCGCGAAGCTAATTGCCGGTCCTCGGATGTAACTGCCTGCGAGTCCGGGCGGCGTGAGAACGATCTTCATGCCTTCGTTGTTCTTCGGAAACTCGTCGGAGAGTTGTCGCGCGATGCTGTTGATCCCGGCCTCGGCCTGGGCCATGCTGACGCCCGGCTTGCGGCGGCCACAGACGAAGATGTTGCTGGTACCCCGGTTATCGAGATACCCGTTGCCTCCCTCAAGCTGCTTCTGCATCATCATCGGAAAGAAAACGTCGGGCAAATAGAAGAGCTCCGTGCCGAAGAAGCCTTTCGGCAGCACGCCGAGGATCGTGAAGTCCTGGCCGTTGAACTTGACCGCGCGTCCGATGACGGCGTTGTCTCCGCCGAACTTCTTCTGCCACATCGCGTAGCTCAAGATGGCAAGCGGGTGACCGCCGGGAGTCTTGTCGTCTTCGGGCGTAAAGGCGCGACCGAGCACCGCGTTGACGCCGAGCATCTCGAAGTAATTGCCTGTCACCAGGTAGCCCCACACGCGTTGGCTGGAGCCAGGCAGGCCAAGGCTCGCCGGGAGAATGCGGTACGCGGACAGGCCGCTAAACACGGTGTTCCGATCGCGCATGTCGCGATAGTTCGGATAGGAGACCGTCGGGAACGTGTTGCCGCCAAGCGTTTCGTTGAGCGTCACCAACTCGGAGCTGTTTTGGACCGGCAAAGGCCGCAGCAGGATCGCGTTGATCGCACTGAAGATCGCCGTGTTGGCTCCGATGCCGAGGGCAAGCGTCAATATGGCGACAGTCGAAAAGCCAGGATTCTGGCGGATCCGGCGAAATGCGAGGCGAAGATCGAGCAGCAAGCGGTCCATAGTAGTCTCACAGAGCATACGCATTGCCACTTGCAAAGGTTCTAACGAATAGAGTTTGGCGTCGGCATCTGTTCGTATATGGGACGCACGTGTTCGACACTGAAGGGAATTGAGGTGAAATGCGCTTTCTAGGGATCGACTTGGGTTGGCAGGGCAAGCCCTCCGGCGTGGCGTGTCTCGAAGAGCAGGGCGGCGTGCTGCGGCTGGTTTCGCTCGACCGGTTGGCAACGATTCCGGAAGTGCTTGCCTGGGTGAAGCGCGAAGCGGGTCAGGGTCCGGCCGTCGCCGGCGTCGACGCCCCGACGGTAATCGCGAACAAGACTGGCCAGCGTCCGGCGGAGCGGGAGTTGAACGCAGTGTTTCGCAAGTTCGACGCCGGTTGCCATCCGGCGAATCTGGGCAGGCCGTGGGCGAAGAATGTGCTGGCATTCAGCGCGGCGCTGCGTAAGTTGGGCTTCGCGGATGGCGCCAACTTGACGGCGAAGCAAGCGGGCCGCTTTCAAATTGAAGTGCATCCGCATGCGGCGACGGTGCGACTGTTCGGCCTCCAGAAGATCTTCAAGTATAAGAAGGGCCGGCGGGCCGATCGCGCGAAGGAGTTGACGCGCCTGCGCGAGTATTTGCTACGGAACCTGCCGCACTTCTCGCCTCCAGTTGTGGATCTAAAGCTACCGGAGTTGCCGCAGCGCGGTCCGTTGAAGGTGGCTGAGGATCAGATCGATGCCGTGACATGCGCGTATGTGGCGGCGCATCACTGGATGTGGGGACAGGCGCGGAATACGGTGTTCGGCGATAACGAGCACGGGTTTCTGGTGGTTCCGCATCCACCGCGCGAAGAGTATGAACGCGGGGCGTTGGTGGAAGAGACCGTCGATGCGGACCCGATCCGGCAATTCGACGGCTGGTTTCAGCAAGCGATCACGAGCACGGCGAAGGAGCCCTCCGCGATGTCGCTGGCGACGTCGACCAAGTCGGGAGCGCCCTCTGTGCGGATCGTTCTTTTGAAGGGCTTCGACGAACGCGGTTTCGTGTTTTACACGAACTACGAGAGCCGCAAGGGCGAAGAGATCGCGGCCAATCCGCAAGGCGCGCTGGCGTTCTTTTGGGCGGAGTTGGAGCGGCAGGTGCGTGTCGTGGGCCGCATCACTAAGGTGTCGAAGGAGGAGTCCGAGGTCTACTTCTTATCGCGGCCATTGGGGAGTCGAATGGGCGCGTCGGTGTCGCGGCAGAGCACTGTGATTGCGAGTCGCGCGGAGTTGGAGGGGCGCCTCGACGAGTTCGCGGCCCAGTACGCGGAAGGCGGTCCACCGCGGCCCAACTTTTGGGGCGGATATCGATTGGCGCCGGTAGAGATCGAGTTTTGGCAGGGCCGGCGGAATCGGCTGCACGATCGGCTGCGGTTTCTGAAACAGAAGAACGGACTCTGGAAGATGGAGCGGCTGTCTCCCTAAAGCGTTGCGATCGAGCTTCGGCGAAGGATGACCATGGCCGCCAGTTGGACCCGGTGACGCGTGGAGATCCGGAATCGCCGCTGCGCTGGACCTGCAAGGGGACGACGAAGCTAGCAGTGGAGTTGACCAAAGAGGGGCATCCCCTGGGCAGCGAATCGTCATGGTCGCCACCCAGCCGGTTGTTCGAATCGCGCCCGGCGCTGCACGAACGTCCATTTCTTGGAATGGTTCCGCAGGGCGAGGTACAGCAGCTTCAGCGCAGCTTCTTCGCTCGGAAACGAGCCGCGCGTTTTGATGATTTTCCGCAAACTCATGTTCAGCGATTCGACGGCATTGGTCGTATAGATCACCTTGCGGACCTCTGCCGGAAACGCGAAAAACGGCGTGGCGCATTCCCAGTTTCTACGCCACACCTGGCTGAGGGTCGGATGCGTCGCGTCTCACCGGCGAGCGAATTCGTGCTGCGCCAGTCCCGCGGCCTTGCGCGCCGGCGCCGCGTAGATCGGCCTCATCGCCGCGGCCACTGCTTTCGTTTATTCGAGGACACGTAGATCAAGCAATGCCGCACCAGATGCATGATGCAGAGCTGCACTTGCGCCTTCGGATAGACCGTTTCAATCGCTTCCGGAAAGCCTTTGCGCCCGTCTACACACTCGATGAAGACGTCTTCGACTCCCCATTGCGAAGCTCCGTCAGCAAATGCAGCCAGAACGTTCGTTGGCTCCGACACAGCACCTCTTTGCGGCCCTCCAGATTGACGCCGATCGCGACGTACACCGCGCGGTTCTGAACATGCCCGTTGTCGCGCATCTTGACGTCCAGCGCGTCCAGATACATGATCGGGTCGAGCGGCTCCAGCGGGCCGGTTCTGCCATTGACGCACTTCGTCCTGAACCGCGTCGTTGACTTGTGAAACGAGCGTCGGGCTGACGTGCACCCCGTAGATCTCGTGCCTGCTGGTGTGCCTACGTGAGATGCCGTACCGGCAACCGTCACCGTCTCGGGCGTCACATGTCCGGCGGCGACGGTGGCAATTCGGTAGCGGAACCTTACGTCACCAGCGTTACTCGCCCGCATCGCCGCAGGGTCTCTGCGATCTTCGCGCGGAGGCAGGATCGCCCGATCATGACTTACTCTCGAACGACTGTGACCTCTCGAAAACCCTCGGACGACGACGGGGGTAACAGCCGCTCCGCCATGCTCCGAATTACCTCTTCCGGAACCCTCCGCTCGCGCCTCCGATTTCTCTCGACGCACGTCTCCACCGGCGTAGCAAAGAACAACGCTTCCGCGTCCGCACCGTACAAGCTCGCAAGCACGATATACGGCTTCCGTTCCCACGGCGAAAGGTTGGTCGCGTCGACGTACGTCACGGGACGCCTCAGCACCAGGCGCCGCCGCAGCAGATCGCGCAGCGTCGCAAACACCTCGCGGTGAATCGTCTGATTATTCACGTCGTCGGATAGCAGAATGCGGATCGCGTCGCTCGAAAGCACCGGGCTCCCGAGGTGATCGACCGCGCCGTGCTTTTGCAGCCACGTTGACTTTCCAGATCCAGGCAACCCCACGCACACGATGACGCGCATAGAAAAAGGGCCGGGCGAAAACATCGCCCGGCCCTCGAATTGTAACGCTGTTCTTGACCGCTCTCGTCTAGACGAAGAACTTGCCCGTCTGGATCAGCCGCGCCGCGATGCGCTTTCGCAGTCCAATGACGTCGAGCGTCTCGGTCTTCGTGAAGCGCTTAAGCACCGACAGGTTCATCCGCAGCGCGTCGCCCTCGGAGCAGGCCGCGAGCACGTTCTTCGCCGCTGCTTCGAGAATATCGAGCGCGTCGCGCCCGAACACCTGCGCCATCTCGTGCGCGTGGTCCGAATTCTTGCCCGACGCCTCGATCTTACGCGCGCGCAGAATCACCGATTCGTAAGCGTACGCATTCATCAAAGCGTCTGTGATGTTCGCCATCACTTCCTGCTGCGCTTCCACCTTCTCACCGAATTTTTGATACGCCACGCCGATCAGGAACAAGCCGAGCTTCTTGAGGTTCTCGGCCAGCTTCGTATCCTCAGCGAACTTGCCTGTCGCGCCTGCGCCGTTCTCCATCTGCGGCCCGGCGAGAATCTCAGCTTGCAACTTCTTAATCGCTTCGACCAACGCCAACTGACCGCGCTGTGCTTTCTTCAACAGCATGCCACTCGCCAGCAGGCGGTTGATTTCGTTCGTGCCTTCAAAAATGCGATTGATGCGTGAATCGCGATACGCATGCTCGACGCCGTAGTCCTGGTGGAAGCCGTAGCCGCCATGGATTTGCACGCCCTCGTCCGCCACGTAATCGAGCGCTTCCGACGCAAACACTTTGATGAACGAGCATTCGGCGGCGAAATCTTCCACCGTTTTCAGCATCGTCGCCGCTGCGTTTGACTGGCTCCAGTCCCAACCTTCCAGTTGGCTCTCAATCGAACCAACCACGCGATAGGTCATACTCTCGGAGGCATACATGCGGACGGCCATCTCCGCGATCTTGTGCTGGATCATGCCGAACTCCGAGATCGACTTGCCGAACGCCTTGCGCTCGTTCGCGTACTTGATGGACTGCTGCAACACGTCGCGGCAGGCGCCATTCGCAAACGGACCCAGCTTCAGGCGGCCGAGGTTCAGGATGTTGAACGCGATGATGTGGCCGCGGCCGATTTCGCCGAGCACGTTCTCGACCGGGACCATCACGTTATCGAGATAGATGGCCGTGGTCGAACTGCCCTGAATGCCCATCTTCTTTTCTTCATGACCCGGATTGACGCCCGGGAACGCGCGCTCGACCAAAAATGCGGTGAATTTCTCGCCGTCGACCTTCGCGAAGATTGTGAAGAGATCCGCGTAGCCGCCGTTGGTGATCCACATCTTCTGGCCATTCAAGATGTAGTGCTTGCCATCCGGAGTGAGATCGGCGCGCGTGCGCGCAGCGAGCGAATCCGAGCCTGCCTGCGGTTCACTCAGGCAGTACGCCGCTAGCATTTCCGCCGACGCGAGCTTCGGCAGGTACTTCTGCTTCTGCTCTTCGGTTCCGAACATCAGCAGCGGCAGCGTGCCGATGCCGGTGTGCGCGCCGTGCCAGGCTGAATACGAACCTTCGCGCGAAACGCCCTCCGCGACCATGAACATCGACGTCAGGTCCATCTCCATGCCGCCGAACTTCTCCGGTAGCACCACCGCGGTCAGACCCAGCTTCGCGGACTTCCGAAGAATATCGAGGCAGACCTGATGGTCCTTGTGCCGGATCTTGTCGATGTTCGGCACCACCTCCTGCTGCCAGAATTCATCGGTGGTCTTCGCAATCGCGCGATGCTCACTGGTGAAATCTTCCGGCGTAAAAATGTCGGACGGGGACGCGTTTTCAAGCAGAAACGCACCGCCCTTGGTCTTCGGGATCGCTACTGTCATGGTTGCCATGGTGTTGTCCTTACGGTCGCTTTTCTTCTAGCCCGGAATGGGTGTGTGGGCACCCTCAAAACGTCCAAGTAACGTCGACACGCTCTCCGCTTTCCGGGCTGCTACTTGGAGATGACCGAAACTAGTTCAGCCGTTCAAAAATTCCTGCCGCGCCCTGCCCGCCGCCAATGCACATGGTCACCATGCCGTAGCGGACGCTGCGCCGTTCCATTTCACGCAAAATCGTCGCCGTCAGCTTCGCGCCTGTGCATCCCAGCGGATGCCCCAGCGCGACCGCGCCGCCGTTGACGTTCAATGTGTTCATATCGATTCCAGTGTTGCGCTGCACCGCCAGCGCCTGCACCGCGAACGCTTCGTTCAATTCTACGAGGCCGATATCGCCGATCTTCAAGCCCGCCATCGCCAACGCTTTCGGAATCGCCACCACCGGGCCAATGCCCATCAGATCCGGCGGAACGCCGCCTACCGCAAAGCTTACGAATCGCGCCTTCGGTTTCAAGCCCAACGCCGCCGCGCGCTTCGCGCTCATCACAATCGCCGCCGCCGCGCCGTCGCTGGTCTGCGAACTGTTGCCCGCCGTCACGCTGCCTTTCGCGTGGAACACCGGCTTCAACTTGCCCAATGCCTCGACCGAAGTATCCGCACGCGGACCCTCGTCTTTCCTAAAGACGGTCTTCCGCGTCACCGCCTTGCCGTCTTCAAACGAAGTCGTCTCGACTTCGATCGGCACGATCTCTTCATCGAACTTACCTTCAGCCTGCGCCTTCAGGGCGTTCTGATGGCTGCGATAGGAGAACGCATCTTGATCCTCGCGTGTCACGCCGTACTTGCTCTGTACGCGCTCCGCCGTCAGGCCCATGCTGATGTAGACCTCAGGATAATGCTCGGTGAGATACGGATTCGGAGCCGGCTTGTGCCCCGCCATGGGCAGCAGGCTCATCGACTCCGTGCCGCCGGCGATGATGATGTCCGCGCCGCCGGAGCGAATGCGCTCCGCCGCCATCGCGATCGACTGCAATCCCGACGAGCAGAAGCGATTGATCGTCACGCCCGGAACCATATCCGGAAGCCCCGCGCGCAGCGCCGCGACGCGTGCGACATTCGCCCCCGACTCCGCTTCCGGAGTCGCGCAACCCAGAATCACATCGTCGATCTCTTCTTTCGGCATCTGCGGATACTTCGCGCACAACGCACGAATCACATCCGCCGCCATATCGTCCGGCCGGTAATTTCTCAAGGTTCCGCGGCCGCTTTTGCCAACCGCCGTGCGCAAACAATCGATGATAACTGCGTCTTCCATGGTGTGTGTATCCTCGCGATTGGCTCTTTAGTTTCTCAGTGGCTTGCCGGTCTTCAGCATCGCCTGCATGCGCGCCTGCGTCTTCGGATTGCCGCACAGACTGACAAACGCTTCGCGCTCAAGGTCGAGCAAATACTGCTCGGTGACTTTCTGGTTCTCGCCCGTCAGCTTGCCGCCGCACAGGATGTGCGCCAGTTTCTCCGCGATCACGAAATCGTACTCGCTGATGTAGCCGCCCTGCAGCGCGCTCCACGCGCCCATCCGCAGCATCGCGTAACCCGGCGCGCCCATCACGGAAACATCCGTGCGCGGCGAACCCGGCGTGTAATCCTTCACAAGCGACAGCGCCAACCCCTTCGCATCGCCGATCAGCCGTTCCGCGTTCATCGAGATCGCATCCGGCCTGCCCAACAAGCCAAGCTGCTTGGCATCGTCAGCGCTCGCCGAAACCTTTGCGTAGCCTACAAGCTCAAAGACTTTGATCGGATTCTTCAAGCGCAGCAGCAATTCCTTGCAGCCGCCGCCTCCCGGAATCAGCCCGACGCCCACCTCAACCAGACCCATGTAGGTCTCGGCCGAAGCTTGACAGCGCGTGGCGTGCAGCGAGATCTCGCAGCCGCCGCCCAGCGTCTGATTGAACGGAGCCGCAACCACCGGCTTCGCGGCGTACTTCAACGCCATATTGACTTGCTGGAAGCGATGTACCGCCGCCCCGAGATCGTTCCACTCGCCTTCCTGCGCGGCCAGCAGCATCATCATCAGGTTCGCGCCGACGCTGAAGTTCGCGCCTTGATTGGCGATCACCATCGCGTCGAAATTCTTTTCGGTCTCCGCGAGGCCCGCGTACAGCATCCCGATCGTGTCTTCGCCGATCGAGTTCATCTTGCTGTGGAACTCGATGCACAACACGCCGTCGCCCAAATCAACCAGCGACGCCCCGGGGTTCGACTTCACCACGCCGCGCGCCCGCTTGATGTCAGTGAGAACATCGACGCCCGGTCGCACTTCGATCTCTTTGTACGAATTCGACGCGAAGTCGAAATACTGTGTACCCGGCTGGCCGTTCTTATCGGCGAACCGGTAGAGCGACGTCGCGCCCGCCTTCCGAGCCTGCTGAATGTTATCCGGAATGTGACGGCCTTCGGCTTCAAGTCGCTTGCATACATCGTCGAAGCCCAACGCGTCCCAAGCTTCAAACGGCCCGAAGGAATTCGCGTAGCCCCAACGCATCGCGCGATCGATCTCGACAATGCGGTCCGAGATCTGCGGGACCATTTCAGCCGAGTACAGGAACAGATCGCTGTACAGCTTCCAGATGAACTGGCTGCCGCGGTCGTCGTGTTTCAACAGCGCACGCATCCGCTCTCCCAGATCCTCAATCCCGCGAACAGCATCCACCGAAGCGAACTTCGGCTTCGCCGCCGGATGATACTCGAGCGTATTCAGATCGATCGCATGGATCTCGCGCGCATCGCCCGTACCCACGCGCTTGTAGTAGCCCTGCCCCGACTTCTCACCCAGCCAGCCCTTTTCCATCAATTTCTTGTGGAATTCCGGCATCAGAAAGCGATCGCGCCACGGGTCGTTCGGCACGGCGTGATACAGATTCGTCCCAACGAATGTCCAGACATCGAGTCCAACAACGTCGAGCAAACGAAAGCTCGCGCTATTTGGAAGCCCGATCAGTGAACCCGTCAGCGCGTCCACTTCCTCCACCGTATAGCCGCCTTCGATGGTGATCTTCTGCACCGTACCGCCGAAGAAGCTGCCAATGCGGTTCGCAATGAAGTTCGGCGTGTCCTTGCAAGGCACCACGCCTTTGCCCAAACGCCGGTCGCCGAAATCGGTCACCCAATCGAGCACATCCTGCGCGGTTTCCGGACCCGGAATCACTTCGAGCAAATGCAAATAACGCGGCGGGTTGAAGAAGTGCGTGCCCAGGAAGTTGCCGCGGAACTCCGGCGAAAAGCCCTTCACAATCTGATTCAACGGAATCCCCGACGTGTTCGTCGACACAATCGAATCCGGCTTGCGAATCAGCTCGACTTTCTTCCACAGATTGCGCTTGATCTCAAGGTTCTCCGTGACGGCCTCGATAATCCAGTCGCAATGGGCGATCTTGTGCAGATCGTCCTCGAAGTTGCCCGGAGTCACCATCGACATCCCAGCCTTCGTGAAATAGCCCCCGGGCCGCTGCGTATCGGCGGCGGCGATGCCGCGAATCGCGGCCGCATTGCGGTTGGCTTCGCCAGGCAAAACAAGATCTAGAAGAAGGGCGGGATAGCCGGCATTGGCAAAATGCGCAGCAATGCGCGCGCCCATGGTGCCGGCTCCAAGCACGGCCACACTACGGAAGGTTCTCATTCGTAAACTCTCAACCGCCTCGTTCAGAGGCGCAGCTTGAATATTCGGTTCAAGCACGCAACAGATGCCGCAAAGCTCCAGCCAGCGGCATAAGATGATGTGGTCGCCGCGCCAACGCCCAAGCGTAAAGAGCATCGCGGTTCCAGATGGCGACCGATTCCACCACCGCGCTCAGGATAACACCGTTAAGCGCCTCGCGGGCGCGCAGCCAGCGCCGTCGTGCGAGGTCACAGTAGGTCGGACCAGGTGGTCACATAAGCGCTAACTGAACAGACGGTCCATTCTGGGGATGCGCTTCCGTGTTTTTTCGGCGAGGTCGGCGCTGATGGAATTCCACTGCTGGATGACGGAGCCCAGCGGAAGGTGGGGGGTGATGCAGTTTTGTATCTGATGGAGGGCGAAACTGAATTCTCCCCAGTGGCTACGCGATCTCTTGTTTCGGCTGCGGCGACTGGTCGGCCAGGAGGTAGCCCCAGGGGGAAATAGCGCGGCGGACGCGAATCAGTTTTTCGGCAAGCAACGCGACCAAGAATTTTCCGTAGAGCCAGGCTCGGCTGCTTTGGTCGTCGTATTTGGGAAAATGGCCGGCGCGCAGCAACGTTTTTACTCGCTTGAACACCAGCTCAATCTGCCACCGGAGGCGATACCATTCGAGCACCTGTCGTGCGGTGAGTTCCGTAGCTTCGAGTGTGGTAAAGACAATGAAGTATTGGGCGAAGGCAAGTGTTTTGGGTTTCAAGTCAGGCCCGCACCGCGTTTCGTCCAGGCTCAATGATGCCATCGAAGGCACTCCCTGCGCTCTTGGTAGATCAAGTATGCTGAACAGTTGCACCTACGACCAGGAAACCGCCGCTCACGTGTCGGCGCTTAAGCCTGCCGGATGCGGGCGCACTTATCGGGAGAAACTTCTGGCTGGCGCTGGGATCGGCTCTGATCGGCTCGAACTCCATCGGCTACTCGATTAGCTGCGCAAGGGAGATCTGCTGGTGGTGTGGAAGCTCGAGACCGGCTCTCGCGTTCGCTGCGCGACGTTCTGGTCATCATGGAGAGGCTTGCCGATGCAAGAGCGGGATTCCGCAGCTTGACCGAAGCGATAGCACAACCACCCCAGCCGGTCGAATGATGATGAAGATGGTCGGGGCGTTTGCCGAATTCGAACGCGCCATGCTCAACGAGGGGACCACGGCCGGGTTGGATGAGGCCCGTCAGGAAGGACGAGTGTGCGGACGCCGCCCAAAGCTGTCGCCTCAGCGACAGCCCGAGATAACGTAGATCGTTTCAAAAAGACGCAAGACAGCCGCCGATGCCGCGTGCCTGTTCAAAATCCATCCGGCGACCGCCTCGCGGCTGTTGGCCCAGCCTTACGCCAAATAGCGTGCATAGTTTTACGCCAGATAATTTGCGCACGCCATCTCGATGCAAAAGTGCATCCGGGAGATCATCAGGCTGTGCTGCAAGAAGCCGATCTGCATGTGCTGACTGCGGAGCGCGGCGGCGGCGTGGGTCGGAATCGGGGGTCGGGATCGGTGCCTACGATACCTAAAGCTCAATTTCCAGAGCGGCGGAATCGGAGGGCGGTAGTCGGCTAACTAGGACACATAGAGAGGAAGAAGGATGCTTCCGTGGCGAAGATTCGGGACTGCGTGGCAAGTCAATGGGCATCCGCGTTTCTCTCACGTTCGTTTCAAGCGATAGCTCCCATAAAACGGCGATGCCGGCAGGGAATGAGATGAGTCTCACCGTCGTACCACGGCGCTGCCCTGCCTGGTAGTGTGCCCAATATGTTGCCGACTCCATACCGGATGTTGGAAAGTGACATGCGGCAGAAACCTTCGCCGATCCGAAAGAGGAGCCAACGCACGCGACGCCTCGCGTCACTGGAGGTCGGCGCTCGTGCTCTGACCGGCAAGAGACATCCGCGGGCTGAAGCCCGGGGTTATAGCCCCGCCGGTTATGGCGGGGATTCGTTTCGATTCGGAATCACGCGGCCAGAGAACTATTTGAAGATCGACTTCGGAATCAGGCCGTGTACGCCTTTTGTGCCGTCGACGAGTTGGGTGATGTGGAAGTCGACGGCGACGCTTGACAGCATGTAGGCGTCTTCGCGGGTCATGCCTTTTTCGGCGACGAGGAAGTCGATGGCCTCGCGGACGGCGAGCGTGGTGGCTTCGGCGAGGTCCGGATTGAGGCCCATGACGATGAAGTGCGTCGGCGTTTCGCCGCGGGGCCAGCGCAGGGATTTGCCCTTGTGCACGATGAACTGGAAGCGCCCGGTGAGCGAGGTTTCCATGGCGGTGATGTCGACTTCGCCGTCACCTTGGCCGGCGTGGCCGTCGCCGACTTGAAAGAGAGCGCCGGGCGCGTGAACGGGGATGAGGAGCTTTGTGCCCGCGACGAGATCCTTGTTGTCGAGATTTCCGGCGTGAATCCATGGAGGGGCGCTGTTGATGCGGCCGGACACTTCGGGCGGGGCGACTCCCATGCTGCCGAAGAAGGGCTTCAAGGGGATATGGATTTTGTCGGAGAAGTGCCCGATCATCTTTTCACGGTCGAGGCGAATCAGTTTGTTTCGCGCGGTGGGGAAATCATCGGGCAGAAATCCGGCGCCGGGACGGAAGCTGTTGACGGCGTACGGCGTGTCCAGTTTGACGTCGAGGATGCGGACTTCGAGCGTATCGCCGGGCGCGGCGCCCTCAATATAAATCGGTCCGGTGAGAAGATGACCGCCAGGGCCGCGGTCTTTCACCTGTTCGACGATTGCGACGAGTTCGGGTTGAATTTGCGCCGCGGGAACGCCCAAGGACTCGAGGCGGTCCGGATTGCCGGAGACCGTTTGAATGGTAACCGTATCGCCCGACTGAATGCGAAGGACGGGTTTCGCACCGGCGGAATAGTAACCCCAGGCAATATTCTTGGGTTCGGCTTTGAGAGAATGTTCGGCGGCAGACAGGGCGGCGGTTGCTGTCAGGAAGGCAAGCAAGAAACGCATGGCTTATGGTGACATAATCGAGTGCTAGGGTTGCTGAGAGCCAATGCTGGTTGCGAGGCCAGATTCGATTCAGTAGATTGAACGGGGAGGATCAAGACATGACATTTTGTGCAAATTGCGGAGCAGAAGTGCAGGGCGGAGCTGTATGCGGAAAATGCGGAACGCCATCGGCAGTTCCGGGACAGGCGGCACAGCCGCCGTATGGACAGCAAGGCGGCTACCAGCAGCCTCCGCAGCAAGGGGGTTATCCGGCACAACCGCCACAGCAAGGTTATCCGCAGCAGGGTGGTTATCAGCAGCCGCCTCAGCAGGGTGGTTATCAGCAGCCGCCTCAGCAGGGCTATCCGCAACAAGGCGGGTATCCACCGCCAGCGCCACCGCCACCGCAGCAAGGCTACCCGCAGCAGGGTGGATACCAACAGCAACAGGCTGGGTATCAAGAGCAACAGCAGGGCTACCAGCAGCCACCGCAGGGTTATCCGCAGCAGGGCTATGCTGCTCCGGTGGCAGCGGGGATGGAGGAGAACGTTGCTTCTGCCGTTTGCTACGTGCTCACAATCATTACGGGAATTCTGTTCCTTGTGCTTGAGCCGTACAACAAGAATCGGAATATTCGGTTCCATGCGTTCCAAGCGATCTTTCTGGGCTTGGCGATGATCGCGGTGTCGATCGCATTCTCGATCATCATCTCGATTCTGGTCGGAATCATGGTTTCGACTGGCGGGTATGGAGTGATCCGCCTGATCGGGATGCTTGGCTGGATTATCAATCTCGCTGAGCTTGGTATCATCGTCTTTATGGCATACAAAGCCTATAATCGGGAACTGGTTGTGCTGCCGATCATTGGGCCGCTGGCGCAGAAGCAGGCGAACGGTTAGTAGTTCGCTGGGGGCTCCGGCAGGATTATCTTTGCTGCGGCGAATCGGAATGGTTCGCCGCATGCGGGGTAAATGTAGCTATATGCCACCATCGTTGCGTCTAATGGACGTGCATCTCGTATTCCCTATCCGCGGAAGTATCGTTGCGGCGCTGCTTCTTGCCGCGATCCCGGGCCACAGCCAGACGACGTTTGGCCAAGCGCCCAAGATTGGGGCGATTGATTTCTACGGACTACGGAAAGTCTCCGAAGCCAGACTGCGACAGACGCTGGGGCTGAAACCCGGCGACGAACTTCCGAAATCGAAGGCGGACGTCGAGGACCGCATCGACAAAGTCCACGGCGTGGTGGAGACGCAACTTTCCGCGGTGTGTTGCGAAGGGGGAAAGGCGACGTTGTATGTCGGAATTTCCGAGCGCGACACGCCGCATTTCGAAACGCGCGAAGAGCCGACTGGCGACGTTCGACTGCCGGGCGAAGTGCTGGACGGCTACCGTCAGTTTCTCAGAGCGGTGAACGACGCGGCGCGGCAGGGTCAGGCCGAAGATAATCTCTCGCAAGGCCATTCGCTGATGGCGTATCCGCCGGCGCGGACGTGGCAGAATCTCTTTCTGGAATTCGCCAAGCAATATCCAAAAGAGCTGCGTGCCGTGTTGCGCGATGCCTCGGACGAGGAAGAGCGCGCGGCCGCGGTTTGCGTGCTGGCGTATTTTCCGAAGAAGTCCGACGTGGTCGAAGACTTGCAGTACGCGATGAAAGACCCGAGTTCCTCCGTGCGGAACAATGCGATGCGCGCGCTGACAGCGATCGCTGTGTTGAACCGGCGGGATCCGGAGGCGGCACCCAAAATAACGCCCACGTGGTTCATCGAGATGCTGAACTCCGTGGTTTGGACGGATCGGAACAAAGCGTCGTTGGCGTTGCTCGAGTTGACCGACGCCCGCGACGAAGCGACGCTCAAGAACCTTCGCGAGCGCGCGCTGTCAGCGCTGATCGAGATGGCGAAGTGGCAATCGCTGGGTCATGCGTTTGCGGCATTCGTCGTGCTTGGACGCGTGGCGGGATTACCCGAAAAAGAAATCCAGGACGCCTGGTCCGCTGGTGATCGCGAAACCGTGATTCGCGCAGCGACGAGCAACACGAAGAAGCGCTGGGTCTTCTTTCCTTGAGAAAATCGCGGTTGGCTGCCCGGGCGCTTACTCCGCGACCCCTCCGGAGCCGCTCCGTGCGCGCCTCAAAACGAAGGGGTTCGCTTGCTGTCAGGTTTATTCTCGTTTGGCGGCGTGAGGCGCCAGGTTGACTACTTGACGTATTCGCGGAGGCCCCTTTTCTTGAGGTGCTCGATGAGCGCTGCCGGATCGTCGGTGATGATGGCATCGGGCTTCGCGTCGATCATCTTGTCCCACTCGGAGGGCGTATTGGGCGTCCACGGAATCACGATGAGCTTTGCGTCGTGCGCTGCCTTGACGCGATCCGCTGTGACGATGGTTGAATTTGGAGAAAGGATCTGCGCGCCGGTCTCTTTGGCGATAGCGAGCCAGTCCTTCCGCGGTTCGACGAAGAGGGCGGATAAACGAATCTCGGGTGCAATGCGCTTCATCGCCGCGAGCGTCCGGAAATCGAACGATTGCAGGATCACGCGCTTTTCCATTTTGTGCTTACGGACCTGCGCAAGCACGAGCTTCACGAACTCGTCGGGTGAGGGCGTCAGTTCCGGCTTGCGGTCGGACATTTTCGTTTCGATGTTGAAGTCGAACGTGCCCTTCGAAGCGAGACTCAGGACGTCATCGAGGGTCGGCATGCGCGTACCGGGGACGGGCGTTTGCTTGGCGAAGCCCGGATTGCGAATGGCGCCGCAATCCCACTGGCGGAGTTCGGCAAGCGTCACTTCGCGAATCGGCACGTTTTCACGCGGGCCGCTGCAGACGGGCTTGTGCAGAACGAGGTCGTGCGAGACAACGACGACGTTGTCCCTGGTGACGGCCATGTCGAGTTCGAGTGCGTCAACGCCCTGCTTGATGGCGTACTCGAACGCAGGCAGCGTGTTTTCCGGGTAGATGGCGCGCGCGCCGCGATGGCCATGCACCTGTATGCGGGGAGTATTGGCGGCCATTGCGGCCCATGCTAGCACTACGAGAAGGCGAATCATTCACGCTCAGGATATAGCACCAAGGTTGCGGATGGGTTACAGCGCGATCGGAATGAGGCTACAGCTTGCGCTGATTACGTAGCTCGCATTGGCAGCAATCGCTGCAGCGTTTACAGCGGTCGCAGCGGTGATTGGCGCAGGTGTCCTTCGTGCAGTTGACGCAGAGGTCCGTGGACGGCTCGGCGCAAATGGAACACGCGAAGGTCAGTGGAGCGGGCCCGGTGGGTTGTGTCGGAGTCATCGTGACGTTCCTATTGTCCGCTAGTCAGGCTTGCTACGGCAGCTTTTTTGGTTTCGGAGCTGCTAGAGGGGCGGGCTGCTTCATCAACTGGCCACGGCAACGTTGGGCTTCGCGATCGGCGACTTCGAACTCTTTCTCTTTGGTGTTGGCGAGTTCGCCGATATACTCGCGCAGCCGTTCGCGGTTGGTAGAGTTCTCGACGATGAGGGAGCGGATGAGGTCGGCGAGCGCGGGATTCTGGTATGTTCGCACTCCGTCGAGCAGAGAGCCGAGCTTGTTCTCGACGCGTTCCAGGCGAAAGTAGGTGTCGATCGCGAGCGGCAGGCGTTCGGGCTGGCGCTTGAAGGATTCGGCGACGGTGAGGACGCCTTGCAGTTCAACCTGCGCGGACTTCCACTGCGCGACGTACGTATCGGGGGCGCCGTTGGCGACCCATTCCTGCAGATTTAATTGCTCGAGAAGAGGCTTCAGGCGGGCGGCCTGCGCGGTCAGGCGGTCGACCGCGGGACGGATGTCCCATTCCGCCTCGACGCCGGTTGTCGTGCGCGGCGCGCTTTGGGCGAGCGCGGGCACCGAGACAAGCACAAGCCAGAGTGGAGCAAAACACGCAGGGGCTCGCATAGCTTCAGTTTCGCACGCCGGTCGGTGGCAGGTCGCGGCGAATGGCGGTCCGGGCTGATTCCGGCCATGCCGACTCAGGCTGGTGCGCTGAACGTCGACACTGGGCGCGCAGACGCTTACTTCGCGACCCCGGGGTCGCTTCGTGCAGGCCTCGAAACAAAGCCGTTCGCGCATCGTCACCTTGATTCGCTTTGGGTGGCAGGAAGCGCCATTTGCACTCCCGGGAAAAAACGAAAGGACCGGATCGCTCCGGTCCTTTCATTGTCTGGCTTGCGGGGGAAAGTTAATCTCCGCCACCCGGTGGTGGGGGCGGTGGAGGAGGAGGCGGTGGCGGCGGATTGCCGCCCTTCGTATCTCCAGGAAGTCCAGGGCCGGAAGAGCCGCCCGGGAGCTTCACGCCGGAACCGCGCGACTGCATGGTTGTCAGAGCATCCATGATGGCCCGCGTCGCGGCTTGGAAGATTTTCGCTTTGTTCAGCGTGCCGCCGAGTGCCAACGGCTGGGTTTTAAAAACACGAACTTCCTCGCCAGTAGTCAGGGTCCGAGTGGTGCCGCGCTCGAACAGCGCGTGTTGCACGTCGACGATACCCTCTTCCACTTGCACGAGCGTGCTTTCGTCGTCATCGTTCACAGTGATGTCGAACGTGGTGCCGCGCACCGAAATGACGGCGGTCGGCGTGAGGACACGATTTGGATTCGGTTGATTGCCGAAGCGCTGAATATGGACGCGGACGCGTCCGACGATGACATCCAGCAGATCCTTCCAATTCGGCGGATTCTTGCGGAAGACAACGTAGGAGTTCGGAAACACTTCAAAGGTGCTGCCGTCGGAAACCTGGAAGGTGGCGTGGCCGTCGGCACCGGTGACGATCACCTGCTTGATCAGCACGGAATCGCCAAGATTGAGCGCCCAGGGTTGGTTATCTTTGAGAATCGAGACTTGCCCAACCTGCGAAGTTACCTTGGCCGCGTAGGGACCGGCATCCGGTGTGGACATTTGCGCCAGGCACAGTACTCCAGTGGCCGCCAGCAATGGCAGCAACAGAGCCAAGTTCCGGAGCGCGGTGCGCATAGTCCTCAGTCGGCCGGGACAATCCCGCCCGCTACAACAGCCTACCATCAATTGAAGCCTGCTTTCAAATGCCTGTCGTCGAGCAACAAAGCAAGCCTGCGCGGGTAGCCGCAGCAATCCCCTACACCCTTGCGGATGCAAGCTCGCCTTGGGCGCGTACACCCCGCCGCTAATTGCCAAGCAATTGCAATACCGATTTGGGGAGTCTGGGGGCTGTGTCTCCAAGAAGCGAGCGCGCGAAACGAAGCCAGAGGCTTTCGCAAGCGGCGCGGCAGAACACAATGGAAAACGCTAAATAATTGACTCGAAAGATAATAATCGTTGGCCGAGATTCAGATTGGCGCAAACTAATGCGACGCCGAATCGTCCGAGAAGAGACACGGCGCCTATTAGGCAGGCGGCTCTGTGCCGATAGGTAGGGTGGTCTTGAAGGGTACAATAGACACGACGATGGGCAATCTTGTCACAACCCGGAGACTGGCGTCGCTGGCTGGACTCGCCAGTGTAATCTTCTTGCCGCTTGTTGGATCGGCGCAACTTCGCACTGAATGGCGGCGAATCGGCAACGCGTCGGTTGATGGATCGTTTAGCGCCGTGGTGACCGGAGCATCCGATCGGGTCTGGTATTCCCCGGACGGAGCCACGCTGTATACTCGGACGCGGTCCGGTCGCGTGTTTGCGACCTCCGATTTCGAAATCTGGAGACCGAGCGCCGAAAAAGTGGCGGCAAAGCAGGCGGCTCCGGAAGTTGCGCGCCTGCCGGAAGCGTCCGCGCAGGCTCAGGCCGGGCGGCGCGGACGCGGGTACGCGTTTGGCCGATTCGCCTGGCGTAGCGAAGACCAGGGAATCAGTTGGACCAACCTGACTGCCTATAAGACAGGCTCGATTGTCGGAGAAGGCATTTTCGACTTGGCGGTGTCGCCTCGCGACGATCAGGAGATCTCACTGGCGACCGCGTCGGGCGTTTGGCGTTCGCTGGACGCGGGGGCTTCCTGGAGCGGAGTCAACGAGAGGCTGCCGAACCTGCCCGTACGACGAATCCTGGGTTTGCCAGCAGACGGGCGGGGAACGCGCGTTAGCTTAGATACGGCTCCCGGCGCGGTGGCGGCGTCGCTCGAATGGATGCCGGGAGAAAAACGCGCTTGGCGTCCGGCAGCCACGGAAGATTCCGCGAGAGACGCCGCCTTGCGGCAGGAAATGGGCAGCCAACTCGGTGCCGTGCTGACTGTGGCGATTGCCGGCGGTGACTACCGCTACGCGGGCGCAGCGGATGGACGGATGTGGGCTTCGTCCGATGCGGGCCGCAATTGGATTCCGTTTCGCGCCATGGATTCAGGCATCGTCGAGAATATTTGGGTAGACAGCCGCGATCCGCGAATTGCAATTGCGGCGCTGGGGGCACGACCGGTGGATGCAGCCTTCGCGGTGCGGTCCGCGCATGTTCTCCGGACGCTGAACGGCGGCGCTTTCTGGGACGACGTCTCGAGCAACCTTCCGGATGTCGCGGTCCACGGCGTGGCGGCGGATCGCTCGTCGGGCGTCGTGTATGCCGCCACCGAATCGGGCCTCTACTTAAGTTTCGTAGATCTCCAAAGCGCCGCGCCTGCTTCCACTTGGACGCTCGTTTCCGGCGATCTGCCAAGCGCGCCCCTGATGGACGTCCGGCTCGACGCGAACGGCAATCAGTTATTCATCGCGATTGACGGATATGGTGTCTATGCTTCGCTTGCTCCGCATCGGCTTCGCGATCCGCGTCTGGTGAACTCCGCCGACTTCAGCATGCGCGCGGCCGCTCCGGGGTCGCTGTTGAGCGTCCTTGGCAGCCGCGTATCGTCGGCTCGCGCGGGCGGGCTAGATGTGCCCGTGCTTGCGTCGAGTGAGTCGGAATCGCAAATTCAAGTTCCGTTTGATGCCCGCGGAGATACCCTCGCGCTTTCGCTCGAATCCGCAGCGGGGCGTATCAACCTTGGCGTCGCGCTACGCGATGCATCACCCGCCATCTTTGTCGATCGCGACGGCACTCCGATGCTGCTGGATGCCGATTCCGGTGTCGTGCTCGATTCGATGCGGCCAGCGCGTTCGAACACGCGCATGCAGATACTGGCCACAGGGCTCGGACGCGTGCGGCCGGATTGGCCCGCGGGGGTGGCCGCTCCCGTCGATCAGCCGCCGGCCGTGGTGGCACCGGTTCGCGCGTATCTCGATCGGTCGCCCATCGAAGTGACCCGTGCCGTGCTGGCGCCGTATGCGGGCTTCTATCTGATCGAAGTCGAGCTTCCGAAAATTGTCAATTACGGGCCCGCTGAGATCTACATCGAGGTGGGCGCGGCAGGCTCCGGACAGACGAGCAACCGCGTTCGCCTGTATATTGAGCCTTAGAAGCTCGTTTCTACAGGCGGAAGCAAAGCCGTCGTCTGCGTAGGCCAAATCGCCCGGAGGCTGATTCCATGATTCTCGATCGCGCTGTTTTTCTACTTGCCGCATGGCTGGTCGCCGTGCCCTTGGCTTACTCTCAGGAAACCAAGAGCAAGGACAAAATCGAAAAGCTCGCGCCCTACTATCCGACGCCGGAGACCATTGTCGACAAGATGCTCGAGCTGGGCGGCTTGAAGGCCGGGGAAAAGATGTTCGACCTCGGCAGTGGCGATGGGCGCATCGTCATCATTGCCGCGCGCAAATTCAAGGCAGACGCCACCGGCGTCGAGTTCGATGAAGCGCTCTACAACCAAAGCTCGGAGCGTATCCAGAAGCTTGGCCTATCGCAGAAAGCCCGCATTATCCACGGCGACATCTTCGATCAGGATTACTCCAAGGCGGACATGCTCGCGGTCTACCTGCTGCCTGTGTCGAATGACAAGGTTTCGATTCTCCTCGATAAGCAGCTGAAGAAGGGCACGCGCATTGTTGCGCACGATTTTGAATTTTCCGCCTGGAAGCCTGTGAAGATCGTCGACATCGACGACGACGGCGAGGGCCGCAGCCATCGGCTTTACTTGTACATAAAATAGCCGCGTCATGCTTCCTCACCTTTGGCGTATCGCGCTCCGCACGGCTCGCCTGATCCTCACGGTCGGGTGCGCGACGTTGTATGCGGTCTCGACCGGCAAGATCGCTGATCCCGTGCTGTGGCTGTTTCTCGCGCTCGCACTGTTCGGCGTGGTGAGTTACTTCACGCGCCGATTCGATTCCGGTCCGTGGGCGATTGCGGGGATGGTCGTCGATACCAGCCTCTTCCTGCTCTGGTCACTCGCCGGACCCACGTCCGCCGGATGGTGGCTTTCCGCAGTGCTTTACGCCTACGCGTTAGCGAACGCCGTCCTGGTGCATGACCTGGTGCGGGTGGTGATCGTGTTCTTCGTGTGCTCGCTCACCGTCTTTCTGCCGGCACCGCAGCAGCCGGCACCGTGGCACGTCGTACTTGCGGCGGGACTCGTTGCGTGCATGGGCGCCGTACAGAAGCGTCATCTCGAAGATCGCGCATCGCAATCGGCGCGGCAGGCGGTCTTGTTCCGGAGCGAAGCGCAAGGCGCCCGCGAAGCCGAGCGGCAACGCATCGCGGCGGACTTCCACGACGGACCGCTGCAGAGCTTTATCAGTTTTCAGCTGCGCCTCGAGATTGTGAAGAAGCTGATGACACGCGATCTGGATGCCGCGCGGCATGAGCTGGAGCAACTGCAAGCGCTCTGCAAAGTCCAGGTCGGCGAGCTGCGGGGTTTCGTGCGCAGCATGCGACCCATGGAGGAAGGCAGCAGCCTCAGCGCGTCGATTTCCCGCATGGTGGAGCAGTTCCAGCGCGAGAGCGGAATCGTGGCTTCGTTTTCGAGCGGCGAATTTGGCGATCCGCCCGAAGTGGAAATGTCGCTCGAACTGATCCAGATCGTGCGGGAGGCGCTGAACAATATTCACAAGCACTCGGGCAGTACGCGCGCGGCGGTTTCGATCTCGAAGATCGACGAGAAGCTGGAAGTCACCGTCGAAGACAATGGCAAAGGATTTCCGTTCAGCGGGTCCTATACGCTGGACGAGTTGGAGTTGTTGCGGCTCGGTCCGGTAAGCGTGAAGCGCCGGGTGCGACTGCTGGGTGCCGAGTTGAATCTCGAATCGAGGCCAGGGCAAGGCGCGACATTGTTGCTCCGGATCCCGGCGTGAGGCAGTTGGCGGCGGTAGCCGCGTTGTTCGCGCTTGTAGGCTGCGGCCGCTATTCGGAGTTTCGCCTGCCTGTCCCGGATGGTACATCGAGCGAACTGCGGTTCTCCTGGGAAGTCGAGAAAGATCCGGTCATGCGGCGCGGAGCGGGTTGGGAGTCGGTCGATGTGCTGAACCCTTCTGTGTTTCGGCAAGGCGAATCGTACGTTAATCTCTATTCCGGATTCGACGGAAAGACCTGGCGCACGGGCGTGGCGTTCTCGAAAGATGGGAAGCAGTGGGATCGGCATTCGATGATTCTGGCGCCGTCGGTGCCCTGGGAAGGCTCCTACATCGCTGGAAACGGATCGGGTCTTTTCGATCGCGGCAAGACCCATTATTGGTATCAGGCTGGCGCACCGATCCCGAGCATTGGGCTGGCGACGCTCGGCGGTGCCGACGCATGGGAGAAGCTCCCGGCGCCCGTGCTCGAGCCCGGACCTACCGGCAGTTGGGATGAGCGCGGCGTTGCCGACCCTTACGTGATCCGCTCGGGCGAAACGCTGTACATGTACTATCTTGGGCAGGATCGCGCCAGACGGCAGCGGCTTGGCGTTGCGCGATCGGTTGACGGAATCAAGTGGACTAAGCTTGGCGGGAATCCTATTCTTGAATTGGGCGCGCAGGATGCCTTTGATGAGGTTGGCCTCGGCGAACCTGCGGTCTGGACCAGCCACGGCAAATGGTGGATGCTCTACACCGGGCGAGATCGCGCGGAAATGCGGCGCATTGGGCTGGCTTCGTCGAATGACGGCGTGCAGTGGTCGCGCGTCGCGGGCTTTCCCATCCTCGCCGGATCGGAACCGTGGAACTCAAAAGTTGTCTGCGATCCGAGCGTGGAACCCTTCGCCGAAGGCGTTCGCGTGTGGTTTGGCGGCGGCGACGTCGCACATCCCGCGGAGAATATTCACGGCGAAATCGGGTTCGCCGTGCTACGGATGATACCCCGCGAATCGCCAAACCGCTGAGGGTTGATTCGGGTGAGACGAATGTGCTAAATTAGCGGATTCAGAGAGTCATCTTTCAGCGTCTTCCGTCACAACGCCCAGGGGTAGGTTGTGTTGGGCTGCGCAGTGCCTCTTTGCTAGCCCGTTCCCTTACCGAACCAGATGGAACAAACCCTCGCAGCTCTCGCTGGGATTCTGCTAAAAGCAGTACCTACCGTCATTTTTGTCGCCATTCTTCATTTCTACATCAAGGCGATGCTTTTCAAGCCGCTGGAGAAAGTTCTCTCGGAGCGCGAAGAGAAGACCAGCGGCGCTCGTAAGCGCGCCGAGGACGCGCTCACCGCGGCCGAAAAGAAAACAGCCGAGTACGAAGCCGCGCTACGAACGGCGCGCGCCGAAGCCTTCAAGGAGCAGGAAGCTGCCCGCAAGCAGTGGCTAGCCGATCAGGCTGCCCAGCTGGAAGCCGCCCGCGCCACGGCCGAAGCGCAGATTGCGAAAGCCCGCGAGATGTTCGCGGCCGAGTCGGCAACGGCAAAGCAAGGGCTCGTCGAAACCAGTGCGCAACTCGCGGAGCAGATCGCAGCGGCAGTGTTGGAGAAAAAGCGCGTATGAGGCGACTTGCGCTCATCCTGATGTTTGCGGCCACTGCGCTGTTTGCGCAGGAGCACGGCGAAAAGAAAGCCGAAGAGTCGAAGCCCGGCGAATCGAAGCAGGCCGAGCAGAACGCGGAATCGAAATCCGCCGAGCATAAACCGGAAGACTTCACGACCTCGAAGTGGGTCAATTTTGCGATCCTCGCGGTGGCTCTCGGCTATCTGATCGGCAAGAGTGCGCCGCAGTTCTTCCGCGATCGCACGGCCTCGATTCAGAAAGACATGGAAGAGTCGGCCAAAGTGGCCTCCGACGCCGAGGCTCGCGCCAAGGCCGTCGAAGCGAAAATTTCGAGACTCGGCGAAGAGCTGGAGCGCATGAAGGCCGACGCGCGCGCCGACATGGCCCGCGAAAACGAACGCTTGCAGAAAGACACGGCGAAGCTCATCGAACGCGTTTGGCAGCGCGCCGAGAACGAAGTGGAGTCTGCGGCGAAAGTCGCGCGCCTGGAGTTGAAGCAATACGCGGCGCAACTCGCTGTCGACCTCGCGGAGCAGCGCATTCGGACGCGTCTGAATCCGGAGACGCAAGGCAAGCTGATCGACACGTTCGTTCAGGATCTCGGCCAGAACGGCACGGGGAAGAACTAAATGGGAATGGTTTCGGTAGTTTCGGCCCGCTACGCCAACGCCCTGGTGGACGTGGTATTGAAGCCGGGTTCGGGTGTCGATCCCGACGCCTCCGTCGCGCAGATCAAAGATCTGGCCGCAACCTTCCGCGATTCCGCGCCGTTGCGGAATGTGTTTCTGTCGCCCGCGATTTCGCCCGCAAAGAAGCGTGCGGTTGTCGGCCGCCTGGCGGAGCACGTGGGCGCCTCTCGCCAGATCAAAAACTTTTTGTTCGTGTTAGTGGATCACCGGCGGATTGGGGATTTTCTCCAGATCGCCGAAGCGTACGAAACGCTGCTCGACGAGCAGCTTGGGTTTATCCGCGCCGACGTGACTTCGGCGCAAGAATTGACGAGTGCGCAGCGAGCGGAATTGGAAGCGAAGCTGGCCGTGATGAGCGGCAAGCGGACGCGACCGCACTACAGCGTGGATGCATCTCTGATCGGCGGCGTCATCGCCAAGGTCGGCTCGGTGTCCTACGACGGTAGCGTGCGGGGCGAAATTTCGAAGTTGCGCACACAGCTTGCGGCCAGCCGTTAGGCCGCACAGGGGAACGAAATGGCTCAGATTCGAGCAGATGAAATTTCGCGGCTGCTCCGCGATGAAATCGATAACTACGAGAAGGCGATTGACGTCGCGGAAACCGGCAACGTCATTTCGGTCGGCGATGGCATCGCGCGCATCTATGGCCTCGAAAAAGTCATGGCGGGTGAGCTCATCGAGTTTCCTCACGGCGTTTCCGGTATCGCGCTGAACCTCGAAGAAGATCAGGTCGGCGCCGTGCTACTCGGCAACGGAAGCCTGATCAAAGAAGGCGACGAAGTCCGCCGCACTGGCCGCATCATGTCCGTGCCGGTAGGTAAGGCGCTGATTGGCCGCGTCGTCAACGCGCTCGGCAAACCGATCGACGGCAAAGGCCCGATCCTTACCGACGAGTTCAACGCGATCGAACGCATCGCCCCGGGCGTCATCGACCGCCAGCCGGTAAAAGAGCCGATGCAGACCGGCATCAAGGCCATCGACTCGATGATCCCCATCGGCCGCGGCCAGCGTGAGCTCATCATCGGCGACCGCCAAACCGGTAAGACCACCATTGCGATTGATACGATCATCAATCAAAAGGGCGGCGACATGATCTGTATCTATGTCGCCATCGGGCAGAAGCGCTCCACGGTCGCGCAGGTCGTAAAGACTCTCGAAGAAAACGGCGCGATGGATTACACGATCGTCGTCGCGGCGACCGCGTCCGACCCCAGCCCGATGTTGTATCTTGCCCCCTTCGCCGGAGTCGCGATGGGCGAATACTTCCGCGATCGCAGCGGCCACGTCCTCACCATTTACGACGATCTTTCGAAGCACGCTGCGGCCTATCGCGAAATCTCGCTGCTGCTGCGCCGTCCACCAGGCCGCGAAGCGTTCCCCGGTGACGTGTTCTATCTCCACAGCCGCTTGCTCGAGCGCGCCGCGAAGTTGAGCGCTGCCAAAGGCGGCGGCTCGCTGACCTCGCTGCCGTTCATCGAAACACAGGCAGGCGACGTTTCGGCCTACATTCCGACCAACGTCATTTCGATCACCGACGGACAGATCTTCCTGGAATCCGATCTCTTCAATTCAAATATTCGCCCCGCGGTGAACGTCGGTATTTCGGTGAGCCGCGTCGGCGGAAACGCGCAAATCAAAGCGATGCGCCAGGTGGCCGGTTCGCTCCGGTTGGAGCTCGCACAGTATCGCGCGCTAGCGGCGTTCGCGCAGTTCGGCTCCGATCTCGACAAAGCGTCGCAGCAACAATTAACGCGCGGCGGCCGCCTCACGGAACTCTTGAAACAGGGCCAGTTCTCGCCGTTCCCGGTCGAAAAGCAGGTAATGTCGATCTTCGCGGGCGTCAATGGCTTCATCGATGATCTTCCGCTCGATCAGGTTCGCCCGTTTGAAACGGAGATGTTGATCTACATCGAAACGTCGTACAGCGCCATTCTTAACGAGATCCGCGAGAAGAAGGCGATCAGCGACGACCTGAAAGCGACCATGATGAAGGCGCTGAAGGAATTCAAGGAGCGCTTCGTTTCTCAACGCGCCCAGTAAATTATGCCGTCCTTGATTGATATCCGGCGGCGAATCCGCTCGGTCAAGAATACGCAGCAGATCACCAAGGCCATGAAGATGGTCGCGGCGGCGAAGCTACGCCGTGCGCAGGATCGCGTGATCGCCGCGCGTCCGTATGCCGCGATGCTCAACAAGATTCTGGGCGACGTCGCAGCAGCCGCGGGCAGCGATGCCGCGGAGTCGAACCCGCTGCTCGCGGTGCGTCCGGAGAAGCGCATCCAACTCATCCTCGTCACCAGCGATCGTGGTCTGTCGGGGGCGTTCAATGCCAACCTGATTAAGGGCGCACAAGCATTTCTCCAGGAACACAAAGGCGTCACCGTCGAATTGGAAGCGCTCGGCCGCAAGGGCCGCGACTTCTTCAAACGCCGCGCTCTGACGATCACGGGCGAACTCGTCGGCGTCGCTGAAAAGCCCACGCTGACCAATGCCCAGGCGGTCGCCCGCCGAGTCATGGATCGTTATGAGAACGGCGAGATCGACGCGGTCTACCTCATCTTCAATGAGTTCAAAAGCGTCCTGACGCAAAAACTTAACGAAGTGCGCGTGCTGCCCGTGACGCTGGCCGAATCGGCCGAGCCGACCGACTACATTTACGAACAGCCACCCACCGAACTATTGGGTACGCTGCTGCCCCGCTACATCGAGACGTCGCTCTATCGCGCTCTCCTCGAATCCGCAGCTGCGGCCTTTGCCGCGCAGATGACGGCTATGGATGCCGCTTCGCGCAACGCGGGCGAAGTGATCGAAAAGTTGACTCTGTATATGAATCGCGTGCGGCAAGCAAGCATCACGCGCGAAATCATCGAAGTCGTAAGCGGCGCAGCCGCCCTCGACTAGGGAATTTGAAATCAGCCTGCGGTGTCCATCGAGTTCGACGCCGCGCGACGAGAGGTTTTCATGACCGCAGCAACCATTACAGGAAAAGTGATTCAGGTGGCCGGGCCCGCCGTGGACATCGAGTTCCCCGAGGGGCAGATCCCGGATATCCGCACCGCCATCCGCATCACCAGCGAAGGCTTCAATAGCCCCACGCCCATCAACATCATTTGTGAAGTCGCCCAGCACATCGGCGAAAGCCGCGTGCGTACCATCGCGCTGCAGCCGACCGAGGGTCTGGTTCGCGGCATGAAGGCCATCAGCCTGGGCGAGCCTGTGATGGTGCCCGTCGGCCGCGAAACGCTCGGCCGCATCCTCAACGTCATCGGTGAACCCGTCGACGAGATGGGCCCGGTGAACACGAAGCTCAGGTATCCCATTCACCGCCCTGCTCCCGGCTTCGACGAACAGTCGACCGAACTGCAGATGTTCGAAACGGGCATCAAGGTTCTCGATCTTCTCGAACCGTACGTCAAGGGCGGAAAGATCGGCCTGTTCGGCGGTGCCGGTGTCGGCAAGACCGTCATCATTCAGGAACTCATCAACAACCTCGCGAAGGAGCACGGCGGCGTCTCGGTGTTCGCCGGCGTTGGTGAGCGCACCCGCGAAGGCAACGATCTCTGGCTCGAGTTCCAGGAATCCGGCGTCATCGATCCTCATGACTTCACGAAGTCCAAAGCCGCTTTGATCTACGGGCAGATGACAGAGCCCCCAGGCGCCCGCCTCCGCGTTGGCCTCACCGGCCTCACCGTCGCCGAGTACTTCCGCGACGAAGTGAAGCAGGACGTCCTACTGTTCATCGATAACGTGTTCCGCTTTACCCAGGCCGGTTCTGAAGTATCGGCGCTGCTCGGCCGCATGCCGTCCGCCGTCGGATACCAACCCAATCTCGCTACCGAAATGGGCGAAATGCAGGAGCGCATCACCTCCACGCGCAACGGTTCGATCACCTCCGTGCAGGCCATTTATGTGCCCGCCGACGACTACACCGATCCGGCCCCCGCAACTACGTTCGCTCACCTCGACGCCACCACGAACCTGTCGCGCGACATCGCGGCGCTCGGTATCTATCCGGCCGTCGATCCGCTGGCTTCTACGTCGCGCATTCTCGATCCGCGCATCATCGGCGACGAGCACTACAACGTCGCACAGCGGGTGAAGCAGACGTTGCAGAAGTACAAAGATCTGCAGGACATCATCGCGATTCTCGGTATCGACGAACTGTCGGAAGAAGACAAGCTCGTCGTCAACCGTGCGCGCCGTTTGCAGAAGTTCCTCTCACAGCCATTCTTCGTCGCCGAGCAGTTCACCGGGTTGAAAGGCAAGTACGTCAAGATTGCCGATACGGTCCGCAGCTTCAAGGAAATCGTCGATGGCAAGCACGACGAAGTTCCAGAGCAATGTTTCTACCTGAAGGGCTCGATCGAAGAAGTCCTCGAAGCGTGGGAAGAACAGAAGAAGCAGGGGTAACGCCAAGTGGCTTCCATGTTTGAACTCGAAGTTGCGACGCCCGAGCGTTCGCTCGTCAAGCAGATGGTCGACGACGCGCAGATCCCATGCAAGGACGGCTATGTCGGCGTGCTGCCCAATCACGCGTCGCTGTTGTCCGAACTCGGCTACGGCTCGCTCACGTATCGCAGCGGCGGCAAGACCGAAGTGCTCGCCGTCCACGGCGGCTATCTACAGATCCAGAACAACATCGTCCGCGTGCTTTCCGATGTCGCCGAACCCGCGCACGAAATCAACCTGACGCGAGCGCAGGAAGCTCTGCGCAAGGCGAAGGCCGAGATGGTGCAATCCATAGGAATCGATATCGCGTCGGCGCTGTCGGCAGCAATGCGTGCCGAAGCCCGTATTCAAGCCGCCGAAGCGGTCGCAAATAAGTAACGGCGGCGCGAGGCCAGCCTCGCGCTCTCGAACAGCACTGAACTCCGGACCGCCGAAGCGCAGCCAAGCCGCGCCCGTGCTGGCACACCCCGATTAGCCAAGGGCGCAGGGAACCGTGAAGAAATCCCGCGTCCCGCTCGCTAGCAAAGGACGCGAGCGAAGCGGCCCGAAGGGCCGCGTCGGGAGCGAATTCACGCCGTGCATGGATCAACCGCGAAGCTTCGAGGCGCGCAGCACCAAGAATTGCGGCATTCGAAATCAATCACTTAAAAGGTGGTTCATGGAGAGTGAGCGGATCTCACCCATACCGACACCGCCCGATGTAACCCCTAAACGGCCATTCAGTACCGCGATAACCCCGCTCTTCAGGGCGGGGATGCGAACGCCCCCGACAACCCCGCCGGAGCACCAATCTACCGTGCCCGGTCTCTTCACGTTTGCGGATCCGCGGTCACGGTCATGATTGCCGAAGAACCGCTCGCCGTAAGCGAGCGCCCAACGAAGAACCCCGACCGTAAGGATCTGTGAAAAAGTTGACCCCTGCTCCTCTCGAAGAGCCTCGAACGTTAGTGAGCGGCCCCCGACAACAACCCCGCCCCGTACGCTCAGAGCACCCGCGCGCTGTAAGCGACCACCCGCGCGCTGTATGCGAGCGCCCGTCCGGCAAAGAACCGCGAACGAAGTGAGCGGATGCGTGGCACGTCATGACCGCCAGCAACCAACAGCGCCACAGCAATCCGCAAGCGCTCAATCCGAGGCGCGACCGTAAGGTCGCGCGTGCTAATCCCCCCGACGCGCGACCGTAACGTCGCGCGTACTACCCCCCCGACCGTAAGGTCGCGCGTGCCCCCGCGCGTGCGCGTCCCTTACTTCGTTCGCGGTTCTTTGCGGGCGCGCGACGGAAGAAGTTTTTCACAGTTCCGCAGGCGCGCGTCGGGGTTCAGTGCTCTAGCAGTGCGTTAGACCGCGCCGAAATGCGATTGGGTCCGCTCAGGACATGCGACGCACTACACTAGCGGCGTCCGGAGCCGCCGAAATCGATGTACTCCGTTAGCATGGCGATCAGTTCGTTCGGCGTCGGAATCTGCTCCACCAGATACTTTGGTGGGAACCACAAGTTGATCCGCGAGCCGCCATCCAATCGCTTTCGCGCGATCTCCGCGCTCTTGACGGCGTCCAGTTCCGCCGCGCGCTGCCGCGCGTAGGCTTCGTCGCGGCGCCGATCATCTCGAAGCCGGTTTAACTCGCGATTCATTTGATCGCGACGGCGAGAATCCGTTTCTTTACTAATATCGCGCTCCAACTGCGCTTCGCGAGACGACTTCGAAACCGACCGCGCCGTGACGCGCGAGGTATCGTCACCGAACGTCCCGTATCCGCCGCCGCCCAACTGGAACTCGATGTTCTTCTGCTTCACACGGACGGTTGTGACGCGCACCGTGTCGCCATCGCGTAATGCGATACCGAACTTCTTGATGCGCTGCGAGTACGCCTTAAAGTTCACCGGCGGATCCTGACGCCAATACACATCCAGCCCGTCGTGAGTCGCTGGCAGGTCGTACTTCACACGCACCTGCTTGCCTTCGAAGTAGCGCCGCAGCGCCGCCTCGTCTTGAGCCCAGGCGAATACCGAACACCAACCTGCGATAAGTACGAGTTGAATGGGAGAATGTCGAAGCATCGAATGATTATGACGCCAGAAGTGGTGTGCGTGCAGCCGTTGGATTCGCGGTTCCCCTGCCCGGTGAATCGTCGGTAAATTGCGAACTGCCACTGCTCGCCCTCGACCCATCTGAGGACATAGAATAGGCAGTACCCCGCTCGGCAATCGAAGCCCGGCCGATTGGGGGAAGTGAGGACTAGGAGTGACTATATGTGCGATCAGATTCATTTTGACGACGACCGGCTGGAATTCGAAGGGCAAGGCCTGGTGACGCGGAAACAGTTCGGCGTACTGCTCGGCGCTGGCGTCGCGATGATGCTCCCGCAGGTGGCGAACGCCGTGACCGTTGCCGACAAGGACGTCACCATCACGACGCCGGACGGAGACTGCGACGCCTACTTCGTGCATCCGGCGAGCGGTTCCGCCCCGGGCGTTCTCTTCTGGCCGGACATCTTTGGACTCCGCCCCGCCATGCGGCAAATGGCGAAGCGTCTCGCGGAATCCGGCTACTCCGTGCTGGTAGTCAATCCTTTCTACCGTGCCAAGAAAGCGCCGACAGCGGAAAATGGAGCCGCAACTCCACTTCAGCAGTTGATGCCTCTCGCGCAGGGCCTCAACGAGACCACGCACATGACCGATGCAAAGGCGTTTATTGGCTGGCTCGACAAACAGACGCCCGTCGCGAAGAATAAGAAGATCGGCACGCAAGGCTACTGCATGGGCGGTCCGATGGCGTTCCGGACGGCCGCGGCGGCACCCGATCGCGTCGGTGCAGTCGCGTCCTTCCACGGTGGCGGACTCGTGCGCGGAGAAGGTCCGAACAGCCCGCATATACAGGCGGCGAAAACGAAGGCGCACTTCCTTGTCGCGATCGCCGACAACGACGATAAGCGCGCGCCGAAAGACAAGGATGTCCTGAAGGAGACCTTCACAAAGGCAGCCCTCGCGGCCGAGATCGAAGTCTACGCCAACGCCGCCCATGGCTGGTGCCCGCCGGATTCGAGCGTCTACCACGAAGCGCAAGCCGAGAAGGCATGGAGCCGATTGCTCGCGCTATACGGAAAAGCTCTGGCGTAGCGCGTACCGAGGGCCGGTAACCCGGTCCAGGCCGGCTTGCTCAACATCATTATCTTGATTTTGGCTACTGAGCGGGGTGGGTGAGGATCAGCTCGCCCAGGCCAAGCACGCCGCCAGAACGGCGATGCTCGGCAATCGCATCGACGGCAGAATCCCGAACGGGCGCGTCCGCATACGACTTGTTGTGCCGCCCACGCTTCGCTAGCCCGTTCGAGTGACGTGCCGGAGACAAAGCTCCCTAGCGTGCCGAAGGCTTCCTCGAAGTGACGGCCCTGTCCTCGTCTTTGGCACGAGGCTGGCGGATCGCTTCTACTCGTACGGACTGTCGCGGTTGAGCTTCGTCGCATTTTGAGGCCTTGTTAGAGGGCCAGAATGAAGCCGCAGATTGCGATTTTCGATTATGTTGGCGGCATGCGTTCGAGTGCTCATGACGCCGATCTGGTTCGGGAACTGGGCGCTCCAGGCGTTTCCTGCCGCGCATCGGAAGTAGTGACATATCAGATATCATCTTGACGCCCGTCTGCCCGCTTCGATATAATTCACGCCACGTTCTTTCGATTGACTTGGTAGGAGGTTCTCCCCGATGAAGACCTTGTTCTCGCTCCTGATGGCACTCCTATTGTGTGCGGGTCTCGCGCCCGCGCAAACCGGCAACGCGACGATCACAGGAACCATCCTTGACGCCAGTGGCGCTGTAGTGGCGGGCGCACAGATCACGGCAACCAACCTCCAGACCGGAGTCACCAGAACAACGCGGACATCGGCATCCGGACTTTACGTCATTCCGGAATTGAGGCCGGGCACATATTCGGTTGAGGTCGGTGCCGCCGGCTTCGAGACGAAGCGTTATTCGAACATCTTGTTGGACGTCAATCAGCAGGTGAAGATTGACGCGTCTCTGCAGATCGGTTCGGAGAAGCAAGTGGTGTCCGTCGAGTCCGAGAGCATTGCCGCGCTCCAAACGGTTGAGGCGAGCGTGGGCACCGTTGTGAACGGGCAGAGCGTCGTCAACCTCCCCCTAAACGGGAGGTTCTTCACGCAACTGCTGCAGTTGTCGCCGGGCACGGTTCCGGCGATTCGCGACATCCCGTCAGGTAATAATTTTCGCAACGGCGTGCAGCGAAACGGCATGCCCGCCTTCGGCGTGAATGGGCAGAGCGGTGCCTACACCAACTTCCGCATCGACGGCATCGAGAATACGGAGCGTCAATTTGGAGGCGCCAACATTGCGATCTCCGTCGACGCGATCGAAGAGTTCAAATTCCAGACGGCCAACTTCTCCGCCGAGTTCGGGCAGGGTCCGGCACAGGTTGACGTCGTGACGAAGGGTGGAACGAATACGTTTCACGGTGGGCTGTTTGAGTTCCTCCGCAATGACAAGTTCGACGCCTCGCAGTGGTCGTTCTCCGGACCGCATGCGCCGCCGCTGCTAAAGCGCAATCAGTTCGGCGGCAACTTCGGCGGACCCGTAAAGAGAGACAAGCTCTTCTTCTTCTTCAACTACGACGGCACGCGCGAGGTGTTTTCGTCGCCCCGCGTCGTCGATGTGCTGTCGAACGAGCAGCGTGCGGGGATCTTCCCGATCGGCAATCCGATCTTCGATCCGCTCAATAATCAGCTATTTCCGAACAATACGATTCCGAAGACGCGGTTCGACCCGATTGCCACCAAAGTACTCGGCATCGTTCCCGCACAGAACCAACCGGGCAACATCAACCTGAACGTCGCGGGATTGCCCATCAGCTTTTCCAACAACTACAACTATGTCCCCCGCCACACGTTTCTAGCGAACCAGTTCAACGTGCGGGGAGACTATACCCTATCAGCGAAGAACACGATCTACGCTCGTTATACTTACAGCTCGAATCATCAAGTTGGCGATGGCCCGCTTGCGACGAACATTCAGCAATCGATTGTCGGTTCGGACATCGCGGATATCGGCGGCCAAAACCTCAGCGCTGGCTGGTACCACAGCTTCAATTCGTCGACGATCAACGAACTGAGAGGCGGGTTGCTGACGAATCCGCAGAATTACCTAAAGGGCGACAATACCGACTATGCCGGACAGTTCGGGCTCGCATCCGCGTTGTCGCCGAACGCCGCACTGGGCTTGCCGCAATTCAACATAGGCGCCATCGTGTTGTCGTCCGGCGCGGCGCGGCCTTTGATCTCGGGAGAGCACAATTACGAAATCGTCGACAATCTGACGCTCATTCGCGGCGCGCACAATATCAAGACCGGCTTCCAAATGCGCCGGGAATACCTCTTCACCTCGAACGCCAACTTCTCGAACGGTGTGTTTTCTTTTAATGGCGTGCAAACCCGTCCCCGCGGCACGATCACGTCGGGGGGTAAGACGGTGAACCAAGGCGCGACCGGCACGACGCTTTGCCCCGGCGGTACGGACCCGACGGCATGCCCGGGTGGCAACGCCTATGCCGACTTCCTCCTCGGGTATCTCAGTTCGTTCTCCGCCCGATCGCCGGTTCCGTACACCGAGAAATATGCCGGCGTCTGGGCCTTCTATGTCAACGACACGTGGCGGGTCACTCGAAAGCTGACCGTGAACCTTGGCCTGCGCTGGGATTACTACCGGCGTCCGGTGGCAAATCCGCACGCCTATGCGCAACCGGAACTCAAGGGCGGCGTATTTACGGGCCGTGTGGGTGTCGCTGAAGTGGATGGCAAGTTCGGCTCCGGAGTGCTGGCCGAAGCGCAGGCCCTGACGCCCGGTGCGTTTGTGGGCTGTTCGGCTCTCGGTCTGCCTTCGGACTCGTGCCTCAACTCCCAGAAAAACAACTGGCAGCCTCGCGTCGGTTTCGCATGGCAGCCGACCGACAAATCGGTCATTCGAGGAGCCGGTGGACTGTTTGTTGGCCGATACGGCGGAAACCAGGAGGTCGAAGTGGGGACAAATATGTTCCCGTATACGTTCTCTTCGCAAACGCCGACGTACACCACGGCTCCGTCCGGTACGGCACCGCCGCCGCTGCTGCTTGCCAATCCGCTGGCCACGTCCGGGGCGGCGACGCCGAGTCTCGGCGCGCATGATCCGGATCGCAAGCTGCCCGTGACCTACCAGATCAACCTGACCGCCGAACATCGCCTTCCGGGTGACCTCGTCGCCTCGGTGGGGTACGTCTCCGTCATCGGACGTCATATCGCCGACGGCGGTACGTGCTGCGACTACAACGGATTTACGAACACTGGAATCGTTCTTGCCCCCGGCCAGACCAGCGTCCGGCCGAACACGCGCTTCGCCGGGGTTGTGGTGACCACCAGCCGCAATACGTCGAACTACCAATCGATGCAGGCCCAGGTGAACAAGCGCTTCAGCCGAGGAATCACGTTCACGTCGGCCTATACCTATTCGAAGAACACGGGCGTTACCGTGGGACTGAGCGATCCGCGTTTCCCGGCAATCGATCGCGGCCCGCTCAACACAGACCTCCGTCACAACTTCGTTGCGTCGACGGTCTGGGCCCTGCCCTTTGGCCCGGGTCACCGCCTCGCCGGCGGCGGCGGAGTAGTCGGCTACCTGGCGCAAGGCTGGCAACTCACGCAGATCGTTAGTAAACGCAGTGGATTCCCCATTACGCCGATCCTGGCAGGAACCGACATTATCAACTTCAAGGGCATCAACAAAACGCAGGATCGCCCGGATCGCCGTTGTAACGGCGGGCTCGACAATCCGACCGTCTTCAACTGGTTCGACAAGAGCTGCTTTGTTCTGCCGACGCAGTCCACTACGCCGGGCGCGCTGCTGCGCCAAGGTAATTCGGGGCCGAACATCCTGTACGGGCCCGGCGGCTTCAATTTGGATGCTGGCCTGACGCGGCAGTTCAAAGTCACCGAGCGGTTCGTGCTGGACTTCCGTGCGGAAGCGTTTAATGCCCTGAATCACCCGACGTTCGGCTTTCCGGATGCCAACATCAGCCCATCGGGTTCCAATACACCGGCGCGGATCACGTCGACGATCTCCTCGCCACGCACGATGCAACTGGCGCTTAAGCTGAGATTCTAGTGATCGACGAGGTCGTGCCGGCGGCATTCCGCGCGCTGGCGTCGAGAAACTCTAGGGCGAAGGAGGCGCTTGTGCCTCCTCGCTCGACTACATCCGACGCGTCGGGAAGGATCCACTGGCTTGCTCCGCAACATGCCCGATAACTCAGCGGACCCCGATGCGCCGATGCCTGGCCGATGGGTGGTGCTGGCCCTGCTCTTCCTGTCGATCACGGTAAATCTGTTCGACCGGCAAGTGCTGTCGGTTCTGGCCCCCGTAATTCGGGACGAGTTGCACTTGTCGAATTCGCAATACTCGTACATCGTCGCGAGCTTTCTTCTCGGCATGACGATGGCACAAATCCCCGCCGGAATTCTCATTGACCGGTTTGGCGCGCGGCTCGGTCTCTCCGTGATCATGGTCTGGTGGTCCGCCGCGAATGGCTTGCATTCGATCGCAAGGAACATCACCGACTTTTGCGGATTCCGGTTTCTGATGGGCATCGGCGAGTGTGGGAACTATTCCGGTGGAATCAAGGTCCTCTCCCAATGGTTTCCCCCGAAAGAACGCGCGTTCGCGGGCGGCATTTTCAATAGTGGGACCGTGATTGGCGCCTTCATCGCGCCGCCCATCATTGTGGCGATGTCGGTGCAGTTCGGATGGCGCATGGCGTTCGTGGTGCCGAGCGCGCTCGGTCTCGTTTGGATCATTCCCTGGTTGCTTTTCTTTCGCGATCGCGGACCCGCCGTTGTTGCCACCGCCCACGTATCGGCCTGGCGGCTGCTGGGCGTTCGCCAAGTATGGGGTGCGATGCTGGTTCGCGCCTTGAGCGGGCCCGTGCTTCACTTCTACTGGTATTGGCTGCCCGAATATCTGAAGCGTGAACGCCATGTGAGCATGGAGGCCGTCGCCTTAATGGCCGCCGTGCCCTTTCTATTCGCCGGCGCAGGAAACATCGCGGGTGGATGGTTCTCCGGCCAACTGATGGCCCGTGGATGGAGCGCGGATCGGGCCCGCAAACTCGCGTTCAAAATCGGCGCGGGGCTTTGTTCGATGAGTATGCTAGTGCCGTTGGTTTCGGGCGATAC
>JAYVTO010000020.1:0-7902 GCA_043788745.1 Acidobacteriaceae bacterium
ACCAGCAGTCCGCCATTCGCCACCACGCTGCATGCCGTCACTAATTGCATGCTCGTCGTGCTGACTTCATGGCCGATTGCCACCGAGCCAATCGAGCTCTTCGTCCACGTGTTGCGAACCTTGCCCGCCGATTCGCCCTTCAGCCCGACGCCCGTCTTGTGCCCGAATCCGAACCGGTCCAGGTACTCGCGCAGATTCGGCTCGCCCGCGCGGAGCACCGCTTGAATCGTACAAATGTTGCTCGATTTCGCCAGTGCATCGGCCAGCGTCAACGTGCTGTATCGGTGATGGTCGTGAATTACGCGCCCGAACAGATTCATCTGCCCGTTGCCGCAGCTCAGCACCGTATCCGGCGTAATGTTCGTCGTCTCAAGCACGGATGCCATCGAGAAGACCTTGAAAATCGAGCCTGGCTCGAACGGCGCGCCAACGGCGAGGTTCCGTCGCGCCTGAAAATCCGCTTCCGTCGTTGGCGTCTTCCCCGGATCGTACGTCGGATAATTCGCCACGGCAAGAATCTGGCCCGCCGGCGTCGAAACAATCACGGTGCCGGAGTCGCTCTTCGTGTCGATCACAGCTTTCGCAATCGCGCGATCCGCGACATGTTGAATGCGGCTGTCGATCGTGAGAACAAGGTCCGCGCCCGCGGTCGGCTTCTCAATCTCGTTGGTCTCGTAGACATGTTGCTTGACGTCGGAGAAGACGCGCATCTTGCCGTCTTTGCCCCGCAGGTCGGATTCAAAGGCTTCTTCGATCCCGGCAACGCCGCGCTCGTCCTTGTCCTTCTGATCCCTGGTCATGCCCATGCCGCCGAGGACATGCGCCGCCATCTCGCCGTGCGGATAGAATCGTTGGCTCTCGGTGCGGAACTCAATCCAGTCGAGCTTCATGCTGCGCAGCCGCTCGGCTTCTTCGCGCGAGATGCGCCGCTTCACCCACAGGAACCCGTTGCCGTCTTCGCCTTCCTGCTGCAGGTTCTTGAGAAGCGTCTCCCGCTTCATGCCCAGCACGCCCGAAAGCAAACTCGCCGCGATATCGAAGTTCGGAACGCGCCGTGGATTCAGGCATACCGATTCCACCGGCAGGCTCATCGCCAGCGCTTTGCCGTCGCGATCCTTCACCGCGCCGCGCGCCGGTTTCACTTTTCGAATTCGCGACTGCTGCTTGATGCCCGCCAGACGTAAAACGTCATGTTGCGCGATTTGCAAATATGCTAAGCGGCCGAATATGGCGAGCGACCAAATCAGCATCATGCCGATCAGGAAGCGAAGGCGATTGGCGGATTGTGCTTCGATCATACTGACTCCAGCCCGGGGGAGGCCGAACCGGATCTACCGGCATCAGGTGCTACTCTCTCCAACACGCGGCGCCGAGCCCACACTCAGCGCTGCAAACAAATTCCAAACGACTTGACGGCGAACTACGCCGCAGCCACGGCGGTCCGCGTGCTCATCTCGCCCGACGCCGACAGCCGGTACAATCCCTTCGCAAGCGCCCACGACCCCGTCGCGCCCGGCCGCGAAATTACCATGCCTTCCAACTGCTCGACCCCATCGACGGGTCCGACGAAGAACATCGCCTTGCCCGCCACCGGGGCCTGCTCCGGCCCTTCGAGCGAAACCAGGAATGTCACCGTCGCCCCGCCGTCGGTAACGCGGCGGAATACCACGTCGCGTTGCGAAAGCGTGCCCGCCGGCACATCCAGGTGCATGCTCTGCGTCACCAGGCGTTCCACCAGCGGCAGCAGAGCGGGCCGCAACTCCGCCGCCAGTTCGCCGCCGAAATACACGGTGTGACCCAAATCCCGCAACATCGCCGCGACACGCGACGCACGCCGGTCGACACCCAGCGCGATCGTGGTCGGACGCAGCACGGTGAAACGCTCCCGCAGCGCCTCCATCGTGCGCGCGCACGATTCTTCATTCAACTCGCCGCGCTCTGTAAGAATCGTGAACTGCCAACCGGATTTTGCGAGCTCGAGTCCCACCATATGCATCACCTGCTAGTTCTTCACCGACGCCGAAAGCGATCCGTCCGTGCGGACATGATCGAGATACACAAGCTTGCCCGCGGCCGGCGGCGCGAAGCCGCGATCCGCCGCCATCTGCTCCACCTTGCCCGGCGACTTCACAGCCGCCATCTGCAACTCGATGGCGGCGCGCTCAACAGCAAGCTTCTGCTTCTCTTGCACCAGCGCTTGATATTGATAACCCGCAAACAGGTTCGACACGCTCGGCAGCAGTACCGCGGCCAGCAGGATCACCACGAATCCCGCGTAACCCAGCAACTTCCAGCAGATACTCCGAGCCGCCGGATCCGCGGCCCGCGCCACCTGGCTGTTGTTTACTTTCTTGACGAACCAGTGCACGTCTTCGAACGGAATCGCCGGCAAGCGATAATCGGCCACCGCCAGATCGCGCACGATTTCCGCACGAGTGCGATCCTCGCTCCGCGCCGAAACAAATCGGTTGTACAGTGTCGCTAGTGTTGCCATGTGTAATACGTCCTGATCCCCTACTCGTCCGCTATCACTTCGACGGCCCGCAACTTCGCACTCCGCGAAGCCGAATTCGCCCGGATCTCTTCCTCACTGGGCGGTACAACATGCTTGGTTAGAATCCGCACTCGCCTCTCGCGTCCGAGCGCTTGAAATTTCTGCTTGACCTTCCGGTCTTCGAGCGACATGAACGAGATCACCACGATCCGTCCGCCCGGCTTCACCATCTGCGGCGCCACTTCGAGCAGCGCGTCCAACTCGTCCTGCTCTTCGTTCACTGCCAACCGCAACGCCATGAACGTCAAAGTTGCGGGATGCAGTTTGCCCGTCCGTGGCGCGGCCGTCTCGACCACCTTGGCCAAGTGTCGAGTGCTCAGTATCGGCCGCGCACGAACGATTGCTCTGGCTATTTGTCGGCTCCTCCTCTCTTCCCCGAGTTGATAGATCAAGTCGGCGAGTGCCTTCTCGGCTTCGTAATTGACAATCTCTGAGGCCGTCCGCGCTTGCGAACGGTCCATTCTCATATCCAAAGGCCCGTCGGAGTTGAGCGAAAACCCACGCTCGCCCTCCGTCAGCTGATAGCGGCTGACTCCCAGATCCGCCAGCAGGCCATCCAGTAGCAGGGGATTCCCGGCCTGCGAACCCAAAATCTCCGCGACCCCACTCTGCAAACTCGAAAACGCGCCGTGCCGGAATCGCACCCGGCTGAGCACTTCCGCCCCGTGCGCCGCCTCGATATTCGCCTTCGCCTTTTCGAGCGACTCCGCGTCCCGGTCGTTCGCGATCACCATTCCCTCGGGAACCAGCGCCGCCATCGCGCCCGTATGATTCCCCAATCCACAAGTAGCGTCGAGCAGTATTGACGACGGCCCAATCGCCAACCACTCCAAACTCTCCGCCAGCAGAACTGGAAAATGTTCCATACATGGCCGTTTACAAATTCCCCAAACTCGAAGCCAGCGCATCGAGGTTCGCTTCCGCGTTCGCCTCCGCCGACGCTACGTCAACCGTGAGCGCCTTCTGGCTGTAGACCGTCACATACCCTTTGGAACAGTCATAGAGAACCGTGTTCCCGTCGCCCGAAAGCTCCATCTTCCTGCGCAAGGTCGTCGGAATCAGAAACCGGTTCGACGAATCCACCGTCGTCGCGCCCCCGTACGTTTTGGCTAGTAATAAGGTTTGCTTGGCGGCTTTGGCATGCTCCCGTTCCGCCTCGAGCTTCTTTTCGGTTTCCCTCCAAGCCCAAATCGGGTATAGTTTCATCGTGCGGCCATCTAAACTCGTCACAAACAAATCCGGATCCGGCTCACCCGGAATCGCCGGACCCACCGCATACCGCCGCACCTCACCAGGCAGTTTCCCCCGCCCTTTGTCGTCGACTTTGCCGTCAAAGAACCCCAGCGGGGGGTCTTGTTCGAGCGATTTTTGGTCGACAGCCACTTGAGATTCCTATTGGGCCAGAAAAGTCCACGTCCGGCCACTGACCTAATGTGCCACAAGTACTGTAGCGAAGCAACACCTTTGTTCTAAGAAAAATCTCCTAAGTACTAGCCTCTACGCCATTTATTCGCCTAGAGGTAGGTCCAGGTGAGGCTGAGAGGCAAGGACACCCCAAGATGAGGCGATCCCCGCCGGCGACGCACCATCGGTAGTAAGGGGGTTGAGAGAGACCAACAACAAACTACGAAAGATGAAAATGGCCGACGCCGGGTAGGTCGGACCGCCAGGTCCGACTGAGAGCGGAAGCAGCAGCATCGAGATGGTCATCCCCCCCAAGCCAGCACGGCCACTGCAAGTCGAGATCGGCGGTACCATCAGATCCGAGCCGCGCACGAAGCCCGACGAAGTCGGGCGTAGTGAGTGGTCCGCAGCCTAGCCAGACGGGCCGCGATCTCACTTCCAGTTCCCAATCAATATAAACGGAGCCCAATATGAACGGAAATTCGGCCTTGGTACGCGTCAAATTGCTGCACACGGCGATTTGGTTCTTCTTCACCGCCTGCATTGTCGCGATCCCCTTTGCCGGAATCCTGCATCAGTTTATGGCGGCGGCTGCACTCAGCGGACTCGTGCTGGTCGAATGCGCGGTGCTCGCCGTGAACCGCTGCCGCTGCCCGCTCACAGACGTTGCAGGCCGATACACAAAAGAACGAGCACCGAATTTCGATATCTATCTGCCCATGTGGCTGGCGCGATGGAACAAAGCCATCTTCGGAACGCTTTTCATCTTCGGCGAATTGCTTGTTCTCTGGCTGTGGCTGGCTCCGTCGCGGTGAGCCGGTCCGCGCTCGAAAGCGCCTACGGCAGCGTCTTCACAAACGCCGCCACATTGCCGAGCCCCTTGCTCTTGCTCAGCAACTCGTACCAGGAGCGCAGTTGCGGCTTCAAATCGCCGCCCGCTCGCTGAAGCTTCTCGGCGCCCTCGAAATAGGCGCTGAGATTGGGTTCCCACTTGCCGGCGTGTTCATCGTACTGCAAGACGTCCCAGGCCTTGCGTTGCCGCTCCAGCATCGCAGCCCAACCCTTCGCGAGCTTCGCCGACGGCTTCTCGTAAACGAACGACACGTAGTGGATGACGTCCTCGTTGCCCGCAACCAGCAAATCGTTCGGCGCGTCGTCGAGGCCCGCCCCTTGCGCAACTCGCTGCCGGGCCAAGGCCTTCACTTTGGCATTCCGCGACCACGTCAGACGCAACAAGGACGCGAGCGGCGCATCCGCCGGAAGCGCTTCGTACTCCGCGACCTCCTGCCGCTCGAACTCGGTTTCGCTCGCCTGCTCTTTTTGCGATCGCTCGGCGGACTGCTCGAAGCTGCTCTTCACCGACGCGGCCGCCGTGAATCCGATCACGCCAGCCCCCGCTAACGCCGCGACGCCCAGCAGAATCGTAGGAATCCATGCGGCCACAGCCGGCAACTGCGCGCGGTGAATCAAAACCAGACACCCAAACAGAATCAGATAAGGAGTAGCCCCAAGCGCCCGCGTCAGCACGTCCTCCTTTCCATCCAGCGTGCCAAGGAACGCCACCGACAGCGCTACCAGAATTCCCGCCGCCGCGACGAACTGCACCGGACGGCCGCCCGGAACGAAATCAAGCATCGACCGGGACGCAAACGTTGCTAGCAGAATCGCGGCCAACAGACATGGAAAAAAGAACAGTACCCAAGCGCCCACCGGACCCTCCGGCCCCCAATGGCCGCGCATCCCGGCAGAGGCGCCAATCGTGCTCAGCAACGCGAGAAACAGCAGGCCGTCGAGGAGTAAGCTCACCGGATCATAGCAATGCAACCGGATCCTCGAAACCAGCGCCAGGATCATCACGCGGGGCGGTTCGCAAAACACGCGGTGTTGCGGTCGCGTGTTCTCCGCAAGAGCACGGATCGCGGCAACACGTGGAGAGCGACCGGCCTCCAGATCCCGTTGCTGCGGGACATGCAGGTTGCCCCAGCCGACTCGTCGCGGCTGTATGTTTCCGCGCTTACCAACCCCTCCGACGCATTCGTCGTCAAGATTGTGGAGTAGAAACGGGACAATGAGGACAACCTGCTCTGACTCGTCCGTTTCTGACCAAAGCCGCAAGCAACTCCGTCCATCTAAGGGCGGAAACGGAATAATAGGGACAAAGACCTTCTGCTGAGGCGATCCTAAAAATGGATGCGCCCCGCGTGTGCATCGCGTCTGCGAGCGGCACGGGCGCGGGGCGCTCCAATCCTCTAACGTTTAGCGATTACAGCGAACGAAGGAAGTACACCAGATTCTGCCGTTCGATCGCCGTAAGACTGTTTGGATTCATGATAATGCCGTTAAAGTTCTGAATCACTTGCGTAGCTTCTCCGGCGTGCTTGTTGATGGCCTCGACAAGATCGCCTGTCCTGCCGTCGTGCAGGAAGAACAACCTCTGCCCCACGCCCCATAGAGGAGCCGACCGGAACTGCGACCCGTTTGCCCCGCCCTGCGAGATTCCATCTCCGGTCCCAACATCGTGGACCAGCAAATCCGAAAAGAGATTGGCTGTCTTGCCGCGCAAAGCAGCCGTGGCGTGATTGCCCGTGGTCATCGACTTGATATGACACGCTGCGCAGCCCGCCTTGTTAAAGGCAGCCTCCCCGGCGGTGATTTGCGCATTGGTCACCGAGCCATACGACGACACCGGCGTGGGCGGCGCCAGGAAGCGCATGAAGTTGGCGAAGTTGTTCACGTCGTCGGACACTTTCAGAGGGTTCGTCTCCTCGTAATGGACGGTGTCCTGCGGCGCCGTCACAACCTGCCGGCATGGAATGGGATCTTGCACGCCTCCCTCGCCGCGCTCATCGGGGAACAGTTCGTTGGTGATACCCTGCTCCACGTTGTAGGCCTCGCCCGCGAAAATGGTCAGCGACTTGTTTTGCGCTTTCCAGCCGAAGCGTGTCACCGTGCCGTCGTTGCCATTGCGGTTGACCGACCCAAGAATCCCGAACGGCTTCGGGCCTAGGTTGGCCAGAATAGTGCTGTCCTCGATGGCTTCGATCAAACCTAGACCGAAGAGTGGAGTCGGGATGCGGAACCGGAGTTTGCCGGCCCCGTTCGCCCCTGCGAAATCCGGTTGTGAAATAGCGCAACCGACCGCGTTATCGGATCGCCCGGTGATTACGAACAGATCGTGGACCCCGCCATCGTCTGAGAACCGCACTTCTCGAATGGGGCCATTCAGGCTCAGGATCGGCACGGTCGAGGTTACGTAAGTCACCTGGGCGGACGAAGAAAGTGTGGGATTAACCTGAGGGTTCGTCGAGGGACTTGACCCGCCGACCGCAGGGTGCTTGTGGCAACCAGCACAACTGTCGAGGTTGAATCGTGGTCCTAAACCTGCTTCCGTTCCTGGGATGCTGCCACTGACGGAGGCAACCTGAGAAAATGAATCCAATCCGGTGTTGAAGAACTTGCCCTCCTTGACCGTTAGGCCGCTGATTGCGGTTCCGGCACCGGTCGCGCCCAAGCGCGGACCAGGATCGGATTGGGACCAACACATCGCGCTAACCGTCAAAAAACAAAACACAAGCCGGATTGGACCGCCTGGAGACACGTATCCTCTTCTCATTTTTTGCTCCTTCTCTTATGCCACTCAACCTTGATGACGAAACTTCGAGCAAATCTTCGCCGCTCGGGCATCCTCGTCAACGCTGAGGATGAGTGACGAGCCACGCTCGCCTTTCTGAGCGCCGAAACCGTCACGATAAACGTAAGCGAATTGCCCAACAGTAGCAATCCGAATCCGCCACTTTTTTGAGGCGTTGCACGAATGATACCCTAACAATCATGAGTTTCAAGTGAAAACTTTCAAGACCTAAAATTGAGGGGCACGAAGAACCCCGGGCGTAAGGAACCGTGAAAACATTGACCCCTGCTCCTCTCTCGAAGAACCGCGAACG
>JAYVTO010000021.1:0-19335 GCA_043788745.1 Acidobacteriaceae bacterium
GAAAATGCTCTAGAAGCTCAGCTTCAGCGCAAATTGAATCTGGCGCTGCGAGCCGAAGTCGGATTGAGCCGCCGAATTGATCTTGCCGAAGTCGACGCAAAGAGAATGACGCTGCCCACGATTCGTGTCATCCTGTAGTCATGGACGCAATCCTCATACTAGTAGTCGTGGGCGGTTTGGCGTACTTTGTGTACAACCGAGCCATGTGCGTCCGTTGAGGGCCGACACGCCCCGGCCGTGAGCCGGACAAGTAAGGCGCGTCGGCAACACCGGGCACCACCCTGCGCAACGGCCCGGTTTTTGTGGTGAACCCGCTCGCTCTAATCGAATACCCAAGTGCCTCTCCTGCTCGCATGAGCTTGGATCTCGAGATGGCGAGGCAAACAGTCCGTTGTCGGTGAAGTCGGGAGTGCAGGGTCAGTTGAGATGGACCTTCAACCCACCTCGAAGAATGAAAAAGGCACGAGCGAATGGCTTGGTTCGCAGGCGCTCATGTCGCACAACCGCGAAAGGTTTGCAGAGTTTCGCGGAGTATGAGGCCGCTCTGATCGCAGCCTGAAGCCGGTGCCCGCATGGCAACCGTGCCGGGAGAGTGGATCCGCATGACTCCTATATCGAGACCCGTTGTCTTGAGTGGGACGAAGTTTCGTTTGGGCGCGATCAGTCTCTCGTCCGAGGTCTCCCGGGTCACTGTGCCTTCCGGGAGGAAACGGAATTGAGCGGTCCGCCGCAACGCCGGAGCCCGCAGCAAATGCCTTGCGCCGCCCTACCGGTCCGGAGCCGAACTCTTCGGGGTTTCCGCGCCGCTCGGCTTGTTCCACTTTTCGGAGTTACGGTTGGTCCGCCAATACTTGTCCCCCCACCACAGTTCCTCGTTCGCTGCCGTGGAGATTACCGATCCCTGCCGCTTACCCTGTGCGATCTCAATCTGCGAAACGGCTAGCGTGGCCGCCTTGTCCGTGAGCTCGAAAACGAGCCGGTTCGTCGCACCCTTTTCGGTGTAGTGGATAGTCACGTAACGCGACTTTTCGCCCAGACGGCGGTAGGCGCTCCAAACCCGGTAAGCAGGTCCCGCGTCACGCCCGCGCAGTGGACCCAGTTCGGCACCGCTGATCGCGGAGTACGGAATCGTAAGCGTCCCTTTCGGGTGCTGGAATGCCATCACTTTGGCGTCATTGAAGAGCAATACGCCAGCCGTGTGCGGAGCTAGCCCCTTGTGCGTGCCCTCAATGTAGGCGACCTTTTCGCTGGTTGTGCCCTTGCTGGCTTTCGGCTCAGAATCAGAGAAGATGCCCGCCGAAGCCACCGTGGCCGTGGCGAGAAAAGCAATGCAAAACAGGCTGCGAGTCATGGGCCTCATTTCCTGAGAGTTCTATCGTCTGCCCAGCCAAAAAGCTTTAGAGCGCTCAAGCCCCCCGGATCACGGCCGCAAAGAACCCGTCTCCAGGCTCACGCCCGGGTAGGCGATCCATGGCCCGATAGGTCAGAAAGCCGGAACCGGGCCGAGGACGCGGGCCGCCAGGCTTCTCCGCCCGGGCAAACGTCTCAACCACATCGCGATTCTCCTCTGGCTCCAGCGAGCAGGTGGAGTACACGAGAAGCCCACCCGGCGCCAGCACCTCCAAGCCCCTCGCAATGAGCTTTCGTTGACGCTCCTGATAGCGAACGAGGTCATCCTGCTGTAGTCGCCATTTGATCTCCGGATTCCGCCCCAAGGTCCCTGTTCCGGAGCAAGGCGCATCAATCAGAATCCGATCAAACTTCCGGCCAAACGGCAGCGGCTCAGTCGCGTCGAGAATCACGCGGTCGACAGCCAGATCGTCGAGCGACCGAAGCCTCCACCATTCGCGGTCGCACGCGACCACCTTGACGTTCACTTCCATCGCCTGCGCCGTCTTGTTCCCGGGCGCCGCGCACAGATCGAGGAAGGTAAGCCCCTCCCGCAAGTCGAGCAGCGGGACCACCGCCTGCGATCCGATGTCCTGCCGCCGGAACCCTGTCGGAGTCGCTTCACGGAGCCGCCAGCATCCCTCAATATCGGTCGGCTCCACGTCCAATCCCTCGACCGACCCACCGGCCGGAATGCGGAGGTAAGCCTGCGGCTTCTCGAGCGCGTTCGCGGCAATCGCCTTCGCCGCATCGGCGCCGTAGAATCGTTTCCACCGCGAAAACATCCACGCTGGAATCGACAACTCTGTTTCCGGATTCTGCCAGCGGACCGCCACCCGCGTCACCTTGCGTAGCACCGCATTCACGAAGCCGGACGCCGACAGTTTCTTCGCCCGCTTCGTCAATTCGACGCTTTCCATCACCGCCGCATGCGGAGGGATGCGATCCAGGTGCCGCAACTGAAAGATGCCCATCCGCAGCGCGATCCGTACTTCGAGGTCTAAGGCCGCACTCTTGCCGGCAAAGTGCTCGATCAAGTAGTCGAGCTGCGCTTGATTGCGCAGGCAGCCGAACACAATCTCGGAGGCAAGGCCCGCGTCCCGCGCCTCCAACCGGGTCGAGAGTCCGCGCAACTCATCCGAGGCAAATCGATCCTCGCTGGCCACTCGCCAAAGAACATCGAACGCAACCTGTCTCGCCGCAGCAATCACTTCCCCTACTGTGACAGAATCGAAGCGCCGGAAAAACGGAACGCGGAACACGGCGCGCGAGTCTCCTCAATATTACAAGAACCCTAAACCGAATCAGCGAAAATCCGTCGTGTGAGAAGTAGGGTTCGCGACCACGTCAGGGCAGCCGCCGCGATGCGCTCCCTCGGCGATTGGCGTTGGTCGAAAGACAAGGAGTGGATATGGCACGAAAAATGGATGCCGTGAAGAATGTCCGCCCGGCGAAGAGCCAACCGGCGAGCGTGACGCGCCGGATCTTCTTTGGCGCAGCCGCCGGAATTACATCCGCGCTGGCCAGCGATGAACAGGAGGCAGCCGAAAGCTCGCGCGCCAACGCGACGCGAAGCCGGCAGTCGTACCGCGTGCGCGTAATCGCCGCGCAACTGGAGCGCGATGCGTTCCAGCCTAACCAGACGCCGAATACCGACGAAACCGATTTCCCCAACCGGATTGGCAGCTATTCCAAAGGCCTGCCCCACAACGCGCTCGGTGAAGTGGACGCCTCCGCGTATAACGCGTTTCGCGACGCGATGCAAAACGGCGGTCGCCAAGACGACATCGAGCAAATTCCAATGGGCTCGCCGGATCGCAAGTTAGTAAACCCTTGCGCCGGCGCAGCCTTCGACCTGCAAGGCGTCGACTCCCACCACGTCGCGATTCCTGCCGCGCCCAGCATCCAGAGTGCGGAGACCGCCGGCGAAATGGTCGAACTCTATTGGGCGGCCCTGATGCGCGATGTTCCGTTCACACAGTATGAGTCCGATTCGACGGCCGCCGCTGCTGCCGCAGACCTCTCCAAGCTGACGGCTTTCAAGGGTCCAAAGACGAACGGACAAGTGATTCCGGCGACTCTGTTTCGGGGCTTCACCGCGGGCGATCGCGTTGGCCCTTACTTGAGCCAGTTTCTGTTGAAGCCTGTTCCCTTCGGCGTCCAGTACATCGAACAGCGCATGCGCACGTATCTCGCGGGCGTCGATTACTTGACGCAGTACGACGAGTGGCTCGCCGTGCAGAACGGGTTTTCGCCTACGCGCAGTGCGGCGTTCGATCGTACGCGGCGTTTCATTCGCAACGGTCGGGATCTATCGCAGTGGGTCCACATCGACGTGCTCTATCAGGCGTACTTTAATGCCATGCTCATCATGCTCCAGCCGCCGGATCCCGGCGATACGGTCACCGGAGGCGGAATGGGCGTTCCGCTGAATCCAGGCAACCCGTATCTCAGTTCAACCAATCAGACAGGCTTCGGCACCTTCGGGCCTCCCGCCATTGCGGTCGCGGTTCCGGAGATCGCGAGTCGCGCGCTGAAGGCGGTCTGGTATCAGAAATGGTTGGTCCACCGCCGTCTGCGTCCAGAGGCCTACGGAGGTCTCGTGCACAACGCCGTCGCGAAGTCCGCCAAGTACCCGATCCACAATGATCTCTCCGGCTCGCAGGCGGTGAGCCGCATTCTCAGCAAGCACGGGACCTACCTTCTTCCCCTTGCGTTCCCCGAAGGCTCGCCGCTTCACCCGTCCTACGGAGCGGGCCACGCAACCGTCGCCGGCGCGTGCGTGACGATCCTGAAAGCGATCTTCGACGAGTCGTTCGTCATCCCCAATCCCCTCGTGCCGACTCCGGATGGCATCTCGCTCGTCCCGTACGCTGGCCCGGATGCGGGGAAATTGACTGTTGGCGGAGAACTGAACAAGCTCGCCTCAAACATCGGCATCGGGCGCAATATCGCAGGCGTGCATTGGCGATCGGACTACGCGGAATCGTTGCGGCTGGGCGAGCAGATCGCGATTAGCGTACTGCGGGACCAGCGGCTGACGTACGCCGAGGACTTCGACGGCTTCACGTTCACGCGATTCTCGGGCAGCAAAATCACCGTCTGAGTTCGACATCGACGCCGCGCAGCTAACGAGCAGCGGACTCGGTCGCGTGCGGCATCCAAAGTGCACTTGTCGATGGATGGACTCGTTGCGTGCGCCGGCGCTCGCCTCACTTGGCGTGCCTTCTCGGTTCGTGCTCTTCGACGGCGGTACGCTTCACAGCGACTCCGTTCGCGGAGAGCCCAGTTCTGGGAATGCGGACCGTCGTGTTAGGCGACGCCAGTGGACCCGAATCCCTTCTCGCCGCGCCGCGACTCGCCGAGCTCGCTCTCGACCCACTCGATGGCTTCGTACCTGGCAATCACCATCTGGGCAATGCGGTCGCCCACGGCAATCGGAAAGTCCTCTTTGCCGAGGTTGAGCAGGATGACCTTGATCTCACCCCGATAGCCGGGATCAATCGTCGCCGGGCTGTTCGGCACAGTGATCGCATGCTTCAACGCCAATCCACTGCGCGGGCGAATCTGCGCTTCGAAGCCGGGCGGCAATTCGATGGCGAGTCCCGTCGGAACAGCAAACGGAGTGCCCGGCTTCAGGACGGCACTTTCGGAGGCTCGCAGGTCCATTCCGGCGTCTTCTTCCGGGCCATGGGCGTAGACGGGCAGGCCCGCCTCGCCGGAGAGTTTCTTGATGGGGATTCGCATGGGAGTGAATCCGCTATCATAGCCTCTTGTCAGATCCGAAGGCCCGTCGCGTTCTCTCCATTTCTCCGATGCCCGCCGAAAAGGCGGCCTATGCCCTTGCGCGTTACAGCCGGTCGCCGGACTCAATTGCGAAGTCGATCGACTGGGTGCGCACCCACGATTCCCGGAAGTTTCTCGACAATTTCTATTTCCAGTACGGTCATGCCTCGATTGCCGACTTGGGGCACGTCACGCTGTGCTTTGAGGGGATCTCGGAGCTAGCGGCGACGGAAGCCGAGGATGAAGTCCTTTGGGACGGACAAGCCCGCTCCTCGCGCTATCAGGACTTTTCGAAGTCGGGTTTTGTCACGCCGCCGGAATTCTCCGCGACCGACGCCGCGCGCTACCAGGCAGCGGCCACGCGGCTGCTCGAAGCCTACGGGGAGATTCATGCGAGGATGGTCGGGCATCTTTCTGAGCGGCTCCCGCGGCCCGAGGGAATGAATCCCGACGCCTACCAGCGCAATATCGCCGCGCGGGCGTTCGACGTCGCGCGATACGTCTTGTTCTTCGGAATTCCGACCGGGGTGGGGCAAGTTACCAGCATCCGCACACTCGAACGCCAGATCCGTCGATTGCGCGCCAGCCCTTACCTCGAGCTCCGTGAGCTTGGCCAGGAGATGGTCGAAACCTGTGCCGAGCCCCCAACCTGCGCGTGGAGCGAGGCGGACGCGACCGAACCGCTTGCGCCGACGCTGACCAAGTACGTGGAGCCCGACCCCCACGTGCCCGCCGCGCATCGCGATCTGGAGCAGTGGGCGACAGCCAACCTTCCGTCCGCGGGCGGCGCCGAACCTGCCTTTGTGGATGTGCTGAAGCCTGCCGACACACATACCGACATCGTCGCCAGCCTGCTCTATCCAGTTACCAATAGAAGTTTCCGCGAACTGTTCGAAATCGCTTGCGGATGGAGTGTCGCGCAACGGAACGAAGTGATCGACGTTGCGCTGCAGTCGCGCGAGCGGCGTGACGAACTGCTGCGCGGGTTTCGCGGAGCGACGTATTCGTTCGACATCGTGATGGACATCGGCGCTTACCGCGACCTCCACCGACATCGGCGCTGCCATCAATACCGGCAAGCCTATTCCGGGCAGCTTGGCTTCGACACGCCGGACGCGCTGCGCGAAGCGGGCGCGGCGGAACCGTACGAATTGCTGATGCGCGAGACGCTCGCTACTGCTCACTCCCTGCCTGTGCCTGGAAGCCACTATTTGCTGCCGTTTGGCGCGAGGTCGCGCTTCCTCTTCAAAATGGATTTCGCGGAAGCGCACTACATTTGCAGACTGCGGAGCGGCGTCAAAGGGCATTTCAGCTATCGAAAAGTCGCCTGGGAGATGAAAGAGAAGCTGAGCCAACTCGAGCCCGCGTTGGGCCGGTTGCTCGAAGCGACTCCTCCCTGGGTGGAAGATCCGTTGACGCGCTAGGCGGTGCCGGTTCCCCACACAGCTCCGCCCACGTCTTGCCCTCAATAAAGCCGGCGATCCACAGTTCTTCATACGGCCACTGCGTCCAGCGCGCGGAGTTTCGCCGACAGCGTCGTCCTTTTGAGCCGTAGCATGTCCGCTGCGGCCTTCTTATTGCCGCCGGTTTTTGAAAGTGCCTGTTCGAGAATGCTGCGCGCAATCGTGCCTACGGTCTGCTCGAAATCAAGGCCCGCGTCGGGCACGGTGATCATCGATTCCGCATTGGATGGAATCGCAGCAGGTTGCATGGGCCGCTCCGCCGGCGGCAACGGGAAGTCCGATGGATACAAGATTTCGCGTTCGCCGCTGAGGGCCACTGCCATTTCAACCGCATTCTCCAACTGCCGGATGTTGCCTGGCCAATAGTAGCCATCGAGCCGCGCGAGCGTTTCCGCGGCAACGCGTCTCGTTTCGATGCCTTCCTGGCGGCAGATCTTCTCGAGAAAGTGCTGCACGAGCAGCGGGATATCTGCCGCGCGCTCGCGCAGTGCGGGCAGTTCGAGCGGGATGACGTTCAGGCGATAAAACAAGTCTTCCCGGAATCGCCCCTGCCGAATCCGATCAGCCAAATTCACGTTGCAGGCCGCAATCACCCGCACGTCCACCTTAATAGTCTCCGAACTTCCGAGGCGCTGGAACTCGCGCTCCTGGAGGACGCGAAGCAGCTTGGTCTGGATATCCAGCGGCATGTCGGCGATCTCGTCGAGGAAAATTGTCCCGCGATTCGCCTGTTCAAACCGCCCTACCCGGCTGGTCACCGCTCCCGTGAAGGCCCCCCGTACATGACCGAACAGTTCGGCCTCCAAGAGGTTTTCTGGAAGGGCACTGCAGTTGACAGTGACGAGCGGCTGCTGGCATCGCGTACTCGCCATGTGGATCGCGCGGGCGACTAGTTCCTTTCCCGTTCCGGTTTCTCCAGAGATCAACACCGTCGACCGGCGAGAGCCAACCAGCCGGATGCGCTCCGCCAGATCGAGCATTGGACGGCTCTCGCCGACCAGGATTTGCCTCCAAGGTTCTACTGCGGCCGCGCGGCGCACCGCCGACTTGGCGAGCTGGACTGCATCGAGGATGTCCTTGGGATGCGCCGAGTCGTCGAAGTAGTGGAAGGCGCCGATCTTTGTACAGTGAATCGCTTCGGCAAGGCCACCACCCGATTCCCGGATAAGGACGGCAGTACCTTTGCGAGCGGAGGTGATCTCTTCGATGACATTTTCCGCCGCTAGGCCGATCATGGGGAGGTTCGCGATCGCGGCATCGTACGGCAAGGCGCCCACAAGAAACTCGCGCGCTTCCAAGATGTCTCGGGCGACTTGGACGTTCATCCCGCTCAGCGCGAGAAGCAGGCTATCTTCAGCCTCACTTGGGTTGGTCGAACAGATCCAGAGAATTCGCATTGTTTTCTGATTAGGCCCTAGACTCAACGGCGAAACCTTACCGCTTCGCCAAAGTTTTGCCCCCATTTGGGGGTTACCCAACCATCGACGCTTGACCCCGTTTCGATAGGTACGAATCGCACCTACTCCCCACTACCCATGGGATATCGCGCTCCCAAAGAAAAAACTGGCGCGATAGGGATTCCCCGTCGCGACCGTTCTAGCTGTTGGATCGTTTGCTAGAGCCTGCCTACTTGACCGTGACAGTGACCTAGTCTAGGTGAAAATCCCGAGAAGTGCCGGAAAAGACTGACCGGCGTAAGCCCGATCCTGCAGCCAGCAGTCTATGATCATGCCGACACTTGGCGGCAGAATACGACGTACTCGCGACGCCGAGTGAGCGACGCGTTAGCGTGCGACCGGACCTGCGTAAAATATTCGTACTCGAGGACTGGCATTCATCCTAACTTGGTCGAAGGCGAGTATCCAAGCCACACGTCCACATTTCGTCAACTCGCCGAAGTGCTCAGTAGCGGAGATCCGAGGCTATATGCCCCGTCTGAGACCTCGAACGCTCATTGGAGCAATTGGCCCGAGGGCGGTACGCTGTAAGCAGAGGCTACTACCTGGCCGACCCGCGCTTCCCGGCGCCCGTCTTCTGATCGAGCTTCGCGGCTCCAAAAGAAACCTACACCGCGCCGAGAATCGTGACGACGCTGGTCGCTCCCGAACCGCCGAGGTTTTGCGCCAAGCCAATCGAGTTGTTCTTCACTTGCCGCTCGCCCGCCTCGCCGCGGATCTGCCAGGCGATATCGCAAATCTGTCCGACTCCGGTTGCGCCCACCGGATGGCCTTTCGCCTTCAAGCCGCCGCTTGTGTTGATGGGCCGCTCGCCGGTGAGCGTCGTCGCTCCGGACTCGACGTAGGGGCCGCCCTCGCCCTTGGCGCAGAAGCCGAGGTCCTCCCCGGCGACGATCTCGGCGATCGTGAAGCAGTCGTGCAGTTCGGCGAACTGGATGTCTTTCGCGGTGATTCCCGCCATCTTGTAGGCCTTCTCCGCCGACGTTCTCACGGCGCGCAGCGTTGTGATGTCTTCTTTCTCATCGAGCGCCAGCATGTCGGATGTCTGCGCAATCCCCATCACGCGAACGAACTTCTTGGTGAATTCCGCCGCGCGATCCAGCGGGCAGATGACCACGGCCGCCGCGCCGTCCGACACCAGCGAGCAATCGAACACCGTCAGCGGATCGGCGATCGGCTTCCCGTTGAGTGCCTGTTCGAGCGTGATGATCTTCTTCATATGCGCCAGCGGATTCTTCGCGCCGTTGGCGTGATTCTTCACCGCGACTGCCGCCAGATGCTCGCGTTTGGTGCCGTATTCATGCATGTGCCGCCGCGCGATCATGGCGAACAACGCCGGGAACGTGCCGCCGACCTTCACTTCGCCGCCCAGGTCGCCCGCACCCGCGAGGATCTCCGTCACTACCGGACCCGGCTGCGACGTCATTTTCTCGACGCCGCCGACGAGTACGAGATCGTGTTGGCCCGATGCCACCGCCGCGAAGGCGTGATAAAAGGCGCTGCCACTCGACGCGCACGCCGCCTCAAACCGCGTCGCCGGAACGCCGGCGATTCCGAGGCCAGCGCCGATGAACGGCGCCAGGTGGTTCTGTCCGCAAAACGACGGTCCGGCGAAGTTCCCGAGATAGAAGGCTTCGATCTGCGATGGCTCGACGCCGGCGTCCTTCATGGCCGCCTGGCCGGCTTCGACGGCAAGTGACTTGATATCGCGGTCGGCCAAGGCTCCGAAGGCGGTCTTGCCAACTCCAATTACGGCAACAGGTCTCATATATCATTAAGATAACGCGGGTAGCCTCTGGGACGCGACAAAAATTGCGCCATCAAGACATCCCGCGAGAAAAAGCGGGTTCCGGCCGATAGAATCCTATGCACGCTTGCTGTGCCGTCGCCGTCAGCAATTATGTAGCACTATGGCTGCAACGGCATCATACATACGGGGGCTTATGAGCGAGGCCGATCATCTCGAGAAGCCCAGCTTCCGGCCTGCCGACCAGGCGGCTGCGGACGCCCAGAACCGATTGATTTCAGAGAACATGCGCCGCGTGTTCCTGGTGATCTACCGTATGGTCGGCAACGTCGCGGACGCCCAGGATTTGACGCAGGAAGCTTTCATCAAGGCCTTGCAGCGTCAAGACCAGCTAAAGGATCCCGACCGCGCCGCCCAGTGGCTATCCCGGATTGCTTCGAATACCGCCATCGATTTTTTGCGTCGCAACGGGCGGGTAAACTTCTGCGAAATCGACGAGGTCGCTGAGCCGCTGACTTCGCAGGCGCTCTCGCCCGAGCAGGAAGTCCTGCGTAGCGAACGCCGCGAGATGCTCGACGCCGGGTTGCGGCGTCTGACTGAGCGTGAGCGGACCGCGTTGCTGCTCCGCGATGTCGAAGGCCTGGAAGCCGAAGAGGTCGCCGCGCGCCTGGGTTGCTCCAAAGCCACCGTTCGCTCTCACATTGCGAACGCGCGCGTGAAATTCCGCCAATATCTCGAGCGGAGGAAGTCGTCATGAGCACGCTGCAGCATCCCTCTGAATTCGACCTGGCCCTCTATGCAACCGGCGATTTGCCCTTCGCTGCCCGACTGCGGACGGTCGTTCATGTTCGCGGTTGCGCGCACTGTACGTCGCGCGTCTCGGCGTATCGCGGCGATCGCGAAGTCGCTTCCAGAATAGCGCTTACCATGCCTCGGGACCTCGATTGGGTGCGGCTGGCCGAAGAGATGACGGGCAACATTCGCGTTGGCTTGGCGGCGGGCGAGTGCGTGGCGCAGGCGCCCAAAGAAAAATCAACAGCATGGCCCGCTTTCGGTTGGCTGACGCGCGGCAAGTCCTGGCAACAAGGCGTTGCCTACGCCTGTCTCGCGCTGGCGGTAGTCGGTGTGTGGTGGGTTAACACGCCGGCGTCCGAAACCTCAGCGATGGGCCGCATTGGCCGCGCCCTCTGGACACAGACTCCGGTCGCGATGCTCGCCGAACCGGGCGTTACGGTCGAAGCCTCGCCCGGCGGCGTACTGGTAAAAGAAAACGGAAGTTCGATGGCCCTCACCTCGCCCGGCAATCGCCCGGTGGCGCTTTCGGTCAGTTTGCAGGGCTCGGCGCGCGCCCGTTACGTCGACGACGATACGGGCCAGATGACGATTACGACGGTGTATGTGCAGTAAGGCGGAACGATGCTGAAGAATGCCGCTATCCTGAGTCTCGCCGCCGTCGCGCTCTTCGCCCAGCCGGATCGCCGTGGCTCCCTCAAAGTCGACCTGCCCAAGGATTCCCCCATCTCCGTGCTGAGCGCCGATTGGGGCGAATCGTCGACCACCGTTCGCGGCGGCGCGATGGTCCTCGATCTGCGTACCGCGTTAACGCTTCGCAATTCTTCGTCGCGCCGCATTCGCAGTATTACGTTGCTGGTGCAGGCGCAGGAAATCACGCCCGGCGGCAAGGCATCGATTTCTGTTCCGTCGCTCGACGTCGGACCCGGCGAGACGTTTCCCGTCAAGATCGATCTTCGCCTGCTGCGGCCGGTCTCGAATAATGGCGGACCGCTGGTGCAGGTCGCGCTCGATGGCGTGCTTTTTGACGACCTCGGCTTCTATGGCGCGAACAAACTGAATTCGCGCCGCGTGATGACGGTATGGGAACTCGAAGCCCGCCGCGATCGCAAGTATTTCAAGGCCGTGCTCGACAAGTCCGGACCGGCGGGCCTCAAAGAAGAAGCCTTGCGGACCATGGCCCGGCAGAACGACCGCCCGATACAAGGCGTGCAAAGCGTCCGTGGCCGCTCGACGAACGTCGAAGCCGAACGCGATATGCAACTGGCGTTCCTCAAAGTTCCCGAATCGCCGATCGAGGCGATCGAGGGCATAGCCAGGGTTTCGGCGAACGAGGTCCACGCGCCGAAGCTCGAGATTCGCAACCGGTCGGACCGCGCCGTCCGCTACCTCGAAATGGGTTGGATCTTGAAGGATCCCAGCGGCCGCGACTTTCTCGCCGGTACGGTGCCTGCCGATTTGCAACTCGCGCCCGGCGCATCCAGCACGATTTTGCAGGACACTACGCTGCGCGTGCCCGAACGCTTTGCGGTCGGCGGCATGACGGGCTTCGTCAGTTCGGTCGAATTTCAGGACGGAACGTTCTGGATTCCCAGCCGCGCGGCGCTCACCGATGCGCAACTCGGCCGCGCCGTCGCACCCTCGCCCGAGGAGCAGCGCCTGATGCAGATCTATCTGAAGAAGGGCGTCACCGCGCTCGTCGACGAGCTGAAGAAGTTCCAGTAGCCCAGGCCTCTGTCCCCGCTAACACAAACCCGGATCCTGTGTTATTTGATTTAGAGTCACAGGCCAGCAAGTCTGCGCGATGCTACGCGATCGGCAGATACCGATAGCCGAACCGCGTCAGCCGCTCGCGATCGAGCACATTGCGCCCGTCGAGCACGATCGCCGACGCCATTGTCTTCGCCATGCCTTCCCAATCCAGTTCACGATACTCCTGCCATTCGGTCACCAGGATCACCGCATCCGAACCCGCCCCTACATCGATGGGCCGATCCACGAGCTGAATCGCCAGCTCCGGGTACTCCTTTCGGAATCGCTCCATTGCCACCGGATCGTGGCCCTTCACCTTGCAACCGCGCTCGATCAGCTTCTTCGCAATATCCAGAGCGGGAGCTTCCCGCAAATCGTCCGTGTTGGGCTTGAACGCCAATCCCAAGAGGCCAATCGTACGGCCCTTCAGAATCTTCAGCTCGTTGAGCAGCTTGTCGACCACACGATCCCGCTGCTTGTAGTTCACCTCGCGAGCGGCGCGCACGATCGGCATGTCGAGTCCATACTCGGCCGCGGTCGCCACAAGCGCCGCCGTATCCTTGCCGAAACACGAGCCGCCCCACCCGATGCCCGCCTGCAGGAAACGAGTGCCGATGCGAGCATCCAGGCCGATTCCGCGAGCCACCTTTGTGATGTCGGCACCGACCTTTTCGGCCAGCTGGCCGATCTCATTGATATAGGAAATCTTCGTGGACAGAAACGCGTTGGCGGCGTATTTAATCAGTTCCGCCGACGCCAAATCGGAAGAAATCAGCGGCACCGCGCCAGTTCCATCCGGCCGCGGCAAATACGACGGCGGAGGGAATGTCTGATCAAGAATTGGCCGATAGAGCCGGTACAACACTTCGAGTGTCCGCGAATCATCGCCGCCAATCACCACGCGATCCGGATACAGCGAATCGTGCAGCGCCGACCCTTCCCGCAGAAATTCAGGATTCGACGCGACCGCAAAATTACCGTCTGCCTTTGTGCCGTGCGTCTTCTCGTACGAATCCCGGATTAGCGACCCGACCCAGTTTCCGCTCCCGATCGGCACCGTCGATTTGTTTACCACCACGCAGAAGGGGCTGTTCAGATATTCGCCGATCCCGTTCGCCGCGGAAGCCAGGTATTTCAGGTCCGGACTCCCGTTCACTCCCGGAGGCGTGCCAACCGCGATGAAGATCACCTCCGCGCCCGGCACCGATTCCGCATACGATGTCGTGAAGCACAGATTCACCGACGCATCGGCCATCAATTCCTCTAGATGCGGCTCATAAATTGGCGCCTTTCCCTGGCGCATCGTCGCGACCTTCGCTTCATCCGTATCTAAGCAGGTTACGTCGTGGCCCATGTATGCGAGGCAAACACCCGTCGTCAAGCCCACGTATCCCGTTCCGAGTATGCAAACCTTCATCGAATCTTGTGTCCTCTTGCGGCCCTCGCCAGGCCCTATCTAGTAATCGGCAACGCCGCGGAAATACATAAATGTAGACAAGCGTGCGCTTCCCGGAGAGCGGTTTCGACGTCCTCCGGCCGCTCACTTCGCCCAAAAAGGAAGCCGGGATAGCCCGACCCTTCTGGCAGTGGCAGCAACGTTTCGCCTTCTTTCGCCGTCATCACCACCTTGGTAATTCCGGCCCGCGCCATGGCCCGCTCAATCCCGACTACTCCAGTATAGACACCCGCTTCAGGCACTGGAATCATCATCACCCCGGACGCTGCCGCTTCCCGCGAGACCGAGGAAAGCTCCTCGCCAGCCGCGTGCCGGAGCAGGTACTCCTCCAGGCTCATCACAGAGCCGGACGCGTCGCCAACGAACCGCAGCGCGCCCGAGCAAAGCCCGCCAATCGGCCGGGCCGCGGCCTCCAGCATCCATACGCCGCGATCGTTCACGCGCATCTCCGCGTGCACTGGGCCGTGATAGAGTCCCAACGCCCGCGCGGCGTTGGCTGTCGAAGCCGCAATCGCCTGCTGCACCGTTTCGCTCTCGCGCGACGGAGTAACGTAGATCGTTTCTTCGAAGAATGGCCCCTCCAGCGGATCGGGTTTATCGAAGATTGCCAATACGCGAAACTCGCCGCGGGTCATCACTCCCTCCACCGCGAATTCCCGCCCCGGAATATATTCTTCGACCAGAATCAGCCCGTCTTGAGGATCCTGGAATCGGCGAATGTCGGGATCGCTCAGCAGCCTTCGGATCCTTTGGAACGCGCCCACGAACTCCGCGCTATCGTTCGCACGAATCACACCTCGGCTTCCGGATAGCCCCAGCGGCTTCAGCACGCACGGATACGATGCCCGCGCCGCTTCACTTTCCGGCGAACCGTTCAGCGCCACGCGAAAATACTCCGGAGTCAGCATGTCGGCCCCGCGGAATCGCTCACGCGACGCGAACTTGTTTCGTGCCGCCGCAACCGCCGCGGGCGGGTGGAACGGAAGCTGCAGCGCATCCGCCAGGTGCGCCGCAAAGAGCGCCGGTCGGTCGCCCACCGCAAGGATGCCATCGAACCGCGCGTCCTTCATTCCGCCGATCCACTCGTTGGCGGAGCGCGCCGGATCGTCGAACGACACTGCCATCGCTCGGTCGCCCCAGGGATCGTCGAGAACGTGACAGCGATCCGACGCGAGACGCAAATCGATTCCCAGCCGGCCTGCGGCTTGGTCAAAGCTGCGGATCTGATATCCCAGCTTTGCGGCCACTACTAATATTCGAGATGCCATTAGAAATTCCAGTCAGGGTGCCTTTATCCGTCCCACCCCGGTATATTTTCCTCGCGGAATAGATCGACCGTACTAGCGATTAGAAAAAACGCACCGAGGTCGCTATTAAACAAGAAATCTAGCGTATCCTATGAAAGACATGTTGCCGTCGGCCTTTATCGCAACGCTTAGCCTTTTGTCCTTCGGGTACAGCCTCGCACGGGCGTACGCGCTCTTTGCCAGTCCAGAGCCCATAATCAACGCCACGCTCGACGCCGATGTGCGCCGGGCGCAGCGCACGGTCGCCGCTGCGCGATCTGTATTCTTCGGCCCCAATATGGCCCTTTAACTTCATACCAGAGCAACCTGCTCCGGCGTTGGCTCCGCTCAACAATACCAGGGCTCGTTTAAGTACGGCACCGTCGCGCGCGGCATGATTCCAAAGTCTTCGAGCGGCGATTCATCGACAAGCGCCCACAGCTTGCCAAATATTTCGCGCCGGGTGGCTCCGCGTTTTTGTTCATGGTCCACCAGGCGCAGTGCCACGTGCGCCAATTCGTCGACATGCGCATCCGCATGCACCCAAACGTGCGTTAATGCCGCCTGATCAAATCCGGAAACGCGCGCTTCCATTTCTTCGAGTTCGAGCAAGCGAGAGTTCGCCGTAATCAACAAGCGCAACGCCAATTGCACGCTGGCCGTACTCTCAATCAGATCCAGCCGTGCCAGCGTGCGCAACAGGTCGCGATAGCTTTCCCGTGTAGTCCATGGCAGAAATGCGATAAACGTTGGCGAAAGCGTAATGCATTCGGTACGGCACAATTCCACGGCCTCTTCGAAATCCCGTCGCGTGTGATTCTTCTGAAGCTTCTCAAGCACAGCATCATCCAGCGATTCGACGGCACTCGTCACAAACAGACAGCCCGTTTGCCGCAGCATGGGCAGTAGGCGTTTGTGCCGCAATAGATGCTCGATTTTGATGGTGACGTCGTAGGTGACGTCTGAAAAGTCGCGGTGCAGCGCCTCGATGATTCGAGCCGCGTGCGTCGGGCCGTTGAAGAAATCCGGATCGCCGAACGTAATATGCCGTGCGCCCGCCTCCACCTGCTGCCGTACATCCGCGAGCACCACCTCCGGCTGCACAACGCGAAAGCTGCCCTTGTAAACCGGAACAACCGGGCAATGGCGGCACAAATGCAAGCAGCCGCGCGATGCCTCCGTGTAGCCGACGGCCCGCGTTTGCCCCAGGATCTCAAGGCCGGTGTAGCTTGTGAGCGGCGCAAGGCCTGTGCGGTCCGGCACCCGGAATTGCAGCTTCTCGACCGAATGCACACCAGCAGGTATAGGCAGCCCACCCGCAAGCGCCGTCAGTGCCGCTTCAAACTCGCCGCCGATCACATGATCAACGCCGAGATTATGCAACAACTCCGCATTCAACGGCGCATACAAACCGAAAGCGCAAATGCGCGCAGTAGCGTTCAGTACATGGACTCGTTCGATAAGGGGCACCGCCAGCCGGGTGGCCGTGTGCATGGGCAGATGAAATCCAACAAGGTCCGCCGCGCGAACCAACTCCGTGGGGAAGGGGCCCGTACTCAAGTCGGCGAGCGTTACCTCATGTCCGTCCTCGCGAAGCCAGGCAGCCGGGGACGCGAGTCCAAACGGCTGCCTGCCCATCTCATAGGTCGCGAGGAGTACTACCTTCATTGCTTTCATCGGCGCCGCCGCGGCGCAAACGAACCTACTTCTTGCCGGCGGCTGCCGCGGCTGCCTTCGGAACGGCCTTCGCCTGTTTCGCGATGATCAGATCCTTGATCTTGGCGTAGGTGGCCAAGGGAACGATCTTCTTGTTCACGAGATCGTCCTTGCCATTGTACGGGCGCCCGGCAATAATCTTCGCCGAGTACGCATCGCCAATGCCGGGCAGCGCTTTAAGGTCGGCCTCCGAGGCGCCGTTAATGTCGACCAGGTGGGCCTTCTTCGCGGTCTCCATGGCGGCCTTTTTGGCGGGCGCCTTTTTCTCATCGGCGAGCGCAACCGTGCTGAATAGCAGGCACGCCATCAAGGCCGCGAGTAAAGTCTTCGTCAGTTTCATGCGTATTCTCCCCTGTGCTTTCGAGTGATTCAGATAGGCGTCGCACGCGAAAAACATCTACATCGCGGCACATCCCCCTACAGTGTAATGCTAAACTTCGAATTCCTCGCGGCACGCGCAGTAAACCCTGGTTCGCAGCCCACTGCGGCAGCCGAGAATCCCTTTCATGTATTGGTCTAAACTCTTTATCCCCACGCTGCGGGAAACCCCTGCTGAGGCCGAGGTCGTAAGTCATCAATTGCTGTTGCGTGCGGGTTACATCCGGCAACTCGCGGCGGGAATCTACAACTACTTGTTTCTCGCACAGCGTTCCATTCTCAAGATCACGCAGATCGTGCGCGAAGAGATGGACCGCATGGGCGCGCAGGAAATGCTGCTGCCCGCGTTGAACCCGGCAGAGGTCTGGCAGGAATCCGGCCGCTGGGACATCATGGGCGACAACCTGTTTCGCCTCAAGGACCGCTTCGGTCGCGATCTCTGCCTCGGCATGACGCACGAAGAGGTGATGACCTCGATCGCCCGCGGCGAACTGCGCAGCTACAAGCAACTTCCCCAGATCTGGTATCAGATTCAGACGAAGTTCCGCGACGAGCCGCGCCCCAAGAGCGGCCTGCTGCGCGTCCGCCAGTTCATCATGAAGGACGCCTATTCGTTCGACGTGAACGCGGCGGGCCTTGCTGTTTCGTACGAAAAACACTACGACACGTACTGCCGCATTTTCAATCGCTGCGGCTTGAAGTACGTTGCCGTCGAAGCCGACAGCGGCGCGATGGGCGGCAGCCAGTCCCACGAGTTCATGGTGAAATCGGACGCCGGCGAGGACTTCATTGTCACCGGCCCAGGCTACGCGGCGAATCTTGAGAAAGCCGTCTCCATCCCTGTGCAGCCCGGGATCGCGGACCCAGAAGGTGATCTCGCGCCGGAGGAGTTCCACACGCCGGGCAAGAAGACCATTGCCGAGGTGTCCGCGTTTACCGGGCTTCCCGAAACCTCGCAGATGAAGAGCCTCGTAATGATGGCCGACAGTACCCCTTATTTGCTGCTCCTCCGCGGTGATCATTCGTTGAGCGAAGCAAAGTTCGCGTCGTTGTCAAAGGCGAAGGAGATCCGTCAGGCGCAGGCGGAAGAGATTCGCGAATTGTTCGGCGCGGACCCTGGTTCGTTAGGGCCAGTCGGCGTCAAGAACATGCGCGTGGTCGCGGACAATGCGCTCGAAGGACGCCGCAACATGATCGCCGGCGCAAACAAGAACGACTACCACCTGCGCCATGTGACTCCAGGCGAAGATTTCCAGCCGGAGTACGCCGACCTGCGTCAGACCGCGGCGGGCGACGCTTCCATCGTGGACGGCAGCCCGCTGTCCGTGCACAAGACCGTTGAGATCGGCCACATCTTCAAGCTCGGCTATCGCTATTCGGAATCGATGGGTCTCAAGGTTCTCGATGAGACAGGCAAAGAAATCACGCCGATCATGGGGTCTTACGGGATCGGCATCGAACGCATTCTGACGTGCGCGATTGAGCTGTTTCATGACAAAGACGGCATCGCGATTCCCGTGTCGATTGCTCCGTTCACCGTAGTGATCACGCCGGTGAACTTCGCCGGCGAAGCGCTCCGCGCCGCTGCGATCAAGCTATACGAGGAATGTAAGTCGCTGGGCCTCGACGCCATTCTCGACGATCGCGACGAACGGCCCGGCGTGAAGTTTAAGGATGCAGACCTTATCGGCATTCCGTATCGCATTACGGTCGGCAAGAAACTCAGCGATGGTTTCGTCGAAGTCGTTGATCGGCGCGCGAAGGTTTCGAAGGATGTCCCGGTGGGCGAAGCGGCAGCGCACGTCGCGGCGCAAGTTGCGGAGGCAAGGCCCAAGGCCTAGGGGTCCGCGGTGCATGTCCTGAGCCTTGGCGATTCGCCCCCCCTGTGGTCGCGATCCCATGTAAAGCCGTGATAGAAGATCCTCGACCGTGAGGAACTGCGAAGAACTCCTCCGGCCAGTCGCCCAAAATCTGAGCCGCATCCGACGCCCGACCGTAAGGTCGCGCGTGACCCCTCTTCCAACCGAGGCCCGACCGTAAGGTCGCGCGTGACCCATCTTCCAACCGAGGCCCGACCGTAAGGTCGCGCGTGACCCCTCTTCCAACCGAGGCC
>JAYVTO010000022.1:0-17039 GCA_043788745.1 Acidobacteriaceae bacterium
CTGCCGGCGTATCAGGACTACACAGTCCGCGGCAAGGTCTCTGAAGTGGTCCTCGCTGCATCTTCTTGCAGGACGGGTGTCACCGAGACGTTGCAAACTTCGAACGCCATCGATGCAAGCGCTGCGTTGCCGAATGGCTGCACGATCGCGCCCACGAAGTTCGTCACGTCCGGCAGCGTTAGCGCCGATGGCGTGGTCACCATCATCGCCAACCAGACCGCACTGACGCAGCTAACTGCTACCACCAATGTGCTCAGCTTGGTCCCGGTTCAGACTGGGACGACAGCGATTGTCGGAACGACTGACGGCGGCAAGACGATCGCTGGCTGGAGTTGCGGTGCCAAGGCGGGCGACTCCCCTGCCGGTGCGACCACGATCTTGACGAAGTATCTGCCTTCGTCGTGCCGCGGCATCTATCCGTAAGTTTCGCTTCAGCCTGAAGATCGCCGCGCCCGAGGGCGCGGCTTTTTTGTTTCCTGCCTTGGCGGTTACTTTCCGCCGCCTGAGGATGGCGGATTCGTCTTGCGCAGATCCTGCTTATCGACGGTGTAGTCAAGATAGCCGATCATCATCTCATCCCAGGTCTGCTCGCCCCAGTGAACTTCCTTTGTGGGATCGGGGTTGAACTTATTGTTCGCGGAGTTGTCGTGGTGCGCGATGACTTCGAGTTTGCTGCCTGCAGGCGCCGCAATGGGTTCGCGCAGGAAGTAGGTGAGCTGCCATGCAAAGTCGAACCTCGGGACGCTAAGAAGAATCTTTGAAGCTCCATCGGGGTAGACCAGCTTGAACACCATGTCCTTGCCACGGAAATGCATGTGCGGGTGGAGGCTATCGATGTGGCTGTCGTCTTTGAACAGGAATGACGCCGTAGATTCGTAGTTAGGCTCGCCGGGGGGAATGACGAGCTTACGCGCGTACGCGCCGGCAGTGATTACGCGCTTTTCAACCGGATCCTTCGAGAAGATCAATCCTACCGAGGTCTTGTCCTTGCTCGCTGTGCCGTTCGTCGTGTAGTGAATCTGGAAGACGAGCGATGATCCGGCCTTGATTAGCTTCGCCTGGCCGGGCTTGAGAATCAGCGGCGCTTCGCCCGGGGCCCAACCAACCAGCCGACCGTCGGAATCTTCCAGACCACGCTGCGCGCGGGACACGGCCAATGCGGCAGGTGTGAGTTCCCCGGCGGACTGAGCCGGCGCTTCCTTCGTCGGATTGCGGACGCTGATAATCACGTGGTGGACGTGCGCACGATCGCCAGGGCGGATCTCGGCGAGCTGCACGTAACGATCTTCCTTAAAGTTCGTTGGGACGGAGAAATACTTGTACGGAATCGTGCCCGTGGCGGGAATCTCGAACGCAGTCTCCATGCCGAGAACCAGTTCCGGCTGGCCGACGTTCCAACCTTGCACGAATCTGGGACTGGGCGGGGCGTCCTTGGCCTCGCCTTCCTTCGCGCCGTTGTCAGCCCATAAAGAAATCACGTCAACGTCGTTTTGCGACAGGCTCGCGTTGTTCGAGAAGTCGCCGTAGTGCGGATCGGCGAACCATGGCGGCATCTTGCGCGCCGCAACGGACGCCTTGATCGCCTTTGCCCAGGGACGCGCCTCTTTGTAGTTCAAAAGCGACATCGGGCCGATCTCACCCGCGCGATGGCAACCCTGGCAGTTCTTCTGCAGAATGGGAAGCACATCCTTGTTGAATGTGACGACGGTAGGCGCGGCAAGCAGGGCCGACGCACAAACGAGACCGGCGGCAAAAACTGACTTCATGGGCATCTCCCCAAAATGCAGCGGTGAGGCACGATTCGCTGGCTGAACTGGAAGGTCGATATTGATCGCGGCCTGCTGATCGAACATCGAAGACATTACTGATCCCTTTCAAAAAGTTACCACAGATAACGCCCCACGTCTTGGGGGAGTCAGTAAAGAAGATTAAAGGCGCTTCGCTGTGGAATTTCGTCGCGCCCACCGGCGCGCGGTACGTGGGACGGCGGAGTGGCGTAGGCAATTGCGTACAATACGCTTATGTTTCGACGTATGTGGGTGGTGCTGCTTGCGGTGGTCACGGAACTCAGCGCAGGCACAATTGACGTTCGCTCGCTGGACCGCGTAGTCGAGCAGTCGATGAAGGCATGGGGCGTTCCGGGCTGCTCGGTGGCGATCGTCCAGAACGATCAGGTAGTTTTTATCAAGGGCTACGGCGTGAAGGAACTCGGCAAGCCGGATCGCGTGACCCCCGACACGATTTTCGCGATCGGCTCGACGAGCAAGGCTTTCACCACCGCTGGTATGGCGATGCTCGTGGACGAAGGCAAGATGAGCTGGGACGACCCGGTCCGCAAGCACGTCGAATTTTTTCGCCTCATGGATCCCATGGCGAACGAACTGGTGACGATGCGCGATCTGGTTTCGCATCGGACAGGCCTTAGCCGGAACGATCTGCTTTGGTACAACTCGCCGCTGAGCCGCGAAGAAATCATTCGGCGCGTGGCGTTCGTCAAGCCGACCGCTCCCTTCCGCTTTCTGTATCAGTACCAGAACATTATGTTTGCGACCGCAGGATACGCGGCCGGCAAAGCGGCTGGGACGAGTTGGGAAGAATACACGCAGAAGCGAATCTTTGATCCGCTGGGGATGAAATCCACTTCCATGACGACGATCAACATGGAAAAGACGCCCGACCACGCATCGCCGCATTCGAAGAACAAGCAGAAGGCGGTGCAACTGACGCAGTGGCGGAATCTGGACAACATCGCTCCGGCAGGCGCGATTAATTCGACCGCGACGGATATGGCACAGTGGCTCCGGTTGCAGGTGGGCGATGGAGCGATTGGCGCGCGCCGACTGATTTCGGCGAAGAATCTGCGCGAGACGCACACGCCGCAAATGGTGATCCGGCCGGAAGAGTGGGGCCGTAGCTACAATCCGGAAACGAATCAAATGGCGTACGGCTTGGCCTGGACGCTGCAGGATTATCGTGGAATGCACATCGTGTCGCACGGCGGCGCAATCGATGGGTTTCGCGCGACGGTGACGTTGGTTCCCAAGGAACGCCTGGGCATTGTCGTGTTGGCGAATCTCGGCGAAGACAACATGCCAGAGGCCCTGCGTTGGATGATTCTCGATCAGGTGATGGGTCTGCCGGCGCGCGATTGGAATGAGATGCTGATCGATCGCGGCCGCAAGCAGGAGGAGACGCAGGAGACGGCAGAAAAGCTGATCGAGGAAAAGCGGCAGAAATTCTCAAAGCCGTCGAAGCCGCTGGATCAGTACACGGGCACCTACGAAGAACCAGCCTACGGACGCGCGATTGTGATGCTCGACGAGGGCAAACTCCGCTTCACATGGAGCAACTATCGCGGATCACTCGACCACTATCACTACGACACATTTCGCGTGAAAGCGCCGCGGCTCGATGGTCTGGCGAGGTTCGAACTGAACGCGAACGGCGACGTCACGAGCCTTGAGATGCTCGGTGTTGAATTCAAGAAGGTCACCCCATGATGCGACTCTATGCTCTGTGTGTCGCGGCTCTTTTCGCCACACCTGCCTTTTCCGCGGACCCGGCACAGGAACGCCTCGAAGCGGAATTCCTGCGCTTCGCCAAGATCACCGACGGCAAGTTGGGCGTCTACGCAAAGCACATCGAAAGCGGACGTGTGATCACAATGAACGCACGCGAAGGCTATCCGATGGCGAGCACCTTCAAGGTGCCGATCGCGGTGCAGTTGCTCGCCAAGGTCGATCGCGGCGAACTGCGGCTCGATCAGATGATCGCGCTGAAAGAGTCGGACTTACACCCGGGCAGTGGAACGCTTTCGCAGTTGTTAAACAAGCCCGGAGTATCGCTTTCCATTCGTAACTTGCTCGAGCTGATGTTGCTGATCAGCGACAACTCCGCTACCGATATCTTGCTCAAGCTAGCGGGCGGCCCCGCCGCGGTGACCGCAAAGATGAAGGAAGTAGGCGCGGAAGGTATTCGCGTCGACCGTTCTTGCGTGCAACTGATTTCCGATTCGCTCGGCGCCGAACTGCCGCCCGAAAGCACCTGGTCACTGGAAGTGTTCAAGAGAGTCTACGCCGCGATCGCCTATGACAAACAAGCCGTGGCGCAGGAGTTGTTTTACCAGGATCCGCGCGATACGGCGCAGCCGGAAGCGATGGCCGGATTGCTCGAGAAGATCCACCGCAAAGCTCTGCATAAACCCGAAACCGCCGAATTGCTACTCGACATTCTAAGGCGCTGCCAGACGGGCGAGAACCGCATCAAGGCGCTGCTGCCAAAGGGTACGGTGGTGGCGCATAAGACCGGCACGTTGAGCGGCATCCACGAATCGGCGCTTGCCACCAACGACGTCGGCATCCTCACGCTTCCCGAAGGCGCGGGCCACGTTGCAATCGCGATTTACGTCAAGTTCGCGACGCAATCGAACGACATCGCCGAGAAAGAAATCGCGCAGACTGCGCGCGCGATCTACGATTACTTCTTGTACACCACCGCGCCGCAGACGGCCGTGCTGCGCTACGACAAGCTCGCGGACCGCATTGCGGATTCGCTGAAGCTGTCGCGCGGCGAGCGCGTCATCCTTCGCTACGACCCCGATTTCTTCCGCGAACTGAGTGCTCCACTGAAGGAACGCATCGCCAGGGCGGGAGCGAGCGTTACGGAAGTCGAATATCAGAACATCGACGCGAAGGACGACGGCCGCCTGACAAAGCCGCTCGCATCCGCTGACGTCTACCTTTGGATGCCCTTCCGCACGGAGGCGAAAGCCGTTCCGGCGGACGAGGCAGAAATGCTAAAGAACTGGCTCGACGCCGGCGGAGCGCATCGCGAAATTCATTTCCATTGGCAGCAAGGCAGCGTGCTTGCGGACGGCATCGTGACGCGGCACCCGCCCGGATACGACGCGCTTTTCGAGGCCGCCGTGCTGGATACGGACTATAGGGCGCTCTCCGCAACCCAGGATCAGGTAATCCGCGCACTGCGCTCTGGACCGATTCGCGTACAGACTCCGGCAGGGACTGATTTGCGGTTTCGCGTGGAGCGGCGTCCCTTCAATAAACAGGATGGCGATGCGTCTGCCGAGCGGATGAAGTCGGCGCAGGTCCGCGTCGATCGCGAGATCGAACTGCCATCGGGTGTCCTGCGTGTGGCACCCGTTGAGGAGACGGTGAATGGGACGCTGGTGATTCCCGAGGCTCGTGTGGGCGACCGGATCGCGCAGAAGATACGCTTCGAGATTCAAGCCGGAGTGGTGACAAAAGTCAGCGCGATGACCAATCAGAAGGCCGTCGAAGACTACCTGAAGGCTGGCGGGCCGGCAGCGATGCGGTTCCGCGAGATGGGGCTCGGCACGAATCCGAAGCTCGCCGTGCAGCCCGGGATCGATGTGATTCCGTACTTCGGTTACGGCGCGGGCGTCGTTCGAATCAGTCTTGGAGACAGCGAAGAGATCGGCGGCGCGGTTCGCGGCGGCTTCGTTCGCTGGTTCTTTTTGACCGACGCGACCGTCTCCGTGGAGGGCGCGCCGGTCGTCAAAGACGGACGCCTACAGTAAGCGTCAATCCTCGCGCAGCACCTCGAGCGGCTTTTGCCCGAGGATACGCCAACTCGCCATCCAGCCCGACGCGTTCGCGAGGAACGCTGTGATCACCGTCGCGCTCAACGCCGCGATCGGATCGAACTGAAAGGTCGCGTCGAGGAATCGCGTCAGCATAAGGCTGGAAAAGATGCTCGCCATCAGGCTACCAAGCAATCCGGCTACGGCGCCGAGCGTCAGGAACTCGACCGAGAAGATCTTCGCGATGTGTTGGCGTGTGGCACCGAGCGTTTTCAGAATCACCACTTCGCGTACGCGCCGGAATCGTGTCCCCGCGACGGCGGAAGCCAGAATAATGATGCCGGCGAGAATGGCGAATGCCGAGAGAAAGCGAATGACGACGGCGATCTGGTCGACCACTTCCTGGATCAACTGAAGAGCATCCGCGAGGTTGATAACGGTAACCGTCGGAAACTTCTCATAGGCCGTGCGCTGCAAATTCGCGACATCCGCGGGCTGCATGCGCACGCCGCCGTAGTACATTGTGGGCAAGCCGGCAAGCGCTTCCGGATTGAAGATAAATTCGTTGGCGGCGGAAACGCGGATCGCTTCCGTGACGTGAACGGCGCGGACTTCGGCGACGATCGTGCGGCCGGACGCCAGAAACTCAAGCTTCGCACCGGGCTTCAAGTTGAGTGTTTTCGCCGCGTCCTCGGCGATCGACACAACGTTCTCTTTATTCGCGCGCGTCCACCATGCGCCCTCGAGAACCTTCGTCATGTCGGGCTTCTCGGCTTCAAACATCACCGAGCGCGTTTGCAGGAAGCGTCGCGCCCAACCTTGCAGCTTGAGATCTTTCAAAGGAACGCCGTTGATCGCCGTGAGGCGTGCGGGGGTAGAAGGCACAAGTTCCGGCGAGCCTTCGATACCTTTTGTCCCCTTCAACATGGCTAGGATGCCGGGCGCCTGCGCCTGCGTGATGTCGATCATGTAGACGTTCGGCATCCCGGGCGGCGCGGTTTTGACGATCTGTTTGATGAGCGAATTCTGGACGAGATACACGGTGAGCGTGAACATGACGCCCAGGCCGAGCGCGACCAGGATCGCCTGCGCCTGGCTGCCTTGCCGGTAGATGTTGCCCATGCCTTGACGAACCGAGGACGGCAACCGCCAGCGATCGAGAATCGCGCGCACGGTGCGCAGCAGCGCCCACGCGACGAATGAGAGCGCCGCCACGCTGGCCGTCAAGCCGGCGATAAAATATGCGCCGAGCCGAGCCGACTCACTCAGCCACCACGCGATTCCACCGAGTCCAAGGAGAATGACACCCACCGCAACCAGCGCCGAGCGCGACTGCGAAAGGCGCTCACGCCAATTCCGTTTGACCTCGGCTGTGTCCCGCCGGAGAATCAACGCCGGCCGCACACGGCGGATTGCGAGGAGGGGAGGAAGTGTGAACAGCAGCGTGGTCAGGACGCCGATCGCGATGCCCTGGAGTGCCGCGACCGGGCTCCAACTCGCACCGAGCGAGAGTTTGAAGATCCGCTCAATCAAGATCGGAAGCGTGTTTTGAATGCCGATACCAACGATGACACCAGCGATGCCGCCCGCGAATCCCAGCATCAGAGTTTGGATCAAGTAGATCCGCATGATCTGGTTTGACGTCGCGCCAAGCGACTTCATCACGGCGATGTTGTCCATGCGCTGCGCGAGATGCGCGTGCATCGCCATACCCACGCCAAGCGCGCCAACGATAAGAGCAATCAGACTGACAAGGCTCAAGAAGACGGTGGATCGGTCGAGGCCGCCGGTGATAATCGGATGCGTCTGCCGGAAGTCCGCCACTAGAGCGTCTGGAAAGGCCTTCTTCAACTCCTTGCGAACATCTTCCACCGGCGGAGCAGTCACCGCAAGTTTGAAGAGAAATCGCTGCGCTGCGCGGCTACCGGGCTTGATGAGACCCGTGCGTTCGATGGCCTCGCGTGACATCATCAGGCGGAGCCCGATGTTCATCGATCCCGACATGCGATCCGGCTCCGACACCACCAGCGAAACAATCTTGAACTGCGCGCCGCCGACCTTGATGCTATCGCCGAGTTTCATTTTCAATCGGACCAGCAGATCTTCGGCAACCGCGACGGTGTCCGCTTTGAGTGCCTCCGAGAGGTTACCTTCGGGGTTCAGCTTCACCTTGCCGTAGTAGGGATACTTCAACGGGTCAACCGCTTTGATCGAAACCAGCAGCGGCGGCGCAGCCTGCCCGGCCCCATCCGGCGCGCTTTCGACAACGGGCGCGGCCATCGAGAATGTTTCGGTGATCTGCGTGCGTTCGACGCCCCGAGCCGCGAGCGAATCGAGAATCTTTTCCTGGTCGTCATTCGGAAGCACGAACATGCGCGCCGACATGTCGCCGGCCATTAGCGTCCGCGCTTCGCGCATCAGCATACTGCGGAACGAATTCGAAAAGCCACGGACACCGGACACGCAACCCACACCCGCCGCGACTGCGATGACGACGAACAAGAACTTCGCCATCGACGAACGCGTTTCGCGCAACGCAATTTTGCTCGCCGTGCGCAGCGTCATCGCGCTTCCTTCGACGCCGACTCAATAGACGCCGGTTCCTGCAGTTCGTCGGTGACGACGCGGCCGTCCTTCAACGTGATGATCCGATCGGCGTACGAAGCCAGGGCGCGATCGTGCGTCACCAGAACCAGCGTTGTACCCTCGCGGCGATTGAGCGAAATAAGCAACTCCAGCACGTGTTGGCCGTTCTCGGAATCGAGATTGCCGGTGGGTTCGTCGGCCATCAGAATCGGCGGCTTTGCCATGAAGGCGCGAGCGAGCGCCACGCGCTGCTGCTCGCCACCCGAAAGCTGTACGGGATAGTGATCCATCCGTCCGTCGAGGCCCACCTGCTTCAGCAGATCCTGGGCGCGCTTCATACCTACGTTCGTGTCGCCGCCCGCGAGTTCGTGCGGCAGCAAGACGTTCTCCTCCGCTGTCAGCGTCGGCAACAGTTGGTACGACTGGAAGACGAAGCCAATCTTCTTCCCACGCACCTTGGCGAGTTCATCTTCGCGGAGACCAGTGATGTCGACTCCATCGAGCACAACGTGCCCGGAACTGGGCGAATCCAGGCCCGCGAGCAGCCCCAGCAGCGTGCTCTTGCCGCTGCCGGATTGGCCCATGATCGCAACGAACTGGCCGGAAGGAATCTCAAAGTCAATGCCGCGCAAAATATCGACGCGGTGAGTACCGGTGTCGATCGACTTCGTCAGGGCCGACACCTGGACAATAGAAGACGGGGATGGCATCTGTTCTTATGATGGTGAGTGAATGTCACTCTCTTCCATAGTTGCACGTGCCGGGTCGGCGCTGACGTTAACGTTTGTAATGATCGGATGCAGTAGCGCTCCACAGAAGCAGGAACCCGCTGCCCAGCCCGCCAGTTCGTTCAACCCCAACCCCGGAGCGTCGCTTCCCGCCGCCGACGCGAGCGATTCTCGAAAGCTCTTCATCGCGTTTGGTGACAGCCTGACGGCAGGTTACGGCGTCGAAGCGGGCACGAGCTATCCCGACGGTTTGCAGAAGTTGATCGACACCGACAAGAAGCAATGGCGCGTGCTCAACGCCGGCATCAGCGGCGAAACGACGTCCGGCGGGCTGAATCGCGTCGACACAATCGCCGCGCAGAAGCCGGTCGTCGTACTGCTCGAGCTAGGTGGCAACGATGGCCTGCGCGGCGTTCCCCTTGTTGCGACGCGCAAGAACATGGAGTCGATCGTGAAAGCACTGCTTGCGTCCGGCGCGAAGGTCGTGCTGGCGGGAATGACACTGCCTCCGAATTACGGGCCGGATTACATCGGCGAGTTCGAGCAGATCTATCGCGGCCTCGCCATAAAATACAAGCTGCCGCTGATCCCCTTTCTCCTCGAAGGCGTCGCAACCGTCCCCACGCTGATGCAGAACGACGGAATTCATCCGACAGCGGATGGCCAAGCCATCGTTGCGAAGACGGTTTACAAGACCGTGAAGCCTCTGCTTGAATGACGAGACATGCGCTTTTCGCGGACTATTGCTTGCTTTGCCTGTCTGCTGCCGCTGCCTGCCAGCGGCGCGCGGGTGGATTTCGTTCGCGACGTGAAGCCGATCCTCGAGAACCGTTGCGTGCGTTGCCATGGCGGCGGAACCGCGGCGCGTGGCCTGCGCCTGGACCGCCGGGAGCGAGCGTGGATGGCAATCTCCAAAAAGAATCCGGAGGACAGCCGCATCTTCATGGCCTCGAAATCGGGATTCATGCCGCCTGGCGACCACAAACTGAGTGCCGCCGAACTGGAAACGCTTCGGGTCTGGATTCTGCGCGGCGCAAAGTGGCCGAAGGGCATCGAACTGGAGGGCCGAAATCCCTTCCTCAAGTAACGGCTCAGAAGTTGGGATAATAGGGCACTTGCCATTCTCCGACCGCGATCTCGTCGCCCACATCACGCGCCTGCCGCACGCCCGATGCACGTTCAAACAGCTTGTCCGCGAACTTGCAGCCAGGGGCGCGTCGAAGGAGTGGATCGACACCGCGCTCGACCGTCTGAGCGCGACCGGTGAACTCATCGAGACGAAGAGCGCGCAGTATGCCGTCGCCGCGCACAGCAAGGAGTACGCCGTCGGCCGCTTGAACGTGCATCGCGACGGCTACGGCTTCTTGATTCCAAACACGCGTTCCACGCACTACACCGGCGACATCTATATCTCGAAATCCGACGCGGCGCGCGCGATGCACGGCGATCGGGTGATCGTGCACATCTCACGCATCGAATCCGGCGGCCGAGCCGACGGTGAGATCGTGCGCATTCTCGCCCGCGCGCAGCGAACGGTAGTCGGCGAGTTTCGCAATCGCGCCCGCGGCGCGTATGTGATTCCGCACGATCCTCGCATTCAGCAGTGGATTCAGATTCCAGAGGGTCTCGAAGTCCCTGAGATTGGGAAGCAGCCCGAAGGCGCGGACGGGCCGATCTGGATCGCACCGCCGAATCCGGATCGCGTTGGCGCAATCAGCATCGCCGTGAAGTCCCTTGAGGACCTCGACGGCATGATCGTGAACGTCGAGATTCTCGAGTTCCCCGAGGACGGCGGCAGCGGCGTCGGCCGCATCATCGAGATTCTCGGCCACCCCGACGATTTCGGCGTCGATGTCGAGGTCGTCATCCGGAAGCACCACATCCCCCACCGCTTTCCGGAGAACGTCCTCGCCCAAGCGCGAGGAATTCCCTCCGTCATTCCTGACGATGAAATCGCGCGAAGGCAGGATTTTCGCGCGCTCGACATCGTCACGATCGACGGCGAAACTGCGCGCGATTTCGACGACGCCGTGCTCGTCAAGAAGCTTGCAAGCGGCAATTGGGCGCTGCAAGTGCACATCGCCGACGTCAGCCATTACGTGCGTCCCGGGTCGGCGATCGATCAGGAAGCGGCGTTCCGCGGCACGAGCGTCTACTTTCCAGATCGCGCCGTTCCCATGCTTCCAGTCGAACTTTCGACCGACATTTGCTCCTTGCGGCCGCAGGTGGATCGCCTCGTACTCAGCGCACTTCTCGAACTCGACCAACATGGCGACGTCGTGTCGCAGAGCTTCTGCCGCGGCGTGATTCGCAGCGCCTTTCGCATGACCTACACGCAGGTGCATCGCGTTCTCGAAGAGAACGAACCGCACCCGCTGAAGTCGCGCTTCGAACAGATGCAGGAACTCGCGCTCATCCTGAATCGCAAGCGAACCAAGCGCGGCTCCATCGATTTCGACCTGCCGGAGCCGCTGATCGAGTTCGACGAATTCGGCGAGATGACCGGCGTCCGCCGCGGCCCGCGCAACGTCGCACATCGCATCATTGAAGAGTTCATGCTCGCCGCCAATGAAGCGGTCGCAAGCCACCTCGAGAACGCGGAGATCCCTTCCATTTATCGCATCCACGAGCCGCCGGATGGCAAACGTGTCATGGATTTTGAAGAGGTCGCGGCGAAGTTCGGTGTCTCCCTCGGCGTCGGTGCGATTCCGGTGAAGCGCTTTCCGATGGTGATGCGCAATCGCGACGGCTCGAAGACGCGTCGCAATCTTACCCTACCCGAACCCGAAATCGCGGTGAGTTCGCGCATGTATCAGAAGCTCGTGGCGAAGATCGCCGGAAGGCCGGAGGAGCGCATCCTCAGTTATCTCATGTTGCGGTCCTTGAAGCAGGCGCGCTACTCGGAGCGCAACGTAGGGCATTTTGCGCTGGCCGCGCCGAGCTACACGCACTTTACATCGCCGATTCGTCGCTATCCCGACCTGATCGCGCATCGCATTTTGAAGACGATGCTCGACGAAGAAAAGCCGCGCCTGTCGGAAGGCGAACTGCACGCGATTGCCACCGACACGTCCGACACGGAGCGCCGCTCCGCCGAAGCCGAGCGCGAGTTGGTCGAATGGAAGAAAGCGAAGTTCATGATCGATCACATCGGCGACGAGTTCGCTGGGTTAGTCATTTCGACGACGCGCTTCGGCTTCTTTGTGGAGTTGAACGATTTGTTCGTCGAAGGGCTGGTTCCGCTCGATACCCTCCCCGGTGACCGCTACATGTACAACGAGACAACGCGGAAGGTCGTGGGTCAGCGAAGCAAGCGGACATTCTCGATGGGCGACGCGATTGAGGTGCGGCTTGATCGTGTCGACGCAGTCGAGAAGAAGCTGCAGTTTTCCGTAGTCGAACCGCGGGGCGCTGGCAAAGCGCACCGCGGGAAGCGGCGACAGTAATCTGCGCGCAACACGCCCCCGCGTATCATAAAGACAATGTCCCTCGATCGATACCTAAAGCCGTTTCGCGTCGGCCTGATCCAACTCTCCTGTTCCACCGATTCCAAGGAGAATCTCGAAAAAGCCGCCCACCTTGCGCGCGAAGCCGCCAAACGCGGCGCGCAAGTCATCTGCCTGCCGGAGCTGTTTCGCTCGCAGTACTTTTGCCGCGAAGAAGTTCCCGAGTTGTTCGACCACGCGGAATCGATTCCGGGCCCGTCCACCGATGCGCTCGGCAAGGTCGCAAAAGAACTTGGCGTCGTCATCGTCGCGAGCCTTTTCGAGCGCCGAGCCGCCGGCCTCTATCACAACACGGCAGCGATTCTCGGCACGGATGGCAATATCGTCGGCCTCTATCGCAAGATGCACATCCCGGACGATCCGCTCTATCTCGAGAAATTCTACTTCACGCCCGGCGATCTCGGTTTCTTGAATTTCGACACGCCGTTCGCGCGTCTCGGCGTGCTCGTTTGCTGGGATCAGTGGTATCCGGAAGGCGCGCGCATCTCGGCGCTGTCAGGCGCGAACATCCTTTTCTATCCGACGGCAATCGGCTGGCACCCGCACGAGAAGGCCGAATACGGCCCCGCGCAGCTTGATGCATGGACGACGATTCAGCGCTCGCACGCCATCGCCAATGGAATCTACGTCGCCGCTGTGAATCGAGTGGGCTACGAGGGTCCGCCGCCCGATGTGAATCCTGGCGGCAAGACCGGTCTCGAATTTTGGGGCAATAGCTTTCTCGCCGATCCCTTCGGCCAGTTGATCGCACACGCGTCGCACGATCAGGAAGAGATTCTGATTCAGGAATGCGATCCGAAGAAGGCGGAAGACATTCGCCGCAATTGGCCCTTTTTGCGCGACCGTCGCATCGACGCCTACGGCCCCATTCTCAATCGGTGGAATGGATGACGCCACGCGAGCTTGGATTCCGCATGCCCGCGGAATGGGAGCCCCACGCCGCCACCTGGATCGCCTGGCCGCATGAAGCCTCCGATTGGCCTGGAAAGTTTGAGCCCGTCGCGTGGGTGTACGGCGAGTTTGCGCGCTACATCACCGCGGTCGAACGCCTTCGCGTGCTGGTGCGCGATGGTGCTGACGAGGCAGAAGCGCGCCGCGTCTTCGCGATGAGCGGAGCCAATCTCGACGCTGTCGACTTCTATCCTCACCAAACCAACCGCAGTTGGACGCGCGATTTCTGCCCTCTTTTCGTCAAGGACGCGCACGGCGCGCCCGCGATCACCGATTGGATCTTCAACGGCTGGGCGAAGTACGACAACTGCGAACACGACAACGCGATCCCCAGTTTCGTCGCCGATCAACTCAACTTCCGTCGCTTTCCGCCGCCTTTTGTTTTGGAAGGCGGCAGTATCGACGTCAATGGCGCAGGGCTGCTGCTGACTACCGAGGAATGCCTGCTCTCGCCGCTTCAACAGCGAAACCCCGGCAAATCGCGCGCAGAACTCGAACAGGCCTTCCACGACTATCTCGGCATTGACGAAGTCATCTGGCTCGGCGATGGGATCACCGGTGACGACACCCACGGCCACGTCGACGATCTGGCACGCTTCGTGAACCGAGACACAGTGGTGACCGTCGTCGAAGACGATCCCGCCGACGCAAACTACGCGCCGCTTCAGGACAACCTCCGGCGTCTCAAATCGCGGGGCGAACTGCGCGTCCAGACACTGCCGATGCCAAAGCCCGTCTACTTCGACGGCCAGAGGCTGCCGGCAAGCTACGCGAATTTCTACATCGCCAACGGTCTCGTTCTCGTTCCGACATTCAACGATCCCAATGACCGAGTCGCGCTCAACACGCTCGCGGAAATCTTCCCCGGCCGCACCGTCGCGGGCATCCATTGCGTCGATCTCGTGCTCGGCCTCGGCACCCTGCATTGCATGACGCAGCAACAACCAGCGTAGACTATAGACGTGCTTGCACGTCTACCCATACTTGCCGTCGTCCTGTTTCTGCTGGCGATCGGCGGCCGCGTCTTCGCCGGCTATCTGCTCGAATACGAATGGTGGAAGGAAGTTGGCCAGCTAAACACCTGGTATAACCAACTTCTCTATAGCCTCGCGCCGCAGGTGGCGGTTACCATCGTCGCCTTCGTCGCCTTTTGGGTGGCACACGCGCGCGGACTTAAGAGCGCTGGCACTGGCCTCGGAAAGCACCCGGCGTACGCCCGTCTCGTGACGCTGGGCCTGCTGTTCGTCGCCTGGATCGTCTCTGCGGCCTCAGTCGACAACTGGTCCGTCGTTCGCTATTTTGGCTCCGCGGCGCTCGGATCGGAAACGTTCTGGAGCGATCCCGTGTTCGGCAATCTGTGGACCTTCTATCTGTTCACTGTGCCGTTTTATCACGTGCTCTTGCGCGCCGTCCTCGCCATCTCGTTCCTTACGATGGCGATTTACTGGGTTACCAATCGAGGCTGGAGCCTGCGCGATCAGTTCCCGCGAGCGCAATTCGAAAACGGCATTGACCTATCCGACCTCAACCTCGGCGCCAGTCTCGACTCAACCTTTGTCCGCGCCTCCGGAGCACTTTTCCTTTTTGCGCTGGCCGCGCAGTTTTTCCTCGATCGCTACGATCTATTGACCGAAGACCACGGGTTTATGGTCGGCGTCGAATGGATCGGCGAGAACGTTCGCTTGCCGCTGCAATGGCTCGCCATTGGAGTCGCTGTCTCCGCGGGCATTCTCTTTCTCCTTCGTAGGCCTCGCTTTGTACTTCTCCTCGCCGTCATCATCCCGGTAAAAGCGATTGTGCCGCGCATCGTCGCCGCCCTCTACGTTCGCCCGAATGAGATTTCGATTCAGAAGCCGTACATCGATCGCCACATTCAAGCTACGCGCGATGCCTACCACCTCAGCAGCCGCGTCAAGGAATCCGAGTATCCCATCAATGCTTCCGGCGTGATCAACGTCGAAAAGAACAGGCAGTTACTCGACAACGTCCGCCTGTGGGATTGGCGCGCCTTCCACGATTCCGTGAGCCAACTGCAGCCGCTCCGCCCCTATGTCTACGCCGACACGGACGTCGATCGCTACGAAATCGATGGCCAGATGCGCCAGGTTCTGCTCGCTCCTCGCGAGCTCGAACTCAGCCAACTCGGCGACGCGCGCACCAGTTGGATTAACCCGCACTTCATCTTTACGCATGGCTACGGGCTGGTTCTCGCCGAAGCGAATCGCATTACGGCGAACGGCCTCCCGCAGCTCTTCATCCAAAACGCGCCGCCGGAAATCAAGACGCCGAGCTTGAAGCTCGCCCGGCCCGAGATCTATTACGGCGAACAACTGCATGAGCCGGTATTCGTGCGCACGGCGCAACCGGAGTTCAACTATCCATCGGGCTCCGACAACGTGCATACGCGCTACGAAGGCACGGGCGGCTTTCCGATGTCGAGTTTCGGAATGCGCCTCGCCGCTGCCGTCGCCCGCACCGATTGGAACATCCTGCTCACCGGATACCTGACTGCCGAGAGCCGCATGATGGTCCATCGCCGCATCGGAGACCGCCTCGAAACGCTGGCCGGATTTGTCACCTGGGACTCCGACCCCTACCTCGTGATCACGAATGCCGGACGCATGGTGTGGACCGTCGACGGTTACATGACGTCGGGTAAATATCCCTACGCGCGCTCCGTCAGCACCGACCGGCTCGGCAGCGTCAACTACATTCGCAACTCCGTGAAGGCTACTGTCGACGCCTACGACGGCACAACGACGCTCTATCAGTTCGACGCTACTGATCCATTAGTTCGCGCTTACGCCCATCTGTTCCCCGGCCTCTTTAAGCCAGCTTCGGAGATGCCCGCCGACCTCCGCGCACACACGCGGACGCCCGAAGTCATGTTCCGCGTCCAAGCCGAGATGTACCGCACTTTCCACATGCGCGACTCCGAGGCTTTCTACAACAAGGCCGACCTCTGGGACATCGCCACTTTCACCAACTCCCAGCAATCCGGCCGCCCCGATATCATGATGCCGACGTACGCCTTCGCCACGATTCCTGGCGAATCGAAGCCGGAATTCGTTCTCATGCTGCCCTTTACGCCGCACAACAAACAGAACCTTACGGGCATTATGATGGCGCGCTGCGATGGTGCGCATCAGGGAGAGATCGTGTTCCTGCAACTATCGAAGCAAGCGATCGTCGCCGGACCGCTGCAAGTCGAAGCGCGCATCAATCAAGACCAGAACATTTCGAAGGACCTTACGCTCTGGAACCAGCAAGGCTCGCAAGTCGTGCGCGGCCAGATTCTCGCCTTGCCGATCGACAACACTATCCTCTATGTAGCGCCCGTCTACATCCAAGCGGCACAAGCCAAGATGCCGCAATTGAAGAAGGTCGCTCTCGCCATCGGTGAGTCGCTCGTCTACGCGGACACCTACGAACAGGCGCTCGCGCAAATCAGCGGCGTACCCACGAAGCCTCAGTCTTCGCCGGACGCGCCCGCGTCACAACAGCTTTCGCCAGCGACTGGCGCTGCTCCACAGCGACTGCAAAGCCCGGACGTCCGCGCAGCGGTTCGCGGACACCTGCAACGCTACCGCGAACTCACGTCGCAAGGAAAGTTGGCGGAAGCTGGCAAAGAACTCGAAGCGATCGAATCCTTGGTCCGCGGCCAGCGCTAGAGCATCTTCAGGCATTCCGGACTCTGCAACCGAGGCG
>JAYVTO010000023.1:0-38862 GCA_043788745.1 Acidobacteriaceae bacterium
ATCCGCTCCCGACGCGGCCCTTCGGGCCGCTTTGGTCGCGGCTCGGATTTGGTGCACTTCGCTTGGAAAATAGCCTCAGCATCGGTGCGCAATGGCGGAGCATGGCAGGGATTCAAGGGGAGAACGGCGATCGCAGCGGCGAGGAAGCCGCTGCGATCCGTATGGGACTTCCGCCTCTAGATCTTCTTTCCCTTGGCGCGAACCGTTATGCCCAGCGGCGAGGTGATCACGAGCCACACCTCTTTTCCGGCGTCGACAATCACGAACCGGCCCTCCAGCGGGGGCGCTCCGGCATTAATCAGCGTGATGGATCCAGTGCAGTCCTCATTGACAGAATAAGCTCCAGTGCCGCTCCGGCTCGCATAGCCGGAGATCGAGCCTTGGATGTAGTCGGTTTGGATGGCACCACCGTAACCGTCGAAAGACCTTCGGGTTACGCCGACGATCTGTTCCAGCGCGGCTGGTGGCGGTCCGGACGGCCGGGTTCCACTGAGTTCGAAGGCGTAGTCGCCCCGTAGCGACGCATTCGTACATTTACGGCCCTCCTGGGCGGAAGCCAAACTCACGGTAGCGAACAGAATGGTAAAGAGTATCTTGAGCACCTTAAATCTCCTGGCGATTGAAATTGGCGAACTCCCTGGGGACTCGCCTGGGACGGATGATGCCCCGCTCCGGGCCTTCGACGCAATGGAGGCAAGCTGCAGCAATCTGTAGTTTTCCTGAAGGTGCAAGCCTAACAAAAACAATCAGTTATTAATCTCACCCGTGGATGGCGTACAATTTTGAAGCGCGCATGCAGGCAGTACCAGAAACGAATTGGCAGTTTGGCGACTTCGAATTGGACTCGAAGGCATTTGTGCTGCGCCGCTTGGGCCGTGCTGTTAAGATCGAGCGCATCCCGATGGACTTATTGATCCTGCTGCTCGAGCGGCATGGGGATCTGGTGAGCCGGGAGGAGATCGTCGATCGGCTCTGGGGCAAAGAGACGTTCGTTGATAGCGAGAACAGCGTCAATACGGCTGTGCGTAAAGTCCGCATGGCGCTACGAGACGACACCTCCAAACCTGCGTTTGTCCAGACCGTCACCGGCAAAGGCTACCGGTTTTGCGCGGAGGTCACCGCCCGGCCCTCCACAGCAGCGGATCCGCTGCGTGCCACTGCGGACCTGCCCCAGCCGGCTTTGGCAGCAGCCGAGGACAACACAGCCGCTGCCAAGCCGGGAAGGCCGCGGCCGAAGTTGAAAATCGCCGCCGCAGTTGCCGCTTGCGTGCTCTTGGTGCTGGCATTCCTGGTGGCGCGTGCTTCCTTTCCCGGCTCCAAGGTTTCCGCCGACCAGGTGACGCTTGCTCTTCTGCCCTTCGAGAATCTAACGGGCAGCCCGGATCAAGACTACTTCGCCGACGGATTGACTGAGGAAACGATTGGGGTTCTGGGCCGCGTCAATCCGCAGCGGCTGAAGGTGATTGCGCGCAGTTCGACGAGCCGTTACAAGCGACAAACGAAAGGCGGCAACAAGGCCGGCGAGGAGTTGGGGGCGGATTACCTGGTAGACGGCAGCGTTCGCCGCGACCAGGAGAGGGTCCGGGTTACCGTGCACCTGATCCGTGTCAGGGACGGCGCGCAGATCTGGAGTGAAAACTACGACCGCATCGGCTCGGGAGTGATTCAGCTTCAGGATGATCTCGGCAATGCGATCGCGCGCCAGATCCAAGTAGAACTCTCTCCAGCCGGCGGAACCACGATGCAGCAGACGCGCGTGCTTGACGCCTACGACCCGTACTTGTTGGGGCGGCACTCCTTTGTTCAAATTACTCCGAACGCCGTACGCAAATCGATTGATTATTATCAGGCGGCGATTGCAAAAGATCCGTCCTACGCGCTGGCGTTCGCCGGACTGGCCGAATCGTACACCCTTCTGCCGATCACCAGCGACGTTGCGCCCCGGGAAGTATGGCCACTGGCCAGCAAGGCGGCGGCAGAGGCGGTCCGCCTGAATAGCAGCCTCGCGGAAGCCCAGGCATCGGCGGGATGGGTCAACTTTTGGTTGGATTGGGATTGGGACGGGGCGGCGGAACGGCTGAGGCGGGCGATTCAACTCAATCCGAGTAGCGCCGTTGCCCATGGCTACTATGCCCATGTGCTCTCGAATGCGCGACAGCATGAAGGCGCGCTCGCCGAAATTGCAATGGCGCGCAGACTCGACCCGTTGTCCCCGATCCGTCATGCCATGACGGGTCAGTTTCTGTATAACGCTGGACGTTATGCTGAGGCGACAGCAGCTCTTGAGAAGGCCTTCGCCATCGACCCCAGGTTTTGGGTTGCCCACTTGATGATGGCGCAGATTCAAGAGCGGGAAGGCAAGCTGAACGAGGCCCTTTCGAGTATCGACAAGGCGTTTCAATTTTCCGGCGGGAACTCGGCGACGACGTCGCTCAAAGGATACGTGCTAGCCAGAAATGGTCAACGCGCCGAGGCGGAACGAATCCTCAATACGTTACTCACCGCCGGGAAAAGCCGTTTTGTTCCGCCTTACAATATCGCGATCATTTACGCCGGATTCGGCGATCGCAAAGCGGCGCTGGAGTGGCTGGACAAAGCCTACGAAGCGCGGGATGTCCACATGATCTTCTTGACGGTCGATGCCAAATGGAACGATCTACGAGAAGACCCCAAATTTCAAGAGCTGTTACAGCGCTGTCATTTCGGCCGGAAGCAGTGAAGGACGGCGAAGCGGGCTTGTTGGAGAGAAAACCTCCGGTTCACGATGCGCCATTTCCGCGCGTTATGTCTTGGAGTCCGCCGGTAGGGCGGACCGCCAGGTCCGACTGAGACGAACCCGAAGGACGGCGAGTCGAGCCGGGCCTGCCATTCTCTGGTCATGCCGCGGTGGAAGCGGAGGCCAACGCGCCCTCGGCTGCTCGAACCCGGTCTAGATCTTTTTGGAATCTGCTGGCGGCGAAAAAGAGCGGGATCATCGCGAAATATCCCACGCACGCGCAGATCGCCAAGCCTCGCCATAACGTGACGGCGTCGCCGATTTTGCCCGCAACGAGGGGTCCGAGGCCGGTGCCCAGGATGTTGATGATGAGCAGCAGAAACGCGACGGCGGTGGCGCGGATGCGCACCGGAGCCAGATCCTGCACGGACGCAAAGATGGGGCCGTACCAGCAGAGCGAACTGAAGGTGGCGACCGACCAACAGACGTAGAACAGGTTGTAGGGAGCATCGATGGGCAGAGTATAAAGACCCACGGCAAACGGAGCGATGAAGAACGCCTTGTAGAAGAGAAACCACAGGCGGCCGCCGGACCAGCGGCGTTGGCACCAATCGCTGCCGGCACCGGCGAAGGAAGCTCCGAGCAGGCCGGCCACGGCGACGATGATGCCGTTGGTGATGCCGGTGCGGCTGAACTCCATGCCGCGTTCGCGGACCAGCCAAGTGAAGGTCAGGCTGCCCGCGCTGGTCGAAAAATTCAGCAGCACAGCCGCCGCGATGGTCAGCCACAAGGCCGGGGTCCGGCGCAACGCGGCGAAGAGGGTATGGTAGATTTCTTGAGTCGATTGCGCCGGGGCGGGCACGGCGGCGTTCTCTTCCATGGCGCCTCGCTGCGGCGTCTTCATCAGCAAGACGAGCGGCGTGAGCACAAGTCCGAGGGCGCCCAACGCGTAGAAGCACCCGCGCCAACCATACGTGGGCGCCATCCAACCAACAATGATCAAGCTGAGGCCGGAGCCGAGCGAGACGCCGGAATAATACACGCCGTTCGCGAATGCCCGGCGGCTAGCGGGAAAGCTGTCGCTGAGGATGGAGAGCGCGGCCGGCGTGAGGGTGGCTTCGCCAATGCCGACGAGCATCCGCGCAAGGGCGAGGTGAAGGAAGGTCACCGCGGCGCCGGAGGCAGCGGTCAAGGTGCTCCAGATGCCGAGGCCGCCGGCAATCAGTTGCTCGCGGCGAAAGCGGTCGGCAAGGGTCGCCATCAACAGGCCCATGATCGTGTAGAAGACGAGGAAGATGTAGCCGTAGAGCAGGGCGACGTCCGTGAGCTTGAGGCCGAGGTCCTTGGTCAACATCGGGGCGAGGTTGACGATCAATTGGCGATCGACGAAGTTGAGGACGTTCAGGAGAGTCAGGAAGAGAAGAACGAAAGAGGCGGCGCGCGTCGAGGACGGTTTGGTCATAGTTTTCTCGAGGTGCGGGGCTGATGAATGGGACACGATATCACACCGAGGGTGCGGTGCGGTCTTCCTGTTGAGGCCTGCCTGCGTGGCGATTTGCAGTCCGCGGATGGCGCTCGAAGCCACAGACGTGCGCGTTGAACGTCAAGCGTAACGGGATCGAGACTCTGGCGGGTGGAACCGGATCAGAGACGCTTTATCAGAATCACTTCGTTGCCCTTGGCACTGTAGATGAGTTCGTCCGCGAAATTCTTCAGCAGCAGCAAACCGAATCCGCCGGGGCGGATGCCCATTTCCTGGCGCAACTTGGCGTGCTCCATCGGATCATCGGGGTGGGAGATGGCGGCGTGCGGAAGTTCCTTCATCGAGAATCCCTGACCAGGATCGCGGATGAAGTAGAGGATGGTGCTGGCGGTTCGAATCAAGTGGAGTTCGACCTTCTGTTCGGGATCGAGGCGCCCGCCGTGCTCTACGGCGTTCATCAGCAATTCCCGAAACGCCATGGAGGCCTGCTCGCGTTGATCGACGTCGAGATCGATGGGCAGTTCATTAAAGAAGCGGGTGAGGCGCTCGGCGGTTTCGAGCTTGCAGCGCGCCTTCACGGAGATCCAGTTCGGGGTATCGGAGATTACTTCGATGTCGTCGGCCTCGACGTTCGACTCCATCACCTCTTCGATCGAATTGAGGAGCACGGCCCTTGAGAACGGTTTCTTCAGATAGCCGGCGGCATGCCCGCGGAGGGATCGAACGACGTTATCGGAGTTGTTGAAGGCGGTCATAACCAGCACCTTCGCGCAGGAGTGAATCGCGCGGATTCCGTTGAGCAAGGTGAGGCCATCCATCTCCGGCATCAGGATGTCGGTGAGGATGAGATCGAAGGCACGATTGCGGAGTTGCTGTAACGCGGCCTCGCCATTCAGGGCGCTCTCCGTTTTCCAGGGCGTGTCCTTCAGCATGGATCGAATCAGATCATGCATCTCCGGATCGTCGTCGACAATGAGGATCGTTTTCTCTTGCATGCCCTACCAGGGTACCCGATTGACGGGCGTCTGGAAGCCCATCCTAGGGGCGTGCCGGCGCGTCGCCGGACGATGCTGAGAGTTCCACGCGGATGGAGACGCTGCGATTGGCCGCCCGATCCCAATCGGTGCCGCCGGGGCGGATGGGCTGGGCGTTCCCGGCACTGGAAAGACGAAGGGAGGCGGCGGGAATGCCCTGCGCGATCAGCGCCTGACCGACACTCAACGCGCGATCCAGAGAGAGTTTCGCGTTGGCGTCGTCGGAGCCCAGTTCGTCGGTATGGCCGGTAAGCGCCACGCGTGCGTTGGGATGTGCGCGGAGAAGCCGGGTGATGGCGGCGATGCGTCCGGCCTCAGAGATCGGGAGCGACGCTTTGCCGATTTCGAAGCGGACAATCCGCGCCTGGATTCGCTCGGCCTCGGCATCGAGTTCGCGAGCGACGGCGAAGGGCGTGTTGAGAGAGAGGTAGGGATACCATTCGTAGCGAATGCGCCCGGGATCCAATTGAAAGCCGGGCAGCAGGCGCGCGGGATCGGGCGCCTTGGGATCCTTGAGGCCGGAGATGACGCCACCGGAACCTCTCTGTTCGGCGTTCAAGATCACGAGACCGGGCTGGCCGCGGATCGCATCCAGATAGCTATCCCACCTGGATCGCTGCCGGACCTGCCAGAAGATGAGCGCACCAAGAATCGCAAGAATTACGCCCAGCACAAGCCACGGAGCCACCTGCCGACCACGGGCCGAAGGCGCCCGCTGACCGAGCAGACAGCTCTCCAGATAGGGCCTGGCCGGATCGAAGACGCTGACATCGCCCTGCTTGAACGTATCCAGCGCGGCGAACAACTTCTCATGAACTTGCTCCAGCGCGGCTCGGAAGACGCCCCTCAATTCGACAGGCGCTGTTCCGCTCACTGCGCCGACGAGCAGCGCTCGTGGCCCGTACTGCATCCAAAGCTTGTAGCGGCCGACATCGATGGTTTCGAGTTCCTGGGTGGAGTCGGTGAACGAGTCGCTGACAAATTCCTGAATCGCGGAGAACATTCCGGACACCATATCGGCGTCCTTCACCACGGCGTTTTCAGCGGCAACATGCATCAATAAAATGCCGCTGCCGCGGTGGATCAGAAACACCTGCTCGACCGAATACAGCATGCTGCGGGCGAGCAGAACTTCACTAAAGGAGCGGCCCGTGGCGCGGGCTTCGATGCGCCACCGGAGGGCGCGCCAGGAGGCGCTTTTCTCCACGATCTGATTCAGGGACTTCGTCAGTTCGCGGATGGCAGCAGCGATGGCGGCGCGAATCGCGGGACCCATCACTGGATAGATGGCGTCCGAGATCTCCCGCGGGGTGCTTGCGAACGGAGTTCTGAAAGGACTTCTCAAAAATTGGCTCCATCGCGTCGCGCAAACTTTTGGCGTGGGCGGCCTTGATGGCGGCGGGCAGAATCCTGCCGGCTTCGACAGAGCGAAGGACCGGATCGTCGAGGCGGCGCTCGAGCGCGGCGATGTGCTCGAGGTCGGGCCCAATCAAGAGGCGGCGCAGTTGCTCAAGGTTGCCCGAGGCGTCGCCACTCGCGGAGGGGCCATTCGCCGGGCTACCATTGGCCGCGCGATCTCCGGGCGGCTGGTGCATGTTACGCCACGGAAAAGCGGATCGCGCCGTGCTCGCAACGCTCTTCAACGAGGTCGCTCTCCGCCTCAACGATCAGTTCCACATTCCGGGCTCGGACACCTACGCCGCGAGCGCGTCGAGCAAAGTCGTCTTGCGAATCGGCTTCGTGAGGTGGGCGGTGAATCCGGCCTCGCTACTCTTGTCCCTCCTATCCGAGAAAGCGTGGGCTGTGAGCGCAACGACGGGCGTTGGCTCTCGCGTCATCTCCTGCTCGTAACGGCGGATTTCGCGCGTCGCGGCGTAGCCATCGAGCTCCGGCATTTCAACATCCATCAGAACAATGTCAAAGCGGCCGGTGCGGAACTTCTCCACGGCTTGCTGGCCGTTTGAAGCGATTTCGATGGTGGGGTTCAACTGCTTGAGATAGGACAGGACGAGGAAGAGATTGTCGTCGGAATCGTCGGCGACGAGAATCCGAAGGCCTTTGGCCGCTTGCCCGCTCACCCCGGACGCGCCGGCATCGGACTCCTGCACGCGATCCGACTGATCGCCGTCCACACCCAGCTGCGCGGTAAAGAAGAACGTGCTGCCCTGCCCGGCGCTGCTTTCGACCCAGATCCGGCCACCCATCAATTCAACCAACTGCCGCGAAATGGCGAGCCCCAAACCGGTGCCACCGTACTTGCGCGTCGTCGAGCTATCGGCCTGGGTGAAGCTCTCGAAGACGCGCGCGAGCTTGTCTTCCGGGATACCGATGCCCGTGTCCGACACGACGAAACGCAGGCAGCCCGCGCGGGCGTCATCAGGGTCTGGCTCGACGCGCACCGCAAGGCGGCCGCGATCGGTGAACTTGATCGAATTACCCAGCAGGTTCACAAGAATTTGGCGAAGGCGGCTTGCGTCGCCGACGTAGTAGAACGGCAGTTTCGCGGCGATATGCCGATCGAGAGCGAGAGCTTTCGCTTTCGCGCGTCCGTCGATCACTTCGGTAGCTCGCGCGATCACGTCGCGCAGATCTAAGCGCGCGAGCTCGAGTTCGACCTTGCCGGACTCTACCTTCGAGAGGTCCAGGATGTCGTTCAGCAAGTTCAGCAAACTGACACCGTTGCGTTGTAGAACTTCAACGCATTTCCGCTGGTCGGCGGTAAGTGGGCCCGCGTTGAGGACATCGGCCGTTCCGAGAATTGCGTGCAGCGGCGTGCGGACTTCGTGGCTCATCGTGGCGAGGAAGTCGCTCTTCGCTCTGGTGGCGTGCTCGGCGACGAGCTTCAGCCGCTGCGCCTCTTCCTGCGCCGTCTGAAAATCATGCGAAAGCTGTTGGTACGTGAAGCGGTCCATCGACAGCGCCCTGATCGCGAGCAGATTGCGGCTGCCGAGTTTTGCGGCTGTTGCCTTCAGATATTGGCACGACCCCTCCGCAGTCCGCTCTTCCCAGATACCGGAGTCGAGCCGCGGCGGCGTTCCTGTTTCGAATACAGAAGCGCAGTCGGGCAGAAAGATTTCGAGGACGGGAAAGCGGTCGGCGAGGTCGATCTCGGAATCGAGGTTGAGATGGACGTCGAGCCAGGCGGGAAGGACGCCCAGCGGGCGGAAGCAGCCTGACGCAGTTTGTTCGAAGACTGCAAAGTCGAGCGCGGCAGGCAGGTGTTCGAGACCGCTGGGGTCAGTCGTCATCGGAGGTGTCCTGCTCCTGCGCGGCGCAGATTGCCGCGGCTAAGGTAAGGAACGCAGGCTCGACGTTCGCCCCTGTCTTCGCGCTGGTTTCGAGCACACTCCAACCGCGAGTTCCGAATTGCTGCAGAACGGCGGCCGAAATCTGCCAGGCTTCGCGCTCGTCCGCCTTGTTCAGAAGCAGCAGAAAGGGCCTGGGGCCGAGTTCGGCTTCGACGCGCTGCTGCATGCCGACCGCCGCATCCAGGGTCTTCGCGCGACAGCCATCGACCACAAGCAGGTATCCACTGGCGTCCCGGACATAGTTGAGCTTGACGGGCGCGTCGTCTTCCTCACCGGCGAGATCCCAGAGCATCAGCGTGACATCGCGGCCGTCGACCGAGACCACTTTCTTGTCGACTTTGACCCCGACCGTGGTCTGATACCTGTCGGAGAACAGCGAGTTCACGAACTGGGAAACAAGGCTGGTTTTGCCGACTCCGTAGTAGCCGAGCATGCAGATTTTCTTCTTCAGCATGGACGCGGAGCCGAGTATAGCAGGGCCGGTTTGGGACAAGGTTTAGGCTGAGACGACGAGGAGGCCTGGGATTTTTTTGAAATGCCGGAGATTGGTGGTTAGAACAGCGTACTCTTGCTCCATCGCGGTCACAGCAATGACGAGGTCATTGATCGGCAAGCGCATGCCTGCCCACTCACAATTGGCCAGCGCATCCTCCCACGAAACCATGGTCCTGGGCAGGTTGTCCGTCTGAATTGTAGCAATTCTCAGATCTTGTTTTACTCTGTGGCCGATGCTTAGGACGGAGAGATTCTCATGGTTCCGGGGGAGATCCGTTAGAAATTGGGCCGACCTGGTGGGCAGTAGAATGGTTTCGCGCGAGGGAAGGTTTTGCGGCTTGCTCCCGGGCGGGGTTATGGCCGATTCTTAGGTCGTTGGTTCTTCGCTGATGTCGCACGCGCGACCTTACGGTCGCGCCTCGGGATGACGTAAAGTGCGACCTTACGGTCGCGCGTTGTTAGTTGTAAATTCCCGGGGCTTCGTGGCCTAGGGCTTGGACGTACTCGACGTAGGTGCCCGGATAGAGGCGTGGTTCGCGTTCGGTGCCCGTTTCGCCTCCGAGTTCGAGGACTCGCGAGCCTAGGCCTCGTAGAAACGTTCTGTCGTGGGAGACGAAGATCATAGTTCCCTCGAAGTCTTTGAGAGCATCGATCAGCATCTCTTTTGTGGCAAGGTCGAGATGGTTCGTCGGTTCGTCGAGGACCAGAAAATTGGGCGGGTTGTAGAGCATTCTTGCCATCGCCAGGCGCGACTTCTCGCCTCCGGATAGCGCTCGGATCTTCTTGTCGACATCGTCGCCTGAGAACTGGAAGGCTCCGGCGAGGGAACGCAGAGAGCCTAGGCCGTCCTGCGGAAAATCGGATTGCAGTTGCTCGATGACGGTGAGATCGCCGTCGAGGACGTCGAGCGATTGCTGCGCGAAGTAGCCCATGTTGAGGCTGGCTCCGAGGCGGACGGTGCCGGCGTCGGGGTTGGTGGCTCCGGCGATCATTTTGAGGAGCGTGGTCTTCCCTGCCCCGTTGCGGCCCATCACGGCCCAGCGCTCGCCGCGGCGGATGGTCATGCTGAAGCCGTCGTAGATGACGCGCGGGCCGTAGCTTTTCTTCAGGTCTTCGATGACGGCGACCTGATCGCCGGAGCGCGCGGGCGTGCGGAAATCGAACTTCACGACCTGGCGCTTTTTCGGGAGTTCGATCTTGTCGATTTTGTCCAGAGCCTTAATGCGGCTCTGGACCTGCGCGGCTTTGGCGGCGTGCGTCTTGAAGCGCTCGATGAAGCGCTGTTCCTTGGCGAGCATCGCTTGCTGGCGGGCGAAGGCGGAGGCCTGGTTGGTTTCGCGGATGGCGCGTTCGCGTTCGTAGAAATCGTAATTGCCGGAGTAGGCGATAATTTCGCCAGCATCGATTTCGGCAATCTTGGTAACGATGCGATTCATAAATTCGCGATCATGCGAGGTCATCAGCAACGCGCCCTGATAGCCTTTCAAGAACTGTTCGAGCCAGATGATGGACTCGAGATCGAGGTGGTTCGTCGGTTCGTCCATTAGCAGAACGTCGGGACGCCCGAGCAGTACTCGAGCCAATGCGACGCGCATCTTCCAGCCGCCGGAAAGCGCTCCGACGTCGCCGTCGATCTGGTCGTCTTTGAATCCGAGACCATGGAGCACTTCGCGCGCTTGCGCTTCAAGCGCGTAGCCGCCGAGGTGTTCGTATTCTTCCTGGACCTCGCCGAAGCGCTCCAGGGTCTTGTCCATTTCGTCGAGACGGGCGGGGTCTTCCATCGCGTGCTGCAGGGCTTCGAGTTCGTGATGGAGGTCGCCGACGCGGCCGCTGCCGGCGATGGCTTCGTCAAGCACCGATCGGCCGGACATCTCTTCGACGTCCTGGCGGAAGTAGCCGATGGTCATTTTCTTCGGGACCGAGACGTCGCCGTCGTCGGGCGATTCTTCACCGATCACCATGCGGAAGAGCGTGGTTTTGCCAGAGCCGTTGGGGCCGACGAGACCTACCTTTTCGCCGGGGTTGAGCTGGAAGTTGGCATCGACGAAGACAAGTTGCTTGCCGTACTGTTTTTGGATGTTGGAAAAAGCGATCATCTGGGGTGGATAGGCCGCGAAGTACCAAGTTAGCAGTTCGGGTCCGGTGGTTGCCTTCGGCGGTCCGCCGCCGACTGGCGGCGTGGTCCATTTAGTCCGCGCCGCCCAGGTGAGCCCTCATTGACCGAGACTGGAGCTGTATGACTCTGGCCGAACTCAGAACCACGAGGCGTTCGCAGATCCTCTCTCTTGCCGAACGCAGCGGCGCGCGCAACGTGCGTGTCTTCGGGTCGGTGGCTCGTGGCGAAAGCGACCCCCAGAGCGATGTCGATTTCCTCGTCGATCTCGACCAGGGCCGAAGTCTGCTCGATATCGGAAGGCTGCAACGGCAACTCGAAGAACTGCTGCGGCAGAAAGTGGATGTCGTCTCCGCTCGCGGCCTTCGCCAACAAGTTCGGCAACGCGTTCTCGGCGACGCCGTTCCTTTGTGAGAGACGATTCTCTGCGCCTCGCGGACATTCTCGAGGCGATCGCCCAAATCGAAAAATACACTGCCTCCGGCCGTGCTCCATTCGACCGCGAAGAACTCGTTCGCGTCTGGATACTTCATCATCTCCAGATCATCGGCGAAGCCTGCCGCGGCTTATCCGCGACGTTTCTGGACACCCACGCCGACGATATCTGGCGCGATGCCGTGAGCTTTCGCAACGTGCTTGCTCATCAATACACTTCGGCATCGACCTCGAAGCCGTTTGGGCCGTTGTGGAACGTGATCTTCCCCTGCTCAGGACCAGAGTGAATGCCATTGCCTCACCGGGTTCGCCCGGCACGGAGCCGACCTCATGACCCTCGGCCCCCTCGAACATTCATTGGGCAGAAAGAAAGCGGCCGATATTTTCGTTGAGGAACTTCGCATCAGCCGGATTGCTCGCCGCGCCCGCGGTGTGGCCCCACAGCGACGGAATCGGAAGTAGGGTGACTCCGGGAATGAAGGCGGCCTCGTAACGCGCGTCGCCTATGGGGAAGTACAGATCGGTTTCAGACGGCATGTAGAGGATGAGCGTTTTGATGGAGCGGAGGGCCTTTTCGACATCGCCGTTGAAGCCAGGCGTGGTTCCGACGTCGTGCTTTTCCCAGGTGCGGGCTTGGAGGATATAGTTGTTGGCGTCGGCGCTAAAGCGAGTACGGAAGCGGTTCAGCGTTTGCTCGAAAGTAGCGCCTGCGGGCGCACTAGCGCGCCACAGTTCGCGCCGCCACCATTCCTGCGAATAGAGCCACGCGGCCCAGACTGTGCCGAATGCCTCGAGGCCTTTGGCGGGAGGCGTTTTGTAGTCGCCGTTCATGAACGCGGGGTCGGCGGTGAGCGCGGCGATCTGGCCTTCGAGGCGGACGACGCCGTGCGGATAGCACTTGGCGGTTCCGGAGGTCGCGACGATACGATCGGCGAATTTCGGGTGGCTGACGGCCCATTGGAAGGCCTGCTGCGCGCCCATGGAAAATCCGACGATGGCGCGCAGGTGGTTGATCTTCAACTCTTCGGTGAGAAGGCGATGGACGGCTTCGACGTTGTCTCGAATTGTGGTGACGGGGAAGCGCGGTCCGTAGAAGGGCTCCGGTGTGTTGCTTGGCGAAGAGGAGTTGCCGTTGCCGAAGAGCTCCGTCGAGACGAGAAACAGCCGAGTGGTGTCGAGCGCTTTTCCGGGTCCGATGAGCCATTCGTAACCGTGGAAGTTCGCCATGTAGTGTGAAGGCAGCAGGATCGCGTTGTCTTTCGCGGCGTTCAGGCGCCCGTACGTTCCGTAGACGATGTGCGCCGCGGGCAGCGTGACGCCGGACTCAGTCTTGAAGTTCTTGATCACGAACTCGTGGCGTTCGCCGGTATCGGGCGTTGCGGGCGCGGCGGTCTGGGCGAAGAGTACTTGTACGGCGAGGCCGAACGCGAGAATTGTGCGCATAAGGAATGCGCCAAGGATAGCGCTTGCTGCGGCGCGATTTCTATTCCGTGAGGAGCTTGCTACGCTCGAAGTAGAAGCATGCCTTTCTCAGATTCTTTCTTCGCCCAGAAATTCGGACTCGCGGAACGCGACCTGGAACGCTATCTCGCCGACGCGTTGTCGGCCGGCGGCGATTACGCCGACCTCTACTTCGAGTACCTGGCGACGAGTTCGCTGGGAATCGATGAATCGATCCTGAAAACGGCGACGCAGGGGGTATCGCTTGGCGTCGGCGTGCGCGTGATCGCGGGCGAGCGCACGGGGTACGCGTACTCCGACGACTTGAGTCCGGAAAAGATCCAGAAAGCGGCGCGGACAGCTGCATGTATCGCGTCGGGTCCGGCCAAGGTCGAGAAGATTGGCTTCACGGAAGCTACGCGGCGGAATCTGTATCCGATGCTGACGACGCCGAGCGATTCCGGTTTGGCCGAGCGCATTGCGCTGATCGAACGCGCGGATAAGGCAGCTCGCGCATACGACTCGCGGATCTTTGAAGTGCAGGCGAGCTTTTCCGATTCGGTGAAGCATGTGCTGATCGCGACGAGCGACGGCGTTCTCAATTTCGACATGCAGCCGATGGCGCGGCTGAACGTGTCGGCGCTCGCGCGCGAGAATGGCGGCAATCCGCAGACCGGATATGCGGGCGGCGGCGGGCGCGTGACGTTCGAGTTCTTCCTGGGCGAGAAGTCGCCCGAGCATTTCGCGAAGGAGGCCGCGCGTCAGGCGATTGTGCAGTTGGGCGCGGTGGAGGCTCCGGCGGGCGAGATGACAGTGGTGATGGGTCCGGGCTGGCCGGGGATTTTGCTGCACGAAGCGGTGGGCCATGGCCTTGAAGCGGACTTCAATCGCAAGGGCGTATCCGCGTTTTCGAATCGCGTCGGCGAAATGGTTGCGAGTCCGCTGTGCACAGTGGTGGACGACGGCACAATTGGTAATCGGCGCGGATCGTTGAACGTCGACGATGAAGGCGCGGTGACGCAGAAGAACGTGTTGATCGAAGGCGGGCGATTGCGCGGCTACCTACAGGACAAGTTATCGAGCCGCATCACGGGATCGACGCAGACAGGCAATGGGCGGCGTGAGAATTATCAATCAATTCCCATGCCGCGCATGACGAATACCTACATGCTGGCGGGCGAATCGGATCCGGCCGACATCATTCGTTCCGTGCCGCGCGGCATCTATTGCGCGGTGTTCGGCGGCGGCCAGGTGGACATTACATCGGGAAACTTTGTGTTCTCGGCGACCGAAAGTTATCTGATTGAAGACGGCAAGTTGACGCGGCCCGTGCGCGGCGCGACGCTGATCGGCAACGGGCCGGAAGCGCTGAAGTACGTCAGCATGGTCGGCAACGATTTGCAGCTCGACGAGGGCATCGGTATTTGTGGTAAGGAAGGCCAGAGCGTCCCGGTAGGCGTTGGGATTCCGACGGTGAAAATCGATCGCATGACGGTCGGGGGCACCGGCGCATGAGCCAAAATAATCTGGAGCAGCTTGCCGCGGACGTGGTCCGCATGGCGAAGGAGCGCGGCGCGACGGGTAGCGAATGCACAATCTCCGAAGGCAGCGAAGTTTCGGTGAGCGTGCGGATGGGCGAAGTCGAGAAGCTGACGGAGGCATCGTCGCGCGGTGCGGGGATTCGCATTCTGATCGGCACGCGAACGGGTTCCTCGTATACGTCGGACCTCACGAACGAAGGCTTGACCAAGATGGTGGAAAGCGCGGTAGCGCTGGCGAAATATACGAGCGAAGACCCGTTCGCGGGGTTGCCGGATGCGGCAGAACTTGGCGCGCTGGGCGGCGACCTCAGTTTGTATTCGTCCGCCGTCGAAGAGATGGAGACTCCTTACAAAATCGAGCAAGCGCGGCTTGCCGAGCAGGCGTCGCTCGAGGCGGATCCGCGAATCGTCAATTCCGAAGGCGGCGGGTTTGGCTCGTACCTGGGACGCCGCGTGTTCGCGAACTCGTTGGGGTTCGTTGGCTCGTACCGCACCAGTTCGTGCTCCATTTCGGCGAGTCCGGTGGCGAAAGACGGCGCTTCGATGGAGCGGGACTACTGGTATTCAGCGGCGCGCGATCCGAAGAAGCTTGAAGATGCGCGCGAGGTCGGGCGCAAGGCGGGTGAACGCGCGGTACGGCGGCTGAATCCGCGCAAAGTGCCGACGCAGCGCGTGCCGGTGATCTTTGACGCGCGCAACGCGACGTCGCTGGCGAGCGACTTGTTCGACGCGGCGTCGGGAACATCGATCTACCGCAAAGCGTCATTCCTTGTCGACAAGCTCGGCGAAATGGTTGCTTCGGAGTTATTGACGCTGATTGACGATGCGACGATTCCAGGCTTGTTTGGCACGTCGCCGTTCGACGATGAAGGCGTCCCTTCGCGGCGTACACTCGTGATGGAGCGGGGCCGGTTGAAGAGCTGGCTGCTGAATAGCTATACGGCGCGCAAGCTGGGCATGAAGACCACTGGCAACGCTTCGCGAGGGCTTTCGGGAAACGCGGGCGTGAGCAACGGGAATTTGTTTTTCGCGCCGGGAACGACGACGCCGGAGGAGATGATCAAGGGTGTGCGCAAGGGTCTATACATCACCGAATTGATGGGCTCCGGAGGTAACATAGTGACCGGCGACTATTCGTGCGGAGCGGCCGGACTGTGGATTGAAGACGGCGAACTCGCGTACCCGGTGTCGGAGATTACAATCGCCGGGACGTTGCAGCAGATGCTGCCGGCGATCGACGCGGTGGGCAACGATCTCGAGTTCCGGTCCGCGATTGCGTCGCCGACTTTGCGCATTGCGGAGATGACGGTTAGTGGCCAGTAAAGACAAATCCAAAGCCTCCTTCTTTGGCGTTCCTTTGTTCGTCGCGATCGCGGTCGCCGTGATCGGCGGGTTGGTGTACGGGTACATGCAACTGACCAATCCATCCGCGCGGAAACTTCTGGAGTTGACACCTGAGGCGAAAGCGTACGTAACGAACCTGAAGTTGGCGGGCGTCGACATGAAGGCGCACGAAAGCTATCTTGGGCAGAAGGTGATTGAGCTGACCGGCACAATCACGAACGCCGGTTCGCGCGGGATCGTCTCGGTTTCGGTGATTTGCGTGTTCCACGATGCGACCGGAATGGTTGTACTGCGGGAACGCTCCATAATTGTGGGGGCCAAAGCCAGTGGCTTGCGGCCTCGTGAGGCGAAGCCCTTCCGCATGCCCTTCGACGGCGTACCGGACACGTGGAATCAGGAAATGCCGTCGCTGGTAATCGCGAGCATCCAGTTTTCCTGATGGCGCGCGTCCTGCTTGTCGACGACGATCCGGATCAACTGGACCTGCGCTCGCGCATCGTTAGTCATCATGGCCATACGGTTTGGATCGCTGGCACGGCGCAGGAAGCAGAACGTGCCTTTCTTGAGAACACTCCGGACGCGGTGGTGATGGACCTGCGGATTCCGGATCTTGCAAACGGGTTGGCACTGATCCGTACGTTTCGCGCATCGCCCGCTTTTGGCGGACGCATTCTCGTACTCTCGGGATTTCCCAATGATCTGCGTGGAACGGCGGAGGAATCCCTCGTCGATCACGTTTTGACGAAGCCGACTCGCACGGAAGTTTTGTTGGGGTTGCTTGCCGCCTAGGCGCGCGGACGCGCGATCAGTTGCACGCTGCTGCCGGTATCGCGCAGGAGCGGCACACGCGTGAGCAACCCGTCGACGGCGCGGGCCACCCGATACATCGCGCGCGAAGACGGAAATAATCCTGCCAGCGGAACGGAGAGGTAATCGAACATCCGCGTCTCTGCGTCGAAGCCATGCCGATCGAAAACGTCGCGCAATTCCCGCGCCGACACCGGAGCCTCGTCTTCCGTTTGGAACTGCTTCATCTTCTTCGGAATCAGCAGCCGTCCGATAACGCCAAGCAACCGGTATCGATTGGGATCGAGCGCATAGAAGACGCCGCCGGGCTTCAGCCAAGTTCGCAGCTTGGCAGGAAGGCGTTCGCGATCGGCGAGGGACATGTGGTGCACGAAGAAGGTGGCCAGCACGAGATCGAACGGCGCTTCGTTTGCCGCTGCGTCCTGCCAGAGGCCTTGCTCGAAGCGGACGTTAGAGACGCCGAACCGGTGCGCGTCGGCGCGGGCCTGCGCGACGCCGGGCTGCGATAAATCGACGCCAAGCACGTCGCCGGCGTAGGCCGCCAGCATGCGTTCCGCGTCGCCGATTCCACAGCCGAGGCTGAGGACGCGGGCACCCGGCTTCAGGCCCGTCACGCGGATCAGGTTCTGCTGAAAGTGCGCGCGAAACGCGACGACCGCAGACTTCGCGAAATGGGACTGCGCGAAACCGGAGTAAAGTTCGTCGTGATGGCGCCGCTCGCGCTCGATGGCTTCCGGCGTCATGTACGGGTCAGGCAGGCACCGAACGCGCTGAGCCGTTTTCTGAATCGATCCATTTCGTTTCATGATACGCCGCGAGATACACTAGCTACGAATGCGATCTATCGTTGTATGCGTCGTGGCGCTCGCCCTGACCGGATGTTCGGTCAAAAAGTTCGCCATCAATCGACTGGGCGACGCATTGGCGGGAACGGGTGGAACATTCGCAAGCGACGACGACCCCGAACTGATCCGGGCCGCCGTGCCGTTCAGTCTGAAGCTGGTCGAAAGCCTACTCGTGGAGTCACCCAAGCATGCCGGACTGCTATTGGCGGCCGCCAGCGGCTTCACGCAGTATTCGTACGCGTTCATTCAGACCGACGCCGACGAAATCGACGACAAGGATCCGAAGGCAGCGCGCGCGTTGCGGGAGCGCTCGGTGAAGTTGTACATTCGCTCGCGGGACTACGGGATGCGCGGACTGGAGTTGAAGCATCCGGGATTCGCGGCCGAACTGAAGGCGAATCCGGAAACGGCGGTGGCGAAGCTAACGAAGGCGGACGTGCCGTTCGCCTATTGGACCGCGATCTCATGGGCCGCCGCGCTGGTGGTTTCAAGAGACATGTTCATGCTGCCGCAGGTGCCGCAGTTTGAGGCGCTGGTGGAGCGATCGCTCGAATTGAACGAGTCGTACGACGACGGCGTGATTCACTCGTTTCTGATCACGTACGACATGAATCGCCTGAAACCCAAGGCTGATCGCTTCGATCAAAACGAAGCCAAGACTCAGCAACACAAGATTGAGAACGCAACGCATCACTACGATCGCGCGCTGGAGCTTGGTCAAGGGAAGCAGGCTGGACCGTATGTCTCTTTCGCGGAGAGCGTGCTGACCGTGAAGAAGGATCGCGCCGGCTACGAGAAGATGCTAAACACAGCGCTCAAAGTGGACGTGAACAAGGCGCCGGAACTCCGCGTTCTCAATCTGGTGATGCAGCGTCGCGCAAAGTTCCTGCTCGCCCGCATTGACCGTACGTTTCCCGCGAAGTAAGCCTTAGATCTTCGGGCGCTTCAGATCGAAGCGGTCGGTCGTGCGGGCGTAGGTATTGCCGCCCATCCGTCCGATGGCGCGCAGCTTGTCCGGATCGATGCGATCGTTCTCGACGATCTCGTCGTCGACATGAATCAGTACGACCCGACCGAGCACCAGGGCTCCCGCGCCGATCTCGAGGATTTGATACAGCTCGCACTCCATCTGGACCCGGGACTCACCAACGCGGGGAGGCTTCACCATCGTGCTTTCGACAGGCGTGAGGCCCGCGACGGCAAATTCATCCACCTCCGGAGCATAGCTGCCCGAGGCCGAGTTCATCGATTCCGCAAAATCCTCCGACACGATGTTCACAACGAACTGCTTCGTTTCGCGAATGTTCGCCAGAGTATCTTTCGGCCCGGTAGGCGTGAAGCAGAGTACTGGCGGATCCGCGCTAGCAACGGTGAAGAAACTAAACGGAGCGACGTTGAGGACGCCGTCCTCGCTGATCGTAGAGACGAACGCGATCGGACGGGGAACGATGGAACCAATCAGTACCTTGTAAACATCCAGCGGCGCCGTTACTTTGGGATCGATGATCATTCGCTTTCTCTTCGCTGTCTGCTTCTAACTCTTAGTTGATGACCTTGCGCAGCCGATTGACGCAAGCAATCGATCTGGTGGGTCTCCGGCGACGCACGAACAATCATGAGGCATTGCGGGCCTGTTATCCTAGTAGTTTCGCGCGAACATCCTTCCCCTGCCGCGCCCTAAGTGAATTCCGTGTCATCGCCTCTTAACTTTCACCTCGAGCATTACGACGGGCCGCTCGACCTGTTGCTGGACTTGATCCGGCGTCATCAGATCAACATCTCCGACATCCCGATCGCAAGCATCACGCAGCAGTATTTCGAGTATCTGCATAAGGCCGCCGAGCTCGATATCGAGCTGAGTTCGGAGTTCGTCTACGTCGCCGCGACGTTGATTCACATCAAGTCCAAGATGTTGCTGCCGAAGGATCCAGAGCTTGAAAAGCTGATGCCGGAGGAGGATCCGCGCAAGGAACTGGTGGACCGGCTGCTGGAGCACCAGCGATTCAAGAGCGCCGCGGAAATGCTACACCAAAAGCGCGAGATCGAGGAAGCGGTCTGGTCGAATCCGCAGATGGACAAGTTCCTGGGCGAAGACGAAAAGCCCGACTTGGCAGTGACGCTCTTCGACCTCGTAAAGACGTTTCAGGAGATTCTGGAGCGAGCAAAGAGCCGCCCGTTGTACGAAATAGGCGGCGAGGACGTCAGCGTTCCGGATATGATCCGCTACCTCCGGAACCTGTTTCGCGACGAGCGCCGGGGCGAATCGATTTCGGCGACGGAACTGTTCGAGAAACAAAAGTCGCGCCGCGCGATGATCTGCCTGTTCCTTGCGATCCTCGAGCTGGTGAAGCTGCAGGCGATTGGATTCACGCAGAAAGACGCGTTCGGCGATATCGGATTGAAGAAGATCAAGAGCCTCGACAACATCGTCGAAGCCAGCGAATCAATCGACGCAATCGAGAAGGATTACATCTAAGACCGTGGCTGAATTAGAACCAGATCAGATTGAACAAACGACGCCTGTCGAAGTCGAAGAGATTGCGCCGGAGCCGGAGGCCGCGACGTTCACGAACGAACAGCTCGGCATCCATCTGGCGCCGGTGGGCGAGAGTCCGGACGCGCGACTGAAGGCGGTGCTGGAGGCGATCATCTACGTGACGGATGAACCGCTTGGCGCGCAACAAATGGCCGCCGCGGTGTCGGCGCCTCTCGACAAAGTGCAGAAGCTGCTCGACGAGTTGACGGCCGACTATTCCCGGCCGGAGCGCGGCCTGACGATTCGAGAGGTCGCGGGCGGCTATAAGATGGCGACCAAGCCGGAGCATCACGACGAGATTCGCGCGTTCGTGAAGAACCTGAAGCCGTCGCTGAAGCTATCACTCGCGGCGCTCGAAACGCTCGCGGTGATCGCGTATAAGCAGCCGGTAACGGCACCGGAGATCATGGAAGTCCGCGGCGTGCAGGGCGCGGGCGTGCTGAAGACTCTGCTTGATCGCAAACTGATCGCGGTGTCGGGACGGAAGAACGTCATCGGCAAACCGATTCTCTACAAGACGACGAAGGAGTTTCTGCTCCAGTTCGGCTTGAAGGATCTCAACGAACTTCCGACGCTGAAGGAGTTCGAGGAGATCGGCCGCATGGCGGTTGCGGATAGCGAACTCGTCGAAGAGGCACCCGCGGCGGAAGCAGCGGTGGATCCGATCGAGGCGGAGGTGGCGGCACAACAAGAAGCCGAAGCCAAAGCGGAGTCGATCGAGCAGGCGAAGGCGGAAGCCGAAACCACGAAAGACGAGAAACCGGAACCTACCAATGCCTGAAGAACGGCTGCAGAAGATTTTGTCGCAAGCGGGCGTAGCAAGCCGCCGCAAGGCGGAAGTTCTCATCCTCGAAGGCCACGTGATGGTGAACGGCGTGGTGGTTACCGAACTGGGTACAAAGGCCGACATTGCGCACGATCACATCAAAGTCGATCACCGGCTGTTGCACGCGCCGAAGCATCAGATCTACATTGCGCTCAACAAACCGAAGAATTGCATGACGACGATGTTCGACCCCGAGGGTCGCGAGACAGTCATGAAGTTCATCCGTGGCTTACGGGAACGCGTGTATCCGGTCGGGCGCCTGGACTATCACAGCGAAGGCCTGTTGCTGATGACCAACGATGGTGATTTTGCGAATCGGATGATGTCTCCGTCGCACGATATTTTCAAGACCTACGTTGTCAAAGTAAACGGCGAGTTGACGGCCGAGCAAGAGAAGAAGTTCCGCGAAGGCGTTCCGCTGCATGGCATCCGCACCAAGCCGGCACAACTGAAGCTGATTCGCCATTCGACGAATCCGTGGTACGAAGTACGTCTGACGGAGGGCCGCCAGAATCAGATTCGCGACATGTTCAAGTCGTTCGGACGCTTGGTGGAAAAGCTGAAGCGCGTACGGATTGGGATGCTCAACCTCGACGTCAAGCCCGGCGAATTTCGTCATCTGTCTCCGCAAGAAGTAGCGAAGTTCCGCGAGTTGCTGAACATGAACCCGGAATCCGAAGCGACGGAAGGCGAAGAGAAAGCCGTGGCGCCGAAAGCGATGTCGCTGCGCCCGCCGAACCGCACGAAGAAGGCTGCGGTGCGCCCGAAGAGGCTTGCTCCACGAAAGGCCGAGCCGCGCTCCATCGTTGACGCCGAACCCGCGTCCGCGCCGGCAAGTGCACCGGTGAAGCGGCGGTCTGTCGCGAAGCGCGGTGGAAAGCAAGGTAAGAATCGGCGCGGCAAGCGATGACTGCAGACGAGATGAAGGCGCTTCTCACGACGGCGCGGACCATCGCGGTCGTCGGGCTTTCGAGCGATCCGTTCCGGCCCAGCTACGGCGTCGCGGCCTACCTGCAGCAGAATGGCTACCGAGTGATTCCCGTGAATCCGGTCGAGACGACCGTGCTGGGCGAGAAAGCGTACCGCCGACTCGAAGATATTCGCGAGCGGATTGACATCGTGGATGTGTTCCGGCGCTCAGAGTTTGTGCCGGACATTGTTGACTCTGCGATATTTATCGGCGCAGGAGCCGTGTGGATGCAGGAGGACGTTCAGCACGCGGAGGCTGCGGAAAAGGCCCGGGCCGCCGGGCTGTCCGTGGTGATGGATCGTTGCATCCTTAAGGATCATCAAGCGCTGTTGCGGTGAGCGGCACGATCGCTACCGTAAGAGCCAATTCGCCTTGGGTTGGGTGGCCGCCAGTCGCGGTTGATTCTCGGCACGATCGACAAAAATAGCCAATTCGCTCCATTCGGAATGGTCGCCTGCAAACCTGCGTAAACCCAATCGAGAGAGCGAAGCACTGCGCGCAACCACACCTTCGCAGTTTGCCGAGTGCCAACCAACCGCGAGTACACGAGTCCGATCCTTGGTGACGTTCAGCGGGTAGTCCGCGGGCAGGCCGGCCGCGGCAAGGCTTCTCCGTCCGGTCGCATCGACAACGGAACCACTCCATGTCAACGCGACGAGCTTCGGCCGCCACGCGGGTTTCAGTTCGCTCGCTTCTACGCCGGCAACCCGGAAAAGGTCGCGAACGACAGCCCGCGCCACCCGCATGCTACAGGCGCAGTAGAGCGCCGAGAACTCCTCTGTGTTCCACCGATTGTTGCCCTTTTTGCGGCTGAATGACGCGTCCAGGGCGTTCTTGTGCCCCTGCCGCACCACTCTGTAGACAGGAACGTGATCGTGCGTAACGCGGATCATGAACACCTAGCCTTGGTACGACAGAACGAACTCATAGATATCGGCGACATCGCGAACGCGTCCGCGAAGAATCCAATCGATTGCCGCTTCGCCTTCGAACGCTTCCGCCTTGCGGCGGGTCGCTGCGGCAAGACTGGCCGGGAGAAAGATGTGCTCAAGCCGATCGAGCCCAGCGGAGGCTTCCGCGATTCGCGCGCGCTTGTGAGCGGGAATGCCGGTCGCGCCGGTCCGCCAACGGCGCACCGATTCTCCGCTCACGCAGAACATGCGCCCAAGGTCGTCCTGGCCCAGTTCCAGCGCGGCCGCAAGCCTCTCCAACATCTGGACGGAGGTTGCGACAGGGGCGTGTTTTGCGGCGAGATCCATTCGTTGTTTGTAGAGTGTGCCACACACGTGACACACTCGTCAAAGAAATTATTTCGGGCCGATGCCGTCGCGAAGATCCCGCAGTACGCTCAGCACGCCGGGAACCAGCGTGATGACGAACAGCGCGGGCAGAATAAAGAGCACGATCGGGAATAGCATCTTGATGCCGGCCTTGCCAACGGCTGCCTCGGCGCGCAACCGTCGCTTCATTCGAAGCGCTTCCGCATAAACCTTCAGCGCCTGAGAGAGGGACGTACCGAAGCGTTCGCTCTGGATGATCATCGCGGCGAGGCTCTTGATGTCTTCGATGCCCGTCCGACGCACAAGCTGTTGAAACGCTTTGGCGCGTTCTTGACCGGCCTTGACCTGCATAACGACGGTAAGAAACTCCGCCGAGAGTTCCGGGTAGATGAACTCCATTTCCTCACTCACGCGCGACATGGCTTGGTCAAGTGCCAGGCCCGTTCCCAGCACGATGCCAAGCATATCAACCGTGTCCGGCAAAGCGTCCTGCAGCTTCTGTCGATAACCTTTGACTAAGCGATGAAGAACCTGTTGCGGGAGAAGGTAACCCAGAAGACCCGCCGCCACCAGGCCGCCGAACCGCGCCGACCAGTCGTTGTTGCGCTGTAAAAACAACATGCCGCCCATCAGCGTGCAGAAAAATAGAATCTGAAACAGCGCGTACCACGCCACCGCGGCGCGCTGCCGGACTCCGGCTTGCGCCAGTTCCTTCTCGGTGTCTCGAATCCACTCCTCGCCGCCGAAATTCGAAATCAGCCACAATAGCCGATTGAAGAATCCGCCGCCGCCTTTGCGCCTGGGTGCACGCTGCGTACCCACCATGGCATGAGCCTGCAACTCTTCCAGGCGATCGCCCAGCGGCTCTTCCTGTTCGCGGAACAATTCAAAACTGCTCCAGACAAGCGCCGCGACGGTGAGGAACGCGAAGATGAAAAAGATGGCGATCTGCATAGGCGCTCCTAGAATTTGGGACTCGCGATCTTTCGAATTACCAGGATTCCGACCACTTCGCTGATAATCGCGTAAGTCAGGAATTTGCTGCCCGTTTCATCCGTGTAGAGCAGCGTAATGTATTCGGGCTTCAGTACCCAAAAGCCGAAACCGACAACGATCGGCATCGCGCACAACAGTCCCGCGGAGAAACGCTGCTGCGCCGTCGCAGCCTGCATTTTGGCGGCAAGATTCAACCGCTCACGAACCAGCAGCGCCATGTTCTCGAGAACCTGAACCATGTTTGCGCCGGTCTGCCGCTGCAGAATCAATCCCGTGATGAAGAACTTCAGATCGATGATCGGCACGCGCTTGCCGAGATTGTGCAACGCCGGTTCGATCGCTGAGCCCAGCGCGAGTTCCTCGATGACCTTCTTGAACTCCATCTTCACGGGGTCGAAGGTTTCCTGGGCAATCGTCTCCAAACCCGAATGGATGTTGTGTCCGGCCTTCATGGTGCGATTGAACAGGTCGATCGCCTCCGGCAACGCCTCTTCAAACTTCGACAAGCGGTGAGAGCGCACCTGAAGGATGTACGCGATTGGAATCGCACCCAGGCCGACGGCAATCGCGGCGCGCAGAATAAGCAGCTTCATGCCAAGCAGACCGAACAAGATGAACGTCCCAAGGGCGATCGCAAGGCACAGCGCCATCACTTCGCCGGCGCGATACTTGAGATTCGCCTGCTGAATATACTCCTCGATGCGGCGCAACGGACCCATCCAATTGAGGAAGTCGCCAAGAAAGCCGAACGATCCGCGCTCTTCTCTCTTGAATAAATCGCCGGACGAGCGCGCCCGCGCGCCGGTCGATGCCCGCAACTCGCGCAACCGCGCGGCCAGCATTTGGTCCGCCTGCTGCTGCGGCACCGAAAACGCGTAGTAGCCGGCAGCCATCATTGCGCCCGTAAAGATGAGGAATGCCACAACAGCAAACATGCTATTTATCCTTTACCTCATGCGTTTCGGAGAAAATCGACGCCGGCAGGTGAATGCCATACGCCTTGAGGCGATCGGTGCAATGGGGCTTCTCCCCACTCCCGCTAAACATTCCGAGAGTGCGGCCGCGCGGACTGACGCCGGTTCGCTCGAAACGGAAGATTTCATTCAGCTGCGCCTGGTCGTCCTCGATGCCGGCGACTTCGGAGATGCTGATGACCTTGCGAGTACCGTCGTTGAGACGGGCACACTGGATGACGATGTGAATCGCGGAAACCAGCATCTGACGAATGACGCGATCCGGGATGTTCTGGCTGGCCATCATCACCATCGTTTCCAATCGCGAGAAGGCGTCGCGCGCGGAGTTAGCGTGCGTTGTGGTCATCGAGCCGTCGTGACCTGTGTTCATCGCCTGCATCATGTCGAACGCCTCGGACCCGCGGCATTCGCCAATGATGATGCGATCCGGACGCATACGGAGCGCGTTAATCACCAGGTCGCGCTGCGTGATGGCGCCAGCGCCTTCAATGTTCATCGGGCGAGTTTCAAGGCGCACGATGTGTTCCTGCTGCAGTTGCAGCTCAGCGGTATCTTCGATGGTGACCACGCGTTCCGACTCCGGAATGAATCGCGACATCGTATTCAACATCGTGGTTTTGCCCGAACCGGAACCGCCGGCAACGACGATATTCAGGCGTGCTTCCACGCAACCGCTGACGAAATCCAACATCCCCGGCGTGAAGGATTCGTTCTTCAATAGATCATCCGTGCTCATCAGCTTCTTGCCGAAGCGCCGGATTGACATCACCGGGCCAATCAGTGAAAGCGGCGGAATCACGGCGCACATGCGGCTGCCGTCCGCGAGGCGCGCATCGACAATCGGCGACGAATCGTCGATACGGCGGCCGATGTTCGACACAATTCGATCCATGATCATGCGCACGTGCGCCTGATCTTTGAAGCGAACGTTGGTCTCCACCAGCTTGCCGCCGCGTTCGACGTAGATGTTGTCGAAGCCATTGACCAGGATGTCGCTGATTGTCGGATCTTTGAGAAGCGGCTCGAGCGGACCCAAGCCGAACACTTCGTCCAATACTTCTTCCACCAGGCGCTCGCGCTCGGCGAGCGTCATGGGGATCTGCTCTTCGATGACAATCGTCTCAACGACGTTCCCGATCGTCTCGCGGATGCCGGCCTTGTTGAGGCTTTTCAGTTGATCCGGCGAGAGCGAATTCAGGAGCTTCGAGTGGATCTGCGACTTAACGCCGAACCACCGATCCGCTCCTGTAGCCGCTCCCGGCCGAGGGATGGGGCGTGTTCCCATTTTGCGTCTACGCCTTCGCCGCGGCGGTCTTGGCGCCCGTGGCCTTATCGACAAACGCGCGGAAGGCTTTGTCGGCTTCGGGTGCCGCCTGCCGGTCGGCGACCAAGGGACGGCCGCGATTGACGGCGGCGAGCATCGCCGCGGATTGCGGAATCCCAAAGAAAATGTTTTGATTCAGCGTCTGTTGAATCTGCTCCAGGCTGGCCAGATTCGCGCCCGGCTTCTTCGTATACTGATTCACGACGATCTTCAATTGATCCTGGGTGAATCCCAGCCGCATCAAGGCGGCTATGAATCGCTGCGCGTTCCGGATGGATGGGAAATCCTGGGTCAGCACAAGGAAGATCGTCGTTGAGCTGTGCAGTGCGCCCAGCACCACTTCGTCCGACAGCATACGGCCCGCGTCGATCACGATCGAATCGTACTTCTCAATCAGGAACGTCGAGAACTCACGCAACATAGGCTCCGTCAGTGACGGCCGTTGCTCCGCGACGTCGGGTGGCCCGACGAGAAAAAAGCCGAGCGGGTCGCGCGTTACGAAACCTTCAAACAGCGCCTGATCCATGCGCGAGAGATTCTCGCCGACTTCCTGAAGCGTGTACTGGGGCGCCGCGCCCAACTGTGCCGCGCAATCATTCGCGGTCCAGTCCAGATCGATCAGCACAGTGTTTTGTTTGCGCTGCGCAAGGACGCTCGCGAAGTTCACTGCCAGCGATGTCGTACCAACGCCGCCCTTGGCGCCGAGAAACGTGTAGACCTTGCCGAGGCGGCTAGCGCCGCTGGCACCCGTGTTGCGCGGAGTTCGTTCGAAGCGGGCAATCGCGTCGCGGAACTCAATCCGCTTCACCGGTTGTTGCACGAAATCGTTGGCTCCCGCACGGAGGCTGGCGATGACGGTGTCGCCGTCGGTCGAATAATTCGCTGCGATCACGTACAACTGCGGAGCAGCCTGCTTCACTTTCTCAAGGATCTTCAGACTCTGTTCGACGTCGCTGGCGATGTCGAGAATCAAGCCGGCGTCGGGATAGCGTTCAAGGTCCTGCAGCACGCGGATGTATAAGTTCTGCGACACCTCTGGATATTCGGCGGCAACGCGCGAATTCGCAATGTTCAACAAGCTCTCGCGCACCGACTCGCGGAAGTGGTCGTCCGACGACGCGACTAGTAAAGTGATTGCCATCTCGTTCTCTCTCGCGCGCCTTCGCTAAGGCACGCACGTTCCTTGTTCTGGATCGCATCCGGCGCTCTCGATCGCCGTCGATGTTTGAAATTCCGGAATGCGCACGGGCGCAATCCCCAAGTAGCTGACGAAGCCGCGAAACTCGTAGTTCGCGATCTTCACATTGGCAACATCCGGAACGCACGCCGTGGTGCATTCGCCATCGCAGGCAAACTCCGCCAGTTGGCCCGATACAGGATCCTTCGAGAAGTACTGCACGGTGAGTTCGACGCTGCCGGAGCGGAACTGATCCTGCTCGATCATAGCGGGCACATGCGTGCGCATGTACTCGAGCACGTTCGCTCCAGAGCCCTGCCAGCAGTGCGTCGCCGCGTAGCGCGCGCCGTCGCGCGAAAAATCGGACACCGTGTGCCAGATCCATAGCAACTGCGCCATGTAGATTAAGCCGAACGTCAAAGGGATGACGACGCCCGCGGTCACGATCGCGTACTCGACAGTTGCCTGGCCGCCTTGGCGCCGCCTGCGTCTAGGTTCCGCCATAAGGCACCCTCACCCGCGGCCGAAGTTGAAATGGATCGACGGCGACACCGGGGATCACCGGCCTGACGGTATAGCCGTTCGGCAAATAGACAACGATGTAGTCCGGCGCAAGACCGCCGACCGACGCATCGCACCCGGTTTGTGAGCAGTCGCATTCCACAAGCTGCTGCGAATTGGTGTCGTAGCGCTCGAGCCGCACGCGCACCTGGTCTGACGTAAGTCCGCGAACAATCAGCCCTCCAGCGGAAGACGCGTCTCCGTCGGCCGTTCCGGTCAGCGCGAAATTCTTCGCGGCAATCACGGACGGGTCATTGTCGTCGCAAAAATTCACCGCCTGGTGCGTACCAACGTACCGCGCCAAGCCCGATAGCACGCGCTGAATCGCGTAGTAGGTGTAGGTGATCCGCGCGATCTCCACCATACCCACGAACAACAGGATGAGAATCGGCATGTACATTGCCGTCTCTAACAGCGCGCCGCCCCGACGATTGGATTTGCGCCGGATCATTGGTGCAACACCACCTTGCCCGGCCCCGCAGTCTGCGTGCAGCCGCTCATGCTGCCTTGCCGCAGAGGCTTCACGCTTCCGATATACATCGCCGCGAAGCGCCCATTTGCATCCGCCACATTAAACGTAGCAGCGCCCGGCGTGGGCAGCATCAGAAACTGGCGGAATCCCAGCACGGTCATGTCGGCGGAGGGATTCAGTGCGTCCACAACAGGAACCGTGATGACGCGGCGGCCGTTGCCGGTGTACGACGCGTAGTCGTCGAAATCGTCGGTGGTGGTGTCCGGCTGGTACAACGACGCGATCGTGTCGAGATCCGTGATTCCTGCGCACGTGCCTTGCGGCGACGCGTCGAAACGTAGTCCCAATCCGCAGAGGATCGATGTCACCGAACCCGCAAGTAAGCCGGGCGTGCAGTTCCCAGTGGTCGCCGTCGCCCACAACTGCTCCGCACTGCCCACGAGACTGCAAGACACAACGGGATCCTTTGAGGGCGTCAAACCGTTGGCTCCGATTCGCAGCAACTGCGACGCTTCGTCGGGAAACACAGTGGTATTGGAGTCGAGGTGATTCAGAATCAGATAGGGGATTCGCGCGATCGTGTTCGAGAGGGGTCCGTTTGGATTCACCCCGTTGCACACGTAACCGAAGGTGTACTTCGCTCCCGGAAGAAAGCCGAAGTGGACGGCGTCGCTCGCGTCGAGCGCGCCGATTCCCAGCGGCTCGATCGAACACGCCAGACAGAGCGGCGCACTGACGCCAGCCACTGCGGTCGCGATCAAATTGACGCGCCCTTCGTTGGCAAGCGGCAGGAAGCGCCAAAACGTAAGCGCCGTTTCGCCGGTAAGCGTCACGCGGACGTACTTCGCTAGCGATCCACTGGTCTCTCCACCACCGGTCCCCAGCGCGTCGGCCGCGGTTCCGAAGAAGGTCGCTGCCTGCACGTCGCTGTTCAGCGAACCGTTTGTTTGCCCGATGGTCGCTCCGCCGAAATCGTATTTGTTGCCAAAACCGGTTCCAGCTTCGATAGTTTGCGCACTTGCGGCGTTCGCGGTATCCGTCGAAGCGTCGGTTCCGATTAGCTGCGTCGCGGCGGCAAGCGCCATTGCGTTCGCTGCCGTCTTCAACTCCGCGCGCGACATGTACAGGCGTCCGAGATCGAGCGCGAAGCCCATAAGACCGAAGATTACCGGCACGAGAATCACCAACACCTGCAGCGACGTTGCGCCGTGTTGGCGCGCGGCACGGCTCCGGAGCGGCGTCCGTCTCGTTGCGGCGGTGGCGTGCGACTTCGTCATCGTCCTGGCTCGATCGTCTTACTCGTTTGCCGGCTTCGGATCTTTCACCGGCGTCGTCTTCGGTTCATCAAAGCCGCGCTTGCCGGCGAACTCCGGCTTCTTCTTCGACTTCTTCCGCTTGTTGTCCTTTACGGCCTTCTGCTCGGCGACCGTCGGCAGGAAGGTCTCGACCATGTCCGGAAGCTTGGCCTTCTCGTTTGCCGGCACCGGAACCACGAACCGCGGCGTGATCACTACAAGCAATTCATCGGTCGATCTTTTGGTCGAACGGCTGCGGAACAACTGCCCAATAATCGGAATGTCTCCAATCCCGCGCACGCGCGAAAGCGTTTGGATCACTCGATTGTCGATCAAGCCCGCGATCGCGAAACTCTCCCCATCGCGAAGCACGACTTCCGTTTCCGCGCGGCGCGTGGATATTGCAGGAATCTGGAACCCTTGCAGCGTCACGGAATTCGCGAAGTCGAGCGCACTTACCTCCGGACGAACTTGCAGCCGAATCGCTCCCGAGGGCATCACCGTTGGGGTAAAGCCCAACTGAATGCCGAATTTTTTGAATTGCACCGTGACCACCGGGGAGATCGCGCCGCCGGTTGACGACGAAGTCAGCGTCGGGAACGGAAACTCGCCGCCCGCAAGGAAGCTCGCGTCCGCGCCTTCGATCACGACAAGATTCGGCTCGGCCAGAATTTGCAGCAAATTCTGCTGTTGCATCGCGCGGATCGTGGCGCCGATATTCAGATCGGGCCGGAACACAAACAGGTTCAGGAGATCGGCGAAGTTCACCGACGTGTTGTTCAGATTGCCGCCCTGCAACTGCAATTGCGTGAATCGAGGCGACTGAAACTGCTGCGTACCAAGCGCGCCCAACGTATTCTTGTTCGCGCTAAAGAAGTTGAAGCCCAGTTCCTGCAAATTCGTCCGGTCGATGGTGGCAAACTTCACCTGCAGCATGATCTGGCGCGGATCCTTCGCAGCAGGCAGCACAACAAGGTTCGTCACCTTCTTGGCATGCGTCGAAGCAAGCGCTTCCGCGCGTTTCGAAATTTCGAGCGACTGCGCCGTGCCCGTCAGTACGATCGCTTCCGCATTCCCCGCGAACGCGATCTTCGACTCCGGCAGCGCGCGCAGTTCGTTTTCAATAGCCCGGCGGAAGTTGTCTGTCTCGGTCGTATCCGGATTGACGTTGACGTCGTAGCGAACGGGCGAGGATCCAACCTCCCAGATCACGAGCGTCGTCTTGCCCGCGCCTTTCGCGTTCACCATCACGTCGCGCGGCGACACCACCACCGCGTCCGCGATCTTCGGCTCCGCGATCACAACCTTGATCACGTCCTGCGAAAATTGCAGCAGTTCCCCGCGGCCCGCCGTCAGCGTGACGCTCTTCTGCGCCACTTGATCCGCGGCGAACAACGCACAGCATGCCGCAAGCAGTAGCGAGGCCAAAATCCTGGTTCGATGTCTCATCATTGAAAGATTTCCTGAACGTGCTTATCGCCGCGATAGACATCCACAACCAGACGCGGCTTCGGCGGCTCTTTCTTTTCGACCTTCGGCTTTTCTGTCAACTGCGCCCACAGTTTGTCGTCTCGCAGGTTCGGCGTTTTCGCGCGGGGCTGGGCGTAAATGCCGAGACCAAGCGACTCCACGGTGGTTGCTTCGGTTTTGTCCGCAACCGCTTTGTCGAGCGGATTGCGCAGCGCCAATGCGATCTTGCCTTGGTTCTTAGCCCACTCAAGCTTCCGCGCTTGCTCTGGGGTGACGAGCAGCGTGGCCGCACGACTTCCGGTGGATGACGACGCTACGGCCGGGGCAGCCGTCGCACCCGGCGCCGCCGCCGGCGCGGGAGTAACCTCTGTATTCCGGCCGATCGACAACACGACTATATCTTCGAGAATCGTCGAAGTAACCGCTTCAGCCATCGAACCCGATCGCGTGAAGAGCACGTCGACGTGCGCGCGCGGCTGGATCAAACCGGCAACGCCGCTGTTGTCCGATACCTGCACGGCAATCGCGCGTTTGCCCGGATCGATGGTCGCCGGCAGCCCTTCCGCCCCCCGCTCGCTGCTCACCTTCGCCGTCGTCAACGCTTCGTTCTGGCCAACGGGAAACAGCAGCACGCGCTCAATGGCGAGCGCCTCTTGCTGGATCGCACCCTTGGGTAGATCCTTCTCCGCCAGATTCACCGCGCGAAGATCGGCCTTCTTCAAGCGGGTTCCCGCGGGCATGTCGCGGACCGCCGCGAACACGGCCACCGTCTTATCGGTCTTCGGCGCGGTCGTCGACGCGTATAAAAACCACGTCAAGAGTGCCGCCGACACCCAGGCGCCGCCGAATATGAGCAGCAGTTTGTTTCGATCCATTCGTTACTCCGCCAAGCTCTTTCTCATCGTTAGACCTGCCCTCTTAACGCGCCAGCAAAATCGCCACATCATCGCGGAACACTACGCGCCATCCCGCTTCTTCGAGCGCGCTTCCCAACGCCCAATTCGCGGGCACAAGCGCATGCGAGAACTTCCAGCTTTCAAACTCATTCCGCCAACTTTGTTCCGTCTTTGCAGCAGGCCGCATTTCGACCATCCGAATGTAGCGCTTCATGAAATCGCTTCCATAGAAGTCACTGCGACCGTCAAAGAATACCTTCCTGCCGCCATCGAAGCGATAGATCAGATAGCCGCCATACTTGTCCGGCGCAAACACGCGCGCGTCAGGCGGAAGCTTGGAAACCGCACTCGCCGCCGCCACCGGAAACTCGTCCGCCGGAAACCCAATCCGCGCCGCCATCGCCGGACTCCGCAACAAAACCACCGCCAACACCACCGCACCGCACACCGAAACCCAGCCGGAGTTCGCCGCGTCGAGATCCCGCAGCCGCGCGGAGTACGCCAAAACATCCCCGACTCTGCCGGACGCCTTTCGCAGGCACGCCGTGATCGCGCCGTTTGCGAGCGGCAGCGCCAACAAGGCAGCCAGCGGAAGCGCCCGCGCCGATCGCAACGCCATTACGCCGAGTAACAGGGCGATCAGGAAATGGGCTCTTCGTCCACGGATCAGCGCGGCAGCCGCGCCGCATAAAGTCAGCACCAGGGTCAACGCGATCTGCTCCGCGCCAGGCGCATGAAAGTTGAAACTCTGAAACTCCGCCACGCGATCGAGCAGTTCCCCGTTGGCGAGATACGTTGCCAGATGCTGATGCAACGCCCAGCCATAAGGATTGACAAACGATCCCGCCGCCGCGAACACGGCCGTCCACAGAATCCATGTTCGGCGACGCCGCGATGCACCCACGGCGAACAGGCACGCCAACAGAGGCGCGAAAAAGAAACTCGCATGCAAGTTCGCCCAGATCGCGGTGCCCACGAACGCGACCAACGCGTCCGCGACCCCGAACGGTCGCCCGCCGTCCCGCTCCAGCCACAACAGCGCACCCAGCAGCAGGGCCCAACTGAATACGTGCGGCCGCGCCAGCCAATGCAAATTGGCCGTTGACAACATCGGAGCCGCCATCGCGCATGCCAGCAGAAAATCTCCCCCTACCATCCAATGCAATCGGAACCACAGCCACGTGCACGCTGCGATCACCAGAGAAAATAAGAGTGCGACGCCGCGCAAGCCGTCCGCGCGATGCGCCGCTGCCATCAGCGCGTCCGCGCCCCACTCCCAGGCGAACCACGGCGCGCCCGGGCGGGAGAACGAGTACGGATCCGCATGCGGCATTCCTCCGCCTGCCAATACCCGCTCGCCGGTGCGAATATGCCATCCCGTGTCGGAGTCGCGAAACAGCTTTCGCCCCGCGTCGTATACAAACAGGCAATACAACAGCGTCACCACCGCTACGAACGCGGCGACGTCGGGAATCAGAAGCCCGTAACGCCTATTGGCCAGTGGCGCCAATGCTGGTCAAGCCCTGGGTAATGCTCGAATAGAGACTGGTTACGGCAGTCGACAACTGGTTCACCGTCGTGATCAGCGCCAGACCAACAGCCGCCACAATCAATGCGTATTCCACTAGATCCTGACCATCTTCCTCGCGCCACAATCCAACCAGAAACTGTTTCATAAAGTATCCCTCTCTCCTCGAAAATGTTACTCTCTCGAAAAATCGCTATCGCGAGGCCGCCAAGGCCGACTCGCTCGTTCGCGACGCATCGGTCGTACCCGACCCCGTTTTACGGAACATCTGCCGTACCCGAAGCGCAAGCGTTCGGAGCGATCGATCCTGCTTCACGATCACCGGCACTTCCGGCGGACGCCCGTCCATCTCCGCGAGGGTCGCCAGATTCCGCAGCGCGAGCGGATGATCCCGTTGATACCCGAGCGCCGCACTCAACTGAACCCTAGCATCCTCAAACTTTCCCTGCTCCATCAGAACCGCGGCAAGGTTGCTGTGCGCCGTCGCCGGATCGTTCATCGATCGCCAATGCGCCAGCGCTTCCTTCGGGTCACTAACGGCCAAGGAAGCGGCCAGATTATTGCGCGCCGTCTCGTTGCGGGGTTCGATCGCGACCGCCTTGCGCAGTTCGCCCGCGGCTTCCGAGTGCTTGCCCTGCAATAAGAGGTTGTAACCCAAATTATTCAGATACGATGCGCGCTTAGGCTGTAACTCCACCGCTCGCCGATGCGCGGCCTCCGCCTCCGCAGTGCGGCCAAGGTCGTCCTCCATCACGCCCAGCGCGGAGGAAGCCTCGGCGGATTCATGCGATGCGAGGAAGGTCCGCAGCACCGTCACTCCCGACTCACTCGCATCGACATCGCGCAACGCGCGCGCCAGATTCACCTGCACATCGCCTCGATCGCGAAAGCGTTCCGCCGCAAGACGCAGATGCTCCGCCGCCAAATCCGGATAGCCCACGCTGCGGTAGTGCTCAGCCAACTTCAACCGTGCATCCAGATTTGCGGGCTCGTGCGCCACACGCAGCCGCAGAGCCTGGACGATCGGATCCCCCTCGCCGGCATCCATCGCGTTCCTGGCTTGTCGCTCCATTGTCTCTAGTCCTGCGCTGCGCACCGGCTTCCCATGCAGGACGTTCCCGCGGGCAGCCTGGGTTACCACCTTCCGGCCCGCGGGCATCGGTGCGCCATAGGACGTAGCCGTCGTTTTCTTTGTGCAGCCAGCCGTCCAAACGACGGCCGTAAACAAAATCAGGACCGTGCTCGTCAATCTAAACATCGTATTTCTCAAACTCCAGTTGGTCCCCAGCGGCCGTTTCGGTCGATTCCACGGTTCCGGCTGGCAGTTCTAGTACCGAATGAGCAAGCAAACTGAACGCAAGACGACGGCGGACCATCTGAGGACGGACCTTGAGCACTTTTCGTTTACGATTTAAGAAAATAACATCGATAGGAAATTTCATGCCAAACGTGTGGACTCCCTCGCAAGGCACGATCCAAAGCCCGTCGCCCGGTTCGAGCGAGGCGTGCTTCAGCAACCCCGTCCGGCGCTTGGCGCTGGTGTCGGCGATGGCCGCGTGCTCGGCGAGCTCCCGGTTTTTGGTCACGTTCCTGACGCGCAGTTTCGGCAATGATCGAAGCGTCCATTTCCGCCCGCACACTTGCGGGCCGGCAAAAAAACTCGTACCGTTGGAACGGTCTAGAGTATCCTATCAGGAAGGCGTTTTGCAATCGAACTTCTTTATGCGTTTTGTCATACTTCTGCTCGCAGCCATTCCGCTCTTCGCCCAGACGACCGGAGCCACGTTCGGAACCGTTATCGGACTCGGCGGTACGCCCAGTGATATCGTCCTTGACGAACTCCGCCAGCGTCTCTATTTGGTGAACTCGAACGCTAACCGCGTTGATGTGTACAGCTATGCCAGCCAGCGAGTGGTCGGCAGCATCCCGGTCGGCACAAACCCGTTGGCCGCCGCGATGTCGATGGATAGCGCCTATCTCTACGTCACCAACAATGGCAGTTCGACGCTGAGTGTGATCGATCTTCAACTCGGCATCGGACAATTGCAGACCAACGTATCGTTACCAGCGCGGCCGGAGGGCGTTGCCGTCGGCGTCGACGGACGCGTGCTCATCAGCACCCAAGGCACCGGAACCAACAGCCTCAACAACACGCTGATCTTGTTTGATCGAGCCCAGCAGTCGGGCCAGCAGGTGATTCCCGTTCAGTTCCCTCCGCCGCCCGTGACCCCCACCGTGATTCAGGCCGTCCAGGCGCGGCCGACGACGACGTTCCGCGGAAAGCTGGAGCGGACTCCGGATGGGAATTTCATCATTGGCGTGTCGACCATCAATAACAGCCAGCAGACCGTCCTCTATGTGTTTGAAGTTGTCTCCGGCGTCCTGCTCCGCAGCCGGACAGTTACGGGCCAATCGACGACGATGTCGGTTTCGCCGGATGGCGGACGCTTCATGGCCGGCTTCACGCTCTACGACACGGCCAGCCTTACCGTGATCGGCCAGCAGAGCACGACCAATGCGCCATTCGCGATGGTCGGCACCTTCACCACGCTGACCAACGTCGGCGGCAGCGCTTTCGCGCCCGACGGGGGAAGGCTCTATAGCGCGTTCAACACGGCGCCGTTTGCGAATCCGACGCCGCGCCCGCAGGCTTCGACGCTGCTCTTCTCCGACTCCGCGAATCTCGCCATCACACTCGGCATCAAAATGCCCGAGAGTATTGTCGCCAAGATGGTGATCACCGCCGATGGCTCGAACGCCTGGGGCCTATCGGAATCCGGCCTCATCTACTTGCCGCTCTCGACGGTCTACGACTTTCCGATTCTGCAGGCCGACACCACGACTGTGTTCCTTGCGCAGGACGATTGCAACCGCGGCATTGCCCGCGCGATCGTGCGCGTGAACAACGCAGGCAAAGGCAAGCTGACCTTCGCCGTGCCGTCGACCCTCCCCGGTAACTCGCAGGCCGCCGTCGTCATCGCGGCAACCAGCGGCCTCGCCCCTTCCACCGTAACCTTCTCGATGGATCCCGGCCGTTCCGGCGTGGTACGAACTCCGGGGACGAATTTGTACACAGGCGCGGGCACCAACGCCACGGGAAACGCGCTCAACGTCAACCTCGCCTCCGTCGAGGCCATCAACATTCCCAACACGATTCGCGTGTACATGAACTTTCGCCAGTCCGACATGCGCGGCGTCATCTACCCGATTCCGACGGTGCCCAATGCCAACATAGAAGGCGTGCAGGACATCCTGCTCGACGAGGCGCGCGAACGCATCTATATTGCAAATTCAGGCTATAACCGGATTGAAGTGTTCGATACGAAGAAGCTGCGCTTCCTTGCGCCGATCCCGGCCGGACAGCTTCCGCGTCAGGTAGCGCTCGCGCTCGATGGCACGACGCTGTACGTCGCAAACGCCGGCGGCGAGTCCATTACAACCATCGATCTCGATCAGGGCGTAACGACAGGACGCGTGGACTTCCCGCCCATTCCGCGTGCCGGAAACGCTGCGGTCACCGCACCCCAAGCGATGGCCTACGGCCTCAGCGGCCTCCAGTTCCTGATGTCCGACGGGACGCAGTGGAAAGTAATCGGCAACCAGGCAGTGCCTCGCGTAGCGAGCAGCATCGTCGGGCAGAACGCACAGGGCGCTCAGATCCCCATCGCCGGGCCCAGCCGCGCGATGCTCGCATCTCCAGACGGCAGTTCCATCGTGGTCCTCGGAGGCACGGGCCTCGCGTACTTGTACGACGGTCTCTCCGACGCCTATACGGCATCGCGTCAGCTATTCACAGCGCCCCTCACCAGCTACTACGGGCCTCTGGCCGCCGGACCCATCCGTTCGTACTTCCTCGCGAACGGCCTCATCACGAATACCTCGTTGACTGTCATCGGCGGTTCGGCCAGTCCCGGGACCATAACATTTACGCCCGGCTTTCCTGGTCAGCCGCCCACCGCCACCGTCGTCAGCGCCGGAAACCGCAACGTGGCCTCGGTCGCGCCAATCGACACGAAGTCGTTCGTGCGCCTTACGACGCCGGTCCGCAACAACCTGGCCAGCACCACAACCGATGACCGTCGCACGACGCTCGAATCGCTGAACGTGCTGACCGGTGAGCAGTCGTTGATCGGCATCGCGCCGGAGAACCCCATCCAATCTGCGTTCGGAACCACCATCCAGCGCGTGCAGCCGCGTCAGATGGTCGTCGACTCCACCGGCACCGTCTACGCGCTCACGCTCTCCGGACTGAGCGTGATTCCGATGACGCCGACCGGCGAGGACACGCGACCAAAGGTCGCGACCGGTGCCCGCGCCGTCGTGAACTCTACCGATGGCACGCCGAACTTCAAGCCCGGCTCGTTCATCACCATCAGCGGAACGAATCTCGCCTTGCCCGCCGTAGCCGATCAGATCCCAGCGCCGACCGTCCTCGGCGGTTCCTGCGTCGTCTTCGACGACGTCGCCCTGCCGCTGCTGCAAACCTCGAACGGCCAAATCTCGGCCCAGTTACCGGCCACCATCCGCACCGGCATCAACGTGGTCCAGGTGCGGTCGCTAGCCACCGCGCAGCAGTCGGATCCGCTTGTCGTCACTGTCCAGAAACCGTAGCGCATGGCCCCGGGGCCGGTGACCGAACGAAGCCAGACCTGGCACCGTCGTCCCAGACCGCGACCAAACGAAGCCAGAACAGCCGTCCGAGGCCGCGCCTGAACGAAGCCAGACCGAAGTGCCCGGCCGCTCACCAAACGAAGCCAGAAACGCCTTTCTGTGCCTGATTTCGAGACCGCCTGTAAAGCCAGTAACGAGAATCAGAAATATTTTTCCGGCCTACGCAACGTTCCGCGCTGCAACGACTTCCAATAAATTCACCGCTTGCGCGCACCGCAAATTAGGTGTCGGAAGAAGAACGCGTGGTACAAGTTTGGGTGAAAGTGCTGGTCGCGACACAACTTGACGGCTTACCAGTCTGCCGGAATAACTGGTCGTACGCGGA
>JAYVTO010000024.1:0-17071 GCA_043788745.1 Acidobacteriaceae bacterium
CGGCCAACAGCAGCGAAACCCACGGCATCGAGCCGCGCACGAAGCCCGACGAAGTCGGGCGTAGTAAGCGGGTGAGCGGCCAACAGCAGCGAAACCCACAACATCGAGCCGCGCACGAAGCCCGACGAAGTCGGGCGTAGTAAGCGGTCTCCCGCGTCGGCCCCGACCCCAGACACAAAATTCAATCACTTATAAGGTGGTTCATGGACAGGGAGCGGATGCTCACTTCGGACGCGCGCACTCGGCCCACCCGTCCGCGCGGGATCTTACAAATGCTTACTGCCTAGGCCTCCCGAGACGCCGTCGACCGGCGATAGAATGAGAACATGCGTAATCTGCCGATTCGCTCTGCTCTACTCGTTTTTGCTGGCGCCGCCGTTTTGAGCGCGCAGCCGTCGATGACTCTCACCCCGACGTATGCGAAGGACGTCGCGCCGATCCTTAACAAGAACTGCGTCAGCTGCCATCGCCCCGGCGACATTGGGCCGATGGCGTTCGAGAAGTACGAGCAAGTCCGGCCGTGGGCGAAATCGATTCGCGAAAAGGTTTCGCTCGGCGAGATGCCGCCGTGGCATTCCGTTGACCCCAAGGGCACATTCTCGAACGATCGCCGCCTGACCGACAAAGAGAAGGACATCATCTCGCGTTGGGCCAACGCCGGCGCGCCGAAGGGCGACCTGAAGGATCTGCCGCCCGCTCCGAAATTCGCCGAAGGTTGGGAGATTGGCAAGCCGGACGCTGTGTTCACCATGGCGAAGGCTTATGAGATTCCCGCCTCGGGCACGATCAATTATCAGTACGTCACCATTAAGACGGAATTGACAGAAGACAAGTGGATTCAGGCGATCGAAGTGCGGCCCGGCGCGCGCGCCACGGTGCATCACGTTCTTGTGTTCTGTCGCGAGCCGGGCGAAAAGCCCCGCATTCCTCCGTATGAGTTAACCGTTCCGAGGATGCCGATTTCGGCGCTGCGGCCGTCGGATCCTACGAACCGCGAGCGCGGTCCGCAGGCGGAGACTGGTCCTGGAACGTTGATCGCGACCACGGCCCCTGGAACTAACGCGTTGATTATGGAGCCTGGTGCCTCGATGCGCATCAAGGCGGGCGCGGTGCTGGTTCTGCAGATCCACTACACGACCAACGGCAAAGCCGCCACCGATCAGACGTCGGTCGGAATGATCTTCGCCAAGCAGGCGCCGAAGGTTGAGGTGCGCAGCAGCGCCTTCATCAATCCGCTGCTCATGCTGCCGGCGGGCGATCCCAACAAGCGCGTCGATTCCGCGATCACGTTTACCGAAGACTCGCACATCACGGCGCTGTTCCCGCACACCCACCTTCGCGGCAAGAGCTGGGAGTATCGCGCGATCTATCCGGACGGCCGCACGGAAGTGATTCTGTCAGTGCCCAAGTACGACTTCAACTGGCAGACCTACTACACGTTCGCCAAGCCGCTCGCGATGCCTAAAGGCACGCGCCTCGAAGCTGAGGCGCACTACGACAACTCCACCTCGAACAAGTTCAACCCCGACCCGACGAAAGACGTCCGCTGGGGCGAGCAGACGTGGCAGGAGATGCAATACACCGGCATCACCTTCACGGTTGATAAGCCGGTGGGCGCAAGTCCGACGCAGTCGGCTGCCGCTCCGAAGTAAATCGGAACATTGCGCGCGGTGGTCGCGTATCAGATGGGCATAGGAGCATTGCGCTATGCTCCCAAGGGGCACGGTTTGGGTGCTCCGTGAAGGAGTATGCCTCATGACTCGACCCCGCGCTGCGTTTTGCGTTCTTCCGCTGGCCCTGCTGCTCGCCGCCTGCGAAATCAATTTCGATCGCCAAGAGCGGCCCGTCAACTCGCTGCCCGTCTCCGTCGAGGCCGGTAAAGCCGAAATCGCCCGTGTCGAACTCCACATGAAGGTCGGCGATCTGCGGATCAAAGGCGGTTCGGCGAACCTCATCAGCGGCGACTTGCGCTACTCGGAGCCGGACAAGCCGACCGTCCAAGTCAACAACTCGAGCTTCCGCGCGAGCGTCGTTGTCGATCAGGTGCTGACGGGGCACACAACGAAGAAGGGCGATAACCTTCGCTGGGATCTGAAACTGAACGACCAGATGCCCATAGATCTCTCGATGGACTTCGGCGTTGGTCAGGGTCAACTGGACCTTGGATCGGTCGATCTGCGAAGTCTCGAGGTGCGCATGGGCGTCGGCGAGTTGAACGTCGATCTGCGCGGCACGCCGAAGCACGATTACAGCGTCAACGTGCGCGGCGGAGTCGGCCACGCAAAGATCTACTTGCCCGCGAATGCCGGGATTGTGGTTGACGCCAGCGGCGGGATCGGCGGAATCAATGTGCGCGGGCTCGAGAAGCGCGACGGGCGTTACTTCAGCAAGACCTATGGCAAAGCGAAAGCGACGATCCGCGTCGACGTGAAGGGCGGCGTCGGCGAGGTTGAATTGATCGCGGAGTAGACTTGCTGTCGTGGCTCGGCCATGATGGGCGTCAGGTCCGAGTGGCAGGAAGCAGAGTCTCCCGCGTCGCTTGCTGTTTCCGGCGTGATCGATACCAGCCCGGCAGCGTCCAGTTCCTGGTTCATCGGTTCGACTCGAATGCCGCCTTTCACTCTGGCGTCGATCTAATTCAGATGCATCTTCTGAATTAGGCGGTACTCGGCGAGGTAGGCAGAGGACCAGCGTCCGTACGCGTAATTAGTACGCGCGCCCTTACGGTCGCGCCGCGCCCCCCGGGCTAAAGCCCGGGGTCTGGATCCCCGCCAGTCACGGCGGGGATTCGTTTCGATCTGAATCACACGGTCGAAGAACTAGTCGGACCTGCACTCACAGCTTCCTGATCAGCGCTTTCGCCTCTTTGAGGCCGGGGAATAGCTTTTCTTCTGCCTTGAACTCCCTCGTGTGGACGCATCGCCGCGCCCCCCGGTGATCGACCGGATGTTTGAGGTGCAGCATCTCGTGGTGCAGCACGTATTCCACCACAAGCCGCGGTACCTCCGGCCGATCCAGAATCCTGCTCATGATGATGGCGTGATGCGAAGGATCGTAATGGCCTAACGTCAGCCGTGAGGCCTGCCGGCTCCACCCCAGATCGGGCCGCGCCATCAGTCCATCGAAAAAGCGCACGTTCAAATCTTCGAACATCTCGGCAAGATGGTAGACAGATCCCTCGGGGCCGGAGATAAACTTTCTGCCGCGGATCTGCCGCATCAGATGCAGGCTGCGCCGCATCTCCTTACGATTGAGAAAGCGGCGGTAGAGCAAATTGTCTTCCGCGGGAACTGGCTTGCGGTAGAGTTTCGACAGCAGAATGCGCGCCAAAGCCAGATGGATTTCGCGCGGCGCGCCCTCTAGCGCGTCCGTAATGCGCACTTTGAGCCTGCCGTCGTGCAGCCGGATCGTTGAGTTGGCGTTTGCCCACGGGCAGAATTCAATGGAAATTTCCGGCACGGCGGTTCGCGGTTTCAACTCACTGAAGACGCGCGCGTAGGTTTCGACCGGACGTTCGGTGGGTTCCGCTGCAGGCTGGTGGTCCGGCGGGGACAGCTCGCCGAGTTGCAATTCCATTCGGCTCTAGCTTATCAAGATTAGGATACCCTTCCCGATTCGCAATCCGCGCTTGCGGAGCTTTGCCGGCGGGCCGAGCAAGAGAGCCCGCTACGGCCGCATTTCGCCCGCGACAGCATGCCGCTCGATGGAAAGATGACGGTTTGATGGCGAAGGCGTGCGAGACTAGGAGATCGAAATTCGATCTGCCGCTTCGGCCCAGCGCCGGAGAATCGGCCGCAGGAGGCTTCTTGCCAGGAGCAAAAATTACGGCGCTCGGTTGTTACGCGCCGGAACGGGTTTTGACCAACGCGGACTTGGAAAAGCTCGTCGACACGTCCGATCAATGGATTCTCGAACGCACCGGAATCTCGCAGCGACATATCGCGGCTGCCGATCAGGCGACTTCCGATCTCGCCTACGAAGCGGCGAAAGTGGTGCTCGCTCAGCGCGGCATCGAACCCACCGAGATCGACGCCATCATCGTCTGCACCATCACGCCGGACATGTTTTTCCCGGCCACTGCGTGCCTCGTGCAGAACCGGCTCGGCGCGAAGGGTGCCTGGGGCTTCGATCTCCTCGCCGCTTGCTCCGGCTTCATCTATGGGCTAACCACCGGCGCCAGCCTTGTCATGGCGGGCACGCACCGCAAGGTGCTCGTGATTGGCGCCGATTGCATGTCGCGCATCATCGACTATACGGATCGCGCGACGTGCGTGCTCTTCGGCGACGGCGCGGGCGCAATGCTGATTGAACCCTGCGAAGAGGGCGAGCAGGGCTTTATCGGTTCTCTCAACGAGATCGACGGATCGGGCGGCGATTATCTGAAGCAGCCCGCCGGCGGCAGTCGCATGCCTTCGACCCACGAGACCGTTGACCAGAGGCTCCATTACGTCAAGCAGGACGGCTCGCAGGTCTTCAAGTACGCCGTCCGGAAAATGTACGAGAGTTCGCGCGATCTGTTGGCGAAGCACAACGTGGATCCCAAAGACATCGCGCTGCTGATTCCGCACCAGGCGAATCAGCGGATCATCACCGCGGCGGCAGAGCGGCTCGGCATCGAGAGCGATCGGGTGATCATCAACATCGGCCAGTACGGCAACACCACGGCCGGCACGATTCCGTTGGCCACGCGCGACGCGATTGCGGCCGGCAAGCTCAAAAAAGGCGACCTGGTGATGTTCGCCGCAGTCGGCGCAGGCTTCACGGTGGGGACCAACCTCTGGCGTTGGCAGTTCTAAGAGCCGGGCGAGAGATCCGCGCCCGGCTTTGATTTCCGGCGCGGCGGAACCCGGTTCACGCCGCGCCCCCACCAAAGCGACGGGACTGCGAAGGAGTCTTTCAGCCTTCTGGTCGCTAGGTGCTCCCGATTCGCCGAACGGACGGACCAGGAGACGTGTTCACCTCTGACAACGCCAGGCGCGCCTCCGGAACAGGCTTGCGTCAGGAAAAGCGAAGGTCGCGCAGCACGGCGATGGCTTCCGCGTCTTCTTCCGCCGCCAGTTCCTTGACGAACTCGACGGCCGTGTCCAGTCGCATGCTCGCGATCGCGATGAGTACTGTCCGACGCAAAGGCCCTAAACGCGGTTGACGAAGTTTCTTCTGAAGGGCGGCCAGTGCCTGCTCGTGGCGCGAACTCCCCAAGGCAAGAACGGCCGCCGACTCCACCTCTTCGTTATCGGACTGCATGCGCTGCGACACAAACGCAATGTTCGCCTCATCGAACTGCAAGAGCGCGGTGAAGCACTCGACCAGCACGTCCCGCTCGGCGTCGCCGATCAATGCCTTGTACCGCAGCAACAGGGCCGCGGCGTCGGAGCCTTGCACGCCGAGCGCCCGCACCGCGCCCGCTCGTGCCGGCCAATTGGGGTCCGCGAGTAGCGTCGCGAGCGCATCCAGCGTCTTTGGGTACCGCGTATTGACGAGACCGATTGCGCAGTTCGCGCGCAAGTCCACCGCGACGTCAACGCTGCCGCCCCAAACGGGTTCCATCTGCACGTGCCGGATTCCTGCAAGAAACGGTTCTGGTTCGTCGAAGTCGAGTTCGACCAGCGCCGTCACGAGCGCATTCAACGCAGCGCAGCCTTTGTCGGTTTGGGGAGCCGCAAGAAAGCGATCCAATGCCTTGCGAAGATCCGGCAGCAGCAATGTCTGCTTTGCCCCGGCCGCGATCTGCGCGGCCTTCTTGACGACGAGATTCGAGCGATCGGCAAGCGCCTTCTGCAACTGCTCGCAGCCCGGCGGCGTCGCGGCATCTACCGCGCGCAACACGGAAAGCTTGGCCTCGATCGGATCGTTCTTCATCCGCGCCGGATGCCCTCGCGGCTAGCGCCCAAAAATGAAGCGAGCACGCCGCGGATCCGCCGCGCCATGCAGCGCGCCGTCGCGCACTAGAATGAGGGTCGGCGCGGAGCCGTTTGACCAATCGCCGGACCGCGTCACTTTGTGCCCCATCGCCGCCAGCGCGTCCGAAACCTCCTTCGGGATTCGAGACTCGACGTTCAACCGCCCCGCCGTGAATTCGTGGAAATCGAAACTGCCGTAGAAATGCGCACTCTGGAATCGCGGTGCTTCCGCCGCCTCCTGCGGATTCATGCCGAACTCGATCATGTTCAATAGCACCTGCAGCATCGCCTGATCCTGATTGTCGCCGCCGGGCGTCGACATCACGGACGACAGCTTGCCGTCCTTCGTGACCAGCGTCGGCGACAGCGTCACGCGCGGACGCTTGCCTGGCGCAAGCTGATTGGCGTGGCCCGGCATCACCACGAAAGACTGCAAGCGCGTCGAGATCGGAATCCCGGTGTCGCCGGCGATTACCGACGGCAGCCACGCGCCGCTGGGCGTGGCCACAAACGCGTTGCCCTTCGAATCGACGGCAGTCACGCACGTGGTGTCCTGGATCTGCACGGAGCTGCCCGTGGTCGGCGGCATCGGCTCCGTGCCCAGCCCCGGGCGGCTCACCATGGACGCTACTTTTGGATCGATCAGCCCGCGGCGCTCCGCCGCGTACGATTTCGAGAGCAGCATTTCTTCGGGAATCTTCGAGAACTTTGGATCTCCGTAATGGCGGTCACGATCGGCGAAGGCCAGCTTCACGGCCTCAATCAGCGTGTGCAAATACTGCGGGCTGTTGTGGCCCATCGCCTTCAGATCGTAGCCTTCGAGGATGTTCAGCGCTTGCAGCATGACCGGACCTTGCGCCCAGAATCCTGTCTTGTGAATCTCGTAGCCGCGATACGCGACGGAGCGCGTTGTATCGACCTCCGCCTTGAAGCCGGCCATGTCTTCGTAGCGGATCAAGCCTTCGTTCGCTTCGGAGAACTTCGCAAAGCGCTTCGCGAGATCGCCCTTGTAGAAAAGGTCGTGCACGGCCTGGATCTTCGCCGCGCGATTGCCTTTCGCTTTCTTCTCCGCGTCGGCCATCGCCTGCAGCGTCTTCGCGAGATCGGGCATGTGGACGACATCCCCGGGCTTTGGCGCACGCTTCGTCGGATAGAAGAACGAGTACGACGCGGGCCACAGCGAGAGCGTCTGCTCGAAGCCCTGCGACGCGAGCATACGGGCGAACTCTTCCGCGATCGGGAAATCCGTGGCGTATTCAATCGCCGGTTGCGCCACCTGCGCGAACGACATCGTGCCGTACTGCGAGAGCGCGACCAGCAAGCCATCGACGAGGCCGGGCAGGATCGCGGCGTGGATGCCTTGACCGGGAATCGGCGGCTTGCGACTTCCGTTCTCCCAGACTTCCGCCTTGCGGTTCCCGTACCACTCCGTCGTCGCCAGCTTGGGCGCCGTGCCGATTCCGGAAATAGAAATGGGCGCTTTGCCGGCCATCTGAATGAGAATCGGAATCTCGCCGCCAAGCCCCACGCGGCTCTGTTCCGTCACCGCCGCCGTCAGCGTTGCCGCGACGCCCGCGTCGACAGCGTTGCCGCCCTGCGAGAGAATGCGGAAGCCGGCCTCCACCTCTTGATTGTTCGCCGCGCCAACCATGTGCTTGGTGCCGCGCACAGCGGGGAACATCGTCTGTTGGGCGAAGGCTGGAGCGGCAGCAAGGCCGGCCAGAAGCAGATACCGATTCATGCGAGTCATTGTCCTTTACGGGGTCTTCCTATTCTCCGTCAGACGGCGGTACTTCCGCAGCATCTCGAACAGCACCACGCCCCCGGCCGTCGCGACGTTCAACGAATGCTTTCGCCCCAGCATCGGAATCCGTACGAATGTATCGCAGCGATCGAGCAGTTCTTTTTGTACGCCGTCCACTTCGTGGCCGAACAGGACACAGGTCGGCCAACGCGGCTGCCAGTCAAACAAATCGACGGCGCGCGGATTCGTTTCAATCGCCGCCAACTCGAAGCCGCGCGTGTGCAAGTCGTCGAGGAACTCAAGGGGTATCCCCGAGTGCTTCCACGGTACCGTTTCCTCCGCACCCAGCGCTGTTTTCGTAATTTCGTTCTTCGGCGGCGCCGCCGTGATGCCCGTCAGATAAAGCATCTCGATGCCAGCCGCATCGCCTGTGCGAAAGAAGGAACCCACGTTGTACATGCTGCGCACGTTGTCGAGCAGCACGCACACCGGCAGACGAGCAATCGCGTCATACGGAGTCGACGCTTCGGAGGCGAGATAGGGAAGGCGGTCCAAACTATGAATGGTAGCGAATCGTGCAGACTCGCCTCGCGCCGGGTGGCCGATGCATGGCACACCTTGTTTCGCAGTCCCGAGCCCGTGTCATCCTTGCGCGAGAAGATCAAGCAAATCGGGCGGGTACGCCGCCTTGAGGTGCGGATACGCTTCGGCCAACCGAATCAGATCCAGCTCGTCTTTCTTTCGTTTGCTCAGCCGCCGTTGAGGATCCGCGTAAGCCCAGAGCTTGCCTTGCAAGACTGTCTTCTAGTGACGCGACCTTCACTTGCAGCCCAAGCACTTCGCGATCGCTCGCGCGGGTGAGGAATGCTTGGTAACGAAGATCCGTCGTGAATTGTATGCGCAATTGGCTACCCGGCAGTTGCGCCTTCACCGGATGCTCGAACCGTTCCACCTGAAACCCTTCGCCATCCAATGTCAGCGCGAGATTCGGAAGCTCGCTCGAAACCACGACAAGGTCTGCGTCGAGCGTATAGACTGGGTCGACGAAACAGTTGACGGCAAGCCCGCCAATCAGACAGTACGGACCGGTCGACCCGCAAACAGCGATCACGCGCCCGAAGTCGGTGGCGCCACCCTTCGTCGTCAATTCGTAAACCTCCTGGGCAGTCACTCTCCCACGTTATGACAAGAGACGCTGCGCGGCAACGCTATCGCCCGCGACTTCGAATCTGCCATCATCGTCTCGTGGTCTACGTAGACGGTAACTCTCTAACCATTGAGCAGGTTTGCTTGGTCGCGCGCGGCGAAACCACCGTGACGATCACTGCCTCCGCCGTCGCGGCGATGGACCGCTCGCGCGCCGTTGTCGAGAAGCTGGCGGCCGGCGACGACCCTGTGTACGCCGTCAATACCGGCGTCGGACTCCTCGCCGACGTTCGCGTTTCACCGGACGAGATGGAGACGTTGCAGCGCAACGTGATTCGCTCGCACTGCGTCGGCGTTGGCGATCCGCTGTCGCGCGAGCAGGTTCGCGCGATGATGCTGATCCGCGCAAACGTGCTGGCCAAAGGCTTTTCCGGAATCCGGCCCGTTGTCGCCGAAACGTTATGCGCGCTGCTGAATGCCGGCGTTACGCCCGTGGTTCCCGCGCGCGGCAGCGTCGGCGCGTCCGGCGATCTTGCCCCGCTTGCGCACATGGCGCTGGTCCTCATCGGCGAAGGCATGGCCAACTACCAGCCTCGTCATGGTCATCCGGAACTCCTGCCCGCCACCGAGGCGTTGAAACGCGCCGGGATTCACCCGCTGACGCTCGCGTCGAAGGAAGGTATCTCTCTCGTCAACGGCACCCAGGCGATGCTCGCCGTCGGTTGCCTCGAGCTTGAACAAGTCGAGCGTCTCGCCGATTCCGCCGATGTCATTTGCGCCATGACGCTCGATGGGCTCCGCGGAACGCCGCGCGCCTTCGACCGCCGCATCCATGAGATCCGCCCTCATCCGGGCCAAGTGCTCAGCGCGCGCCGTCTCGAAGCGTTACTCGAAGGCAGCGAGATCCGCCGCTCTCATGCCGATTGCCGCCGCGTCCAGGACGCGTATTCGCTTCGTTGCGCGCCGCAAGTCCATGGCGCTGTTCGCGACACCATCGCCGAGGCGCGCCGCATCTTCGAGATCGAACTCAACTCCGTCACCGACAACCCGCTCGTGTTCGTCGATGATTCGATGCCCGCCGGCGGCGAAATTCTTTCCGGTGGAAACTTCCACGGCCAGCCCCTCGCCTTTGCGCTCGATTCTCTCGCAGTCGCGCTCACTGCGCTTGCCGGAATCTCCGAGCGCCGCGTCGATCGCCTCGTCAATCCCGCGCTCAGTGAAGAGCTGCCCGCGTTCCTCACGAATCACGCCGGGCTCGAATCGGGCTTCATGATGGTGCAGGTCACGGCGGCTGCACTGGTCGCCGAGTGCCGAGTGCTCGCGACGCCCGCATCTCCAGGATCCATCACGACGAGCGGAAACAAAGAAGACTTCGTGAGCATGGGCATGACGGCGGCCCTCAAGTTCGAGCAAGTCGTTTGGCTGGTGCGCACGGTGCTCGCGATCGAGCTCATCACGGCGGCGCGCGGACTCGATTTGCGCAGGCCGCTCAGGACCAGTCCGGCGCTCGAGGCTGTCCGCGGCAAGCTGGCCGAAATCGTCGCGCCGTGGACGGGAGATCGCGCGTTTTCCGACGACATCGCGCGCGCGGCCCGTTGGCTGGCCGAAGAACGGCTCGGCTAGCCGCGCTACCGACGTAGGTCTTGTTTTCGGAGCATTTCCGGCTCATAATACGCAGCGAGGGTCCAGTTTGAGGAAATGAACAGGATACAAATGGATCGGAAAACAAAGTCGCTGGTTTGTGGTGCCGTCTTCGCCGCGATTGCTGGAATCGGCATCGCGGGCGACTCGGCGAAGGATCCGTTTACGCCGGCCCAGCGACGCTTTTGGGCCTTCCAGCCGGTAAAGCACGCGGCCCCACCCGCGGTGCGGAACACAAGGTGGGTCGCGAATCCGGTCGATCAATTCATCCTCGCAAAACTTGAAGCCAAGTCCATTTCCCCTTCGCGGCCCGCTGACCGGCTCACGTTGATTCGCCGCCTTAGCCTGGATCTAACAGGCCTTTCACCAACGATCCAGGAGATGGATGCCTTCGTCGCGGATTCCTCGCCGAATGCTCACGAAAAGGTGGTCGACCGCCTGCTTGCTTCGGAACATTACGGCGAACGCTGGGCCCGGCACTGGCTCGACCTCGCCCGTTATGCGGAGAGCGAAGGATTCAAGGCGGACGAAACCCGCCCCAACGCATGGCGCTATCGCGACTACGTAATCAACGCGTTTAATACCAACAAACCGTACGACCGTTTTGTGCGCGAGCAGATCGCCGGCGACGAGTTGTGGCCGCAGGATCATGACGCGCGCGTCGCGACGGCTTTCCTCCGCCACTATCCGGACGAGAGCAACGCAAGAAATCTGATGCAGCGCCGTCAGGAACTGCTCGATGACATTACAGACACGGTCGGCGCGACCTTCCTGGCGATGACCTATGGCTGCGCGCGCTGCCACACGCACAAGTTCGATCCGATTCTCCACACCGACTACTTCCGCCTGCAGGCGTTCTTTGCGAACACCGCCGCGGACGACGAGATTCCAATGCTTACCGCTGCGGAACTGCAGCGCTATGAGGCCCGCAAAGCAGAATTGGCAGAGAAAACGAAATCCGTGCGCGACCGCATCGCGACGCTGCTTGCGCCGAGCCGGGCGGAACTCCTCGCGGAGTTCTTCGACAAGTATCCGGCAGAGATCCGAACGGCAATCCTGAAGCCCGCCGCGGATCGAAGCCCCTACGAAGGGCAGATGTATCACAAGGCCAAGCCGTATCTGGTGTTTGAAGACGCGCATGCGGCCCGCGGCCTGAAGGGCTCGGACAAGAAGAAGTATCAGGATCTGGTCGCGGAGTTAAAGACTTTCTCCAGTTTTGACCCGGGCGAATTGCCCATCGGTATAGGGATGCGCGACCTCAACCGGACCGCGCCGGCGACCTATCGCCTTGCGTCCGGCGTGTACGACTCTCGTGCGGAAGAAGTGCAGCCGGGGTTCCTGACGATCCTCGACCCGACTCCGCCGAAGATCGTTCCTCCGGCCGGCGTGGAATCCACCGGGCGCCGCACCGCACTCGCGAATTGGTTGACGAGCCCCGAGAATCCGCTGTCGGCGCGCGTGATGGTGAATCGGATCTGGCTGCATCACTTCGGCGAAGCCATCGCCGGTACGCCCAGCGATTTCGGAATGATGGGGCAGCGGCCTACGCATCCCGAACTGCTCGACTGGCTCGCCACGGAGTTTGTTCGCAGCGGTTGGGACGTGAAGAAGATGCAGAAGCTGATCGTGATGTCGAATGCCTATCGACAGGCGTCGGTATCGAACCCCGCGTTTGCGGCAATCGATCCCAACAACAAGCTCCTTTGGCGTTTCCCGCGCCAGCGCCTCGAAGGCGAAGTGATTCGCGATGCGGCGCTCGCGGTCTCCGGATTGTTGAACAAAACAGTCGGCGGCCCCAGCATGTTCCCCGAACTTCCGGCGGGCGCGGTCACGCCGCGCGGCGGCTGGAAGATCGGCGACGCGGCGGACCGCAATCGCCGCAGCATCTACATTTTTGTTCGCCGTAACTCCCGCTACCCCATGCTCGAGTCCCTCGACATGCCGGACACCCATGAATCCTGCGGGCGGCGTAATATCACAATCAGCGCGCCGCAGGCGATGGCGATGTTGAACGACAGAGTCAGTCTCGAATGGGCGCAGGCGTTCGCGGGCCGCGTCCTTGGCGGAGGAGGTGAGCAGACCTCGGCGCAGATCGATCTCGCGTACCGCTTGGCGTACGGCCGCCGGGCAGCCGCCGCGGAAAAAGATCTTGGCCAGACTTTCCTCGCGAAGCAGAAACAGATCATCACGGAACGCATTGCGGCAGGAGAGAAACTGGCGCTGCCCTCCAACACTTCCGAAACGGTCGACAAAGCCGCCGGAGCCGCGCTCGTGGACTTCTGCCACATGCTGCTGAACTCGAACGAGTTTGTGTATCGCAATTAGGCATCGACATGAATCCGCACAAACGCCTGCCGCTTTCGCGACGCGACTTTCTGCAAAACGCAGGCAGCGGACTCGGCGCGATTGCGCTGGCCGCCATGCATGAAGAGGAAGGGAATGCGGCGACCGCGCCCGATCCCCTCAGTCCGAAGCCGCCCCACTTCGCGCCCACCGCCAAGTCGGTCATCTGGCTCTTCATGGAAGGCGGGCCCAGCCATATCGATTTGTTCGACCCGAAGCCGGAGTTGGCGCGCCTCGCCGGCCAACCTCTGCCGCCGTCGTTTGGTCGGCCAATAACCGCGATGGGCACGAGCGATAACACGTTGATGCCGTCGAAGCGCGTGTGGAAGCAGCACGGGCACGGCGGACTCTGGATCTCGGATTGGTACAACGAAATCGCGGCGCATGCCGACGACCTCGCGGTGTTCCGCGCGTGCTGGGCCGATGGCCTTAATCACGTCGGATCCGTTTGCGAGATGAACACCGGGTCGATTCTCGCGGGTCGGCCGTCGCTGGGCGCCTGGATTAATTACGGTCTCGGATCCGCCAATCGCAATCTGCCAAGCTTCGTTGTCTTGACGGACGCAAGCGAGGTTTTGGGCGGCCCAAAGAACTGGAGTTCCGGCTTTCTTCCCGCGACGTATCAGGGAACGCTGCTTCGGAATCAGGGTCCGCCGATCTTGAATCTTGCTCCGCCTGAAACCATTGGCGGAAAGCAACAGCGCAGCCGTCTCGATTTTCTGCGCGCTTTAAACGATCGCTTCGGTGCGGACAAGCCGGAAGACACCGATCTCGAAGCGCGGATCAATGCCTACGAGCTTGCGTACCGCATGCAGGCCGCCGGACCCGAAGCCGTCGACTTAACGAAGGAATCCGACGCCACGCGCCGCCTCTACGGAATGGATGAGGAATCCACCGCGAAGTTCGGAACCAACTGCCTGCTGGCGCGCCGCCTCGTCGAACGCGGCGTGCGTTTCGTCGAGCTCTATTCCGGAAGCGGCAGCGGATGGGACGCGCACAACGATATCGAGGGCAATCATTCGAAGATGTGCCACTCCTCCGACAAGCCGATCGCCGGATTGCTCGCCGATCTAAAAGCTCGCGGTCTGTTGAAAGATACGCTCGTCGTTTGGGGGGGGGAATTTGGCCGCACGCCCTTCCACGAAAAAGGCGACGGCCGCGATCATAATCCTTGGGGCTTCACGATCTGGATGGCCGGCGGAGGAATCAAAGGCGGCCAGGCTATCGGCACCACAGACGAACTCGGCCTCCGCGGCGTCGACCGCAAGACGCACGTCCACGACATTCACGCCACGATCCTTCACGCGCTCGGCCTCAATCACGTCAACGTCACATATATGCACAATGGACGCGCGGAACGCCCGACGATCGTTGCCGGTGAGGTCGTTAAGGAAGCATTCGCGTAGCCGGAAAGCGCGCTACGCGAGCATGCGTACGCAGTGTGCTTCGCTGTCCCCGATGTAGACCACGCCGTCCGTGTGAGCATAGACTCCGTGCGGACGATTCATCCGGCATCGTCGCGGATCGCCGTCCGGACCATCGCCCTTCTCGCCCGTTCCCGCGACGGTCGCGATCACGCCGTTGCGGTCCACGCGCCGGATGGCGTGGTTCTCTGTGTCCGCGAGATAGATGCTGCCATCGCGCGCGCACGAAATCCCTTTGGGGCCTGCTAGCTTCGCCTTGCGCGCGTCGCCGCCATCTCCTGAGTAGCCCTTTTCGCCCGTGCCCGCAACGTGGCGGAACTTGCCGTTCTCCACGCAGTAGATCGCGTTGCCTTCGCGCAGAGCGAGGAACATCCTGCCCTCCCGATCAAAATCGATGGCCCGTGGTCCGTTGACTGCCGTTCCCTCGACCGGCGAACCATCGGGCGTCGGCTTCCGCTCGCCTGTTCCGCAATACGTCTCGATCACGCCGCTGCGCGGATCCACTCGGCGGACGCGATGGTTGCCAATATCGCAGATCATCAGGCGGCCCAGGCCATCGAACGCAATGCTATGGGGTTGGCGCAACTGCGCGTCCACTGCGCGCAGACCATCGCCGGAGTATCCGGCGGTCCCGGTACCCGCGATCGTAGCGGCCATACCGGCCTTCGAATCCCATCGCTTCACCATGTGCGCGGCCATATCGACGAAATAGATGCCGCCGCTGCGATCAAAAATCAGTTCGTACGGTTGCTGCTGATTCTTGACGATCGTCGACAGGGCGCGCGTCTTCAGGTCCAACCGGCTGATGCGATGATTTCCGATCTCGCATACATAGAGCGATCCATCCGGGCCGATTCGGAGACCGTACGGGTCGTTGACGGCGCCTGGCGCAGTCAGCGTCACGATAACTTTCGACGCCGCCCGCAACGGGAGCCCGCCAAGCGCGGCCGCCACAAAATGACGCCGCTTCATTTCGATCTCCACCTCGCGATCACCGCGTCCTGCGACCACGGATCCGATTCGAGCGAGAGAACCCACGTCGGAATCAGCAACAGCGTCCGCGGAATGATGTGCGAGTTCACGTGGAACAACGGCTCCTTCCGCGCGTGGCCGTATGTCACGAGTAAAAGTACACCGCCCAACGCAAGCGCCGCCGGCAGCCGAAGGAAGCCGATCACCAGCAGCCACCCAGCGATCACCTCGACAAACGGAATCGTCACGCCCGTCGCGTACAGCAACCAGTGCGGCATCCAACTGCCGGCGTATGGCCCCGTGAAAAACTGGCTGGTGTGCGCCTCCGGGCCTTGCACGAATACTTTGTGGAAGCCGACCATGCCAAACAGCAGGCCCACCATCACGCGCGTGAACAGCGTCAGCCACACGAGAGAGAATTTCATAAGCAGCCGAACCGAAGTATACGCGAGTTACTCGACGCCCCGCTTCTTCGCCCAGAAGAAGTACACCGGAACGCCAGTGGCGATCAACGCTAACCCTGCAAACGATGGTCCGGGCCGGGTCATCAGCATGTTCACCAGAAACCATCCCGTGATCGCGAGGAAGATCGCCGGCGTCACCGGATAGCCCCACATCTTGTAGGGCCGCTCGACGTCCGGCCGCTTAATCCGCAGCGCCACCACGCAGGCGATCATCAATCCGTAGAAGAACCAGATTGCGAACATCGAGTAATCCGCCAGCGTTTCGTACGATCCGCTCAACAGCAGAATCGCCGCCCATACGCCTTGCGCAATAATCGCGAATCCCGGCGTTTGATGCCGCGGATGCACCTCCGCGAACTTTCGGAAGAACAGCCCATCCCGCGCTTGCGCGAAATACACGCGCGGGCTCGTCAAGAAACAGCCATTCAGTGTTCCGATGATCGACAGCAGAATGATTACGGACACCAGCGTTCCGCCCCACGGCCCGAGGGTTTTCTCCGCGACCGTTGCCCCCACATGCTCGCTCGCCGCGATCTCCGGAATCGACAGCACTCGCAGATACGCAATGTTCGCCAGCATGTACACCGCCATCACAAGCAGCGAGCCCAGCACGAGAGCCAGTAGTATGTTGCGCTTCGGATTCTTGATCTCGCCCGCGACGAAGCTCAACTGCACCCAGCCGTCGTAGGCCAGCAGCGAAGCGATCAGCGCGATGCCGAAGTGACTCATCGTGAGCGGGACGGCAGGCGCCGTCACCGCTGCCGGCGCTGGTGCGCTGAGGAACGCGCTGCCGATGATCACCAGCAAACCTGCGACCTTCGCGAACGTGAAAACCTTCTGCACTACCGCGCTCATCGATACGCCGCGATAGTTGATCCACGTGAAGAGCGCGATCAGGCCCAGGCCGAGCAGTTTCGCGGCCCACGGCGACAGCGGCGTGAAATAAGAAATGTAGAGCGCGAAGGTCACGGCCAGCCACGACACTTGCGCAGTCCGGGCCACTGCGAAGTTCGACCAGCCGCACAGGAATCCGGCGAGCGGCCCGAACGTCTCGCGAAGAAACACATACTGCCCACCCGTTGACGGAAACATCGTCCCCAACTCCGCGCACGCCAAAGCGCCGAAGAACGAAACGATGCCCGCGAACACCCATACGCCGAGAATCGATGGAATCGAAGTCAGCTCGCGCGCAATCAGATTCGGCACCAGAAAGATGCCGCCGCCGATCACGATGCCAACCACAATCGAAAGCGAATCGAGCAGGCCCAACTCACGCGGCAGATCTCTGGTCATCTGAGACAGTGTACGCGTTCGCGTCCAGATCCGCCGTGAGGAGATCGAACTATTGTTTGGACCGGCAAAAACATCCCCGGGACGAAGCCCGGGGATATAGCCCCGCCGGTTACGCCGGGGATTCGTTTCGATCCGAATCACGCG
>JAYVTO010000025.1:0-9654 GCA_043788745.1 Acidobacteriaceae bacterium
TGGGCCGCGGTGAGGGGTCCGTGAAAAAGAACCCGCGCAGCTACCGGGGATCCTGCGATAACAAATCCATCCCGCTTCGTTGGTACCAGCGACACTCGGGAGCACGGGCCTTCGGGCCCGTGCTCTACCGATCGATGATAGCTTCGCCCGTGAACGCGCGGCCTGACGGCCGCGCCTCGGGATTAGTACGCGCGGCCTGACGGCCGCGCCTCGGGATTAGTACGCGCGACCTTACGGTCGCGCCTCGGATCGCGCTATCCGATTTGTTCCGGGCTTCGGTCGGGGTTATCGTGATCCACTCACTTCCTTCGCGGTTCCTTGCTGGGGTGGTGGGTTCGGTCGGACCTGGTGGTCGGACCTACTGGGGTTTGGCTCGCTTGCGCTTGGGCGGAGTGTCTTGTTGGGGACGCTCCATGCGCACCAGCGATCCAGCTTGAATGACGGGGATTAGCGAGGTCCGCTGCGTCGCCGATTCCGCGGGGCGGCTGCGGTAGGATATCTCGTCGTTGAGTCCGCTGACGAATTGCTCAATGTGCCGCTGCATGGCTTCCATCTTTTCGCGCATGTTGAGGATGATCTCGACGCCGGCGAGATTGACTCCGAGGTCGCGCGTGAGTTTCAAGATCACTTCCAGGCGTTCCAGATCGGCGTCGGTGTAGAGACGTGTATTGCCGTCGCTGCGCGAGGGGAGCAGCAGGCCTTCGCGCTCGTAGAGGCGCAGAGTTTGCGGATGCAGTTGATACTGTTCAGCGACCGCCGAAATCATGTACGCCGCTTTCTTGCCTCGTGCCATTAGACGCCTACCTTGCTCCAGATCGCTTCGCGCGGATCCTCAGGATGCAATTGTGCGAGTTCGCGCAGGATTTCGCGCGTGCGTTCGTCGTTGACTTTGGGCGTCTCGATCGCGACTTCGACGATTTGGTCGCCGCGCGTATTCTTGCGGGCGTTCATCACGCCCTTTTCGCGGAGACGAAATTTTTGGCCGTTTTGCGTGCCTTGCGGAATCTTTAGCAGGGCGCGTCCGTCGATGGTGGGAACTTCGATCTTGGCACCGAGTCCCGCTTCGTCGATACGCACAGGGATCCGGATCAGGATGTCGTCGCCGTCGCGATGGAAGAATTCGTGGTCTTCGACGCGAATGGTGATGTAGAGATCTCCGGCAGGTGCTCCGCCGCGGCCGGCGTTGCCTTTCGCGGCGACGCGGAGGCGCGAGCCTTGCTGGGCGCCGGGAGGGATGCGTACCTCGACGCTTTCAGGATGTGTCACACGGCCGTCGCCGTGGCAGACGCCGCAGCGATTCTTGAGCCGGCCAGCTCCGTCGCACTTTGGGCACGTGAGCGAGAACTTCATCGCCCCGGCCATTTGGGTGACATTGCCCGAGCCATTGCATTCGGGGCAGATGGCGGAGTTGCCCCCGGCGGCTCCGCTGCCGGCGCAGCCGTCGCAGACTTCCTGGCGCGCGACGTTTAGCTTTACTTGTGTGCCGCGGATAGCCTGCCAGAAATCGATGCTGAGGCCGTACTCGAGGTCTGCGCCTTTTTCGGGGGCGCTGGCGGCTGAGGGGGAGCGACCGCCGCGGCCGAACATGTGGCTAAAGATGTCGGAGAAATTGCCGGATTCGTTTTGCGGAGGGGGCCGGCGTCCGCCGGCTGCTCCGGCGCCGCTGCCAAAGAAGTCAGAGAAATCGAAGCCGCCGAAACCCGGGCCGCCGCTTTGGCGCGGATCGCCACCGGCAGGCATTCCGTTTTCCGAATAGAAGCCGTCCTGATCGTACATCTCCTTCTTCTTGGGGTCGCTTAAGACGTCGTAGGCTTCCTGTACCTTCTTGAAGCGCTCCTCGGCAGCTTTGTCGCCGGGGTTCAAGTCCGGGTGGTATTTGCGCGCGAGGCGGCGGTAGGTCTTGCGGATCTCGTCCGGTTCGGCCTTGCGGTCCACGCCAAGGAGCTCGTAGTAGTCTTGCGCCATAATCCCAACGTCCCAGCAGGCCGCCTTCGCGACCACCACATAGGAGCGGAGGCCGGGCGCTGTCCCCGGCCTCCGCTCGCGTCTCTTCGTACAGCGTACTGCTTACTTCTTCTTGTCGTCGACGTCGACGAACTCGGCGTCGACCACGTCGTCCTTTTTCGCACCGCCGGCTTTCGGCGCATCTCCCTGCGGGGGAGGAGTGGCTCCGTCGGCGCCGGGCGTCGAGGATGCCTTGTACATCGCTTCGGCGAGCTTGTGGCTGGCCTGCGTGAGCTTGTCGGTAGCGCTGGTAATCTGCTCCACGGTGCCGTCGACAATCACTTTCTTCGTTTCTTCGAGCGCCTCTTCGACCGACTTCGCGTCGGCGTCGGAGATCTTCTCACGATGCTCTTTCAACATCTTCTCGATGTTGTAGATCATAGCGTCGGCGCGGTTGCGGGCCTCTATCTCGTCTTTGCGCTTGCGGTCGTCGCCTTGATTCGATTCGGCGTCCTTCGCCATTTTCTCGACTTCATCCTTGCTGAGGCCGGAAGAGGAGGTGATGGTGATTTTCTGTTCGTTGTTGGTGGCCTTGTCCTTTGCCAGCACGTTCAGAATGCCGTTCGCATCGATGTCGAAGGTGACCTCAACCTGCGGAATGCCACGCGGGGCGGGCGGAATTCCGACGAGTTGGAACACGCCCAACATGCGGTTGTCCTTCGCCATGGCGCGCTCGCCTTGGTATACCTTGATCTCGACCGAGGTCTGCGAATCGGCGGCTGTCGAGAAGACTTCGCTCTTCTTCGTGGGGATCGTCGTGTTTCGTTCGATGAGCTTCGTGAAGACGCCGCCGAGGGTCTCGATGCCGAGCGACAGCGGAGTGACGTCAAGCAGCAGGACGTCCTTCACTTCGCCGCCGAGCACGCCGCCCTGTACCGCCGCGCCGACCGCGACCACTTCGTCGGGGTTCACACTGCGGTTCGGATCTTTGCCGAACAGGTTGCGTACCAGTTCCTGCACTTTCGGGATGCGTGTCGAACCGCCGACGAGCACCACTTCGTCGATCTGCGACGGCGTGATGCCGGCGTCCTGAATCGCTTTCTTGCAGGGCTCGACCGTGCGCTCGATGATATCGGCAACCATTTGTTCAAAGCGTGCGCGCCCCAGTTTGACGGCCAGGTGCTTTGGGCCGCTCGCATCCGCCGTCAGGAACGGCAGGTTGATTTCAGTCTCAAGCAGGGTCGAAAGTTCGATTTTCGCTTTCTCGGCCGCTTCCTTCAGGCGTTGCAGCGCCATCTGGTCCTTCGAGACGTCGATACCCTGGTCCTTCTTGAATTCCTGGATCAGCCAATCAATGATGCGTTGGTCGATGTTGTCGCCGCCGAGGTGCGTGTCCCCGTTGGTCGATTTCACTTCGACCACGCCGTCGCCGACTTCGAGAATGGACACGTCGAACGTGCCGCCGCCGAAATCGTAGACAGCAATGGTTTCGTCTTTCTTCTTGTCCAGGCCGTAGGCGAGCGCGGCCGCTGTCGGCTCGTTGATGATGCGCATCACTTCGAGGCCCGCGATCTGGCCCGCATCTTTGGTCGCCTGGCGCTGCGCGTCGTTGAAATAGGCCGGAACGGTGATCACCGCTTTCGTGACCTTCTCGCCGAGGTAGGCTTCGGCGGCTTCCTTTAGCTTGCCGAGAATCATCGCCGAAATCTCAGGAGGCGATTGCTTCTTGCCGCCGATGTCGACACGGGCGTCGCCGTTGTCGCCCCGGACGATCTGGTACGGCACCAGCTTCACTTCTTCGCTGACTTCGTCGTGCCGGCGCCCCATAAAGCGCTTCACCGAGTAAATGGTATTCTCGGGGTTGGTGACGGATTGGCGCTTGGCCACCTGACCAACCAGCCGTTCGCCGTTCTTGGCGAATCCGACGACCGAAGGCGTCGTGCGGCCGCCTTCCTGGTTGGGGATGACAACCGGCTGGCCACCCTCCATGACGGCGACCACTGAGTTGGTAGTGCCAAGGTCGATCCCAATAATCTTGCTCATGTTGAAGTTCCTTTGTGGCTTGCTAATTCCGTCGCTCCGGGTCGTACCGGGCGGTGCTCGCGGCTTGAGGCGGCGCTCCGCTCTACTAAGCCTGCTCTTAGTATGCAATGTGAGTCTTGGATTGTCAAGATTGCAGGCGGAGGTTCTGATTGCGGCGGCGGCAGATCTGGCTCCACTACAGCAGCCGCTACAGAAAGCCTTTCCGAATGAAAAACTTACGTTTACGTTTGGCTCAAGCGGCAGTCTCTCGAAGCAAATTGCGAATGGGGCTCCGTACGATCTCTTCTTGTCGGCTAACGCGGAGTACGCCGAAGATTTGGTCAAGGCTGGCAAGGCGAAGGAAGCAGTTGTGTACGCCTACGGTCAGTTGGGTTTCTATTCGGCTTCGGGCCGGGTAAAGACGCTGGCCGACCTGAAGGGGCTCCGGCATATTGCGATCGCGAATCCAGCGCACGCGCCGTACGGGGTAGCGGCGAAGCAGGCTTTGGAGTCGGCGGGTTTGTGGAAGTTGGTTGAGCCGCAGATCGTCTACGGAGAGAATGTCCGGCAGGCTTTGCAGTATGCGGAGTCGGGGAATGCGGATGCGTTTGTGGGTGCCTGGACATTGATCAAAGACAAGGGCGGGATTCTGCTACCGCGGCGGTCGCACCAGCCCATTACGCAGTCGGCAGCGGTGTTGTCGGGTTCGGCACAGTCGAAGACAGCGCAAGCCCTACTCGATTACTTACGGAGTCCAGCCGGCCGCAAACTCCTGGAAAACGCCGGCCTGCTTCCCGCAAAGTAAACATAATCCCGCGCCGCTCATGCATCAGCGTCGATTCGCCAGGTGCGCCTCGCGCAGCGCGCCTAACTTCCGCCGTGCCTCTTCCGGTCCGTAGAGCCGGCCTGCGGATACTTGCACCAAAGCCCGGTCGATTTTCTCATCGAGCGCGAGTCGTTCCTCGTCGCTCCAACTCTCTTCAGCATCCAGACTCTCCAGGGCGCGGCGGAGCACATCCTCGACATTGGCGAAGGCCCCACTGGCCAGGCGCTTTTCCACCAGCACTTCAAGATCGGGCGGAACTGTCAACTGCATGGTGGATACTCCTTTCTAGATAATACCGGATTGGGTCAGTATTCCATCTCAAGCCCTCGCTGCGCCGCCGCAAGGCTTCGAACGTCATCCAAGCCTCCGATTTTGGAATCTCGAATTCCCCATCGCGCCTTACGCCGCGACAATCGGCCTCATATGGGCTTCGATGGAATCACGCTAGTTCTAATCCCCACGCTCCCGGGCGTAGATCATGTGGGTAATTCGGGGCGGAGCTTCTCCGCGATGCAGTGCCCAAACGCTGTCGCGGACGACTCGATCGCTTGCGGTCATTCGTTCGCGGAGACGGAGATGCTCAAGCCAGGAATCGACAACGAAGGTTTCGACGATGCGCTCCGGGTCGGCGGCGTCCTGATAGACGCCCCAGCGGGCGGCGCCGTCGCGGAGGCGGACGTCGCGCATTTGGTGGATGCGGCGGGAGAATTCGTTGTAGTCTTCGGCAAAGACGCGATAGTCGATGGTCACCAGCACCGGACCCTCTTCGTGATCGGGTTGGCGCGCGAAGCGAAGTTCGGGCCTCGGGGTCATCGCTTGGCTGAGGTCTGGATGTTCGCCTCGCAGCAGCGGCATCTTGTTTGCGATCGGGAGGGTCAGCAGCAGTCCGATGGCAGCGCCGAGCAACGCGGTGGAAGCTGAGGTATGTTCGGCGACGTAGCCCCAGGCGGCGCTGCCGAGCGCCATTCCGCCCATGAATACCATTTGGTAGGTACCGAGGGCGCGGGCTTGCACCCAGGCCGGGACTTGGAGTTGGACCGCGACGTTCATCGTGGACGTGGTGTTGGTCCACGCGAAGCCTCCGGCGAGAAGGGCGAGGAATACCAGCGGAATACTGCGCGAGAAAGCCATGACGAGCAGCGTTCCGGCGAGTACGGCATTGGCGACGATGACAATGGAATCAGCCTGGAAGCGCCGACGCAAGCGAGCGAGCGCCATCGCTCCGCCGACTGCGCCGATGCCGAGACAGGCGTTCAACACGCCGTAGCCGACTGCGCCTTGCTTCAGATCCTGCTGCGCGACGACTGCGAGCAGCGCCCACATGGCGCTGACGAAGATCGAAAACAGAAATGACCGGACGAGGATCGCGACCATTGGCGGAGAATGCCGCGCGTAGCGGAGGGCCGACTGCATCGATTCGAATAGGCGCTCCGTGGGTAGGGCGCTTTGGTACAGCGGAGCGCGTTTCCAGAAGTAGAGCACCGACAGAACACCTATGAACGAGAGCGCGTTGAGAAAGAAGACAATTCCAGCACCTGTCATCGCGGTGGCAAAACCGGCGATGGCCAGTCCACCGAGCGCGGGGCCTACGGCGCGCGCGAGATTATAGCCGGCGGAATTCAGTGCGATTGCGTCAGGGATCTCGTGGCGCGGAACGAGTTCCGGAACGATGGCCTGCCAGGCCGGATTGCTCATTGCCGCTCCGACGTTGACGAGCAGGATCAGCGCCAGCAGCGTCCAGGGTTTGACGATTCCCGCAATGGTCAGGCCGCTGAGGATCGCCACGGAGGCGAGGGTCCAGGATTGCCAGAAGATCAGAACTTTTCGGCGGTCGAACATGTCGGCGTTGGCACCGGCGGGGATGCCCAGAAGCAAGACAGGAAGACTCGTCGCGGTTTGTGTGAGCGCGATGAGGAGCGGCGACGTGGTGAGCGTCGTCATCAGCCACGTGGCAGCCGTATCCCGCATCCAGCCGCCGAGGTTCGAGACCAGGGCCGCGAGCAATCGATAGCGAAAGGTCGAATGGCGCAGCGGAGCCCAGCCTGAAGACGATTCGGTAGTGGGATGCTCAGCTGTCAAACACTGATCGTAGCAATAGTAGGGGTTTCGGCACGGTATTGGCGAGCAGCGCGGAATTTCACCGCGAGCCTTGTACAGTAGAGAACGTGACTACGGAACTCTGGCTGATCCGCCACGGCGAAACCGCGTGGAGCAAATCCGGCCAACACACGGGTCGCACCGACCTTGCGCTGACCGAAGTAGGGATTGAGAAGGCGCGGGGGCTGGGGCGCCTGATTGGCGGCAAGCAGTTTGCCGCGGTGTTTAGCAGTCCGATGCAGAGAGCGTCCGAAACAGCTCGGCTGGCGGGATTCAATAACGTGATCGTGGAGCCTGGGCTTTGCGAATGGGATTACGGCGACTATGAGGGCCGGACAACACCCGAAATTCGGAAGGACCGGCCCGGTTGGCACCTATGGAACGATGGGGTTCCGAACGGCGAGTCGATTGAGCAGGTCGCGCGGAGAGCGAACGACGGAATCGAGAAAGCCGTCAACGCGGCTTCGGGCGGTGCCGTTGCATTGTTTGCGCACGGGCACATTCTACGGATTCTGGCGGCGTGCTGGATCGGGCTGGAGCCGCATGCGGCCAGCTTGTTCGCGCTGAGCACGGCGTCGGTGAGCGTGTTGTCGTACGAGCGGGAGACTCGGGTGATCTCGCGGTGGAACCAGACGGGCTAAGTCGCAATTCCGGCTTACTCCACCCAGCGATACTCCATGTATCGTGCCGTCTCGCGAGCGCACTCCACGCCGTGGATTCTCGACACGACGTGCAGTGCCATGTCGATTCCGGCGGAGATTCCGGCCGATGTGATGACGGCTCCGTTGTCCACGAATCGGGTGTTCTCGCGGACATTCATTGAGGGGTCCAGGGCCCGCAGCAGGTCGAGCGCTGCCCAGTGCGTCGTTGCTTGCTTATCTTTAAGAAGTCCGGCCTTGGCGAGCAACAGGGAGCCGGTGCAGACCGAGAGCATCAGTTCCGCGCTCGAGGCCATTCGCTGGATCCACTGAATGACGGCGTCGTCGTTGACGAGCGGACGCGTTCCGTAGCCGCCCGGGATTACGACGATGCCGGACGGCGGCAGCGTCTCAAAGGTGTGCGACGGCGTCACCACGAGGCCATTGCGAGCGCGGATTGTTCCCGTTTTGGCGGCGACGGTCACGACATCAAAGGGCGCTGGCCCGGGGCGCTGGCCGGTGACGGCGAAGACCTCGAAGGGGCCGGCGAAGTCCAGAACTTCGACCTCGTCGAACACGAAGATCGCTACGCGCTTTGCACTGCCGGATGCATTCATTCCTGTATCATAGCGGGGGAGACAACTATGACTGCGCCGCATACCGAGCATCCCTCTGTCGCGAAGATCGAACGCGATCTCGAAGGAGACTTCGTTCGAGTCGTCGAAGAAGCGGCGATTGCCGCTGCCCGCACGATGGGCATGGGCGATCGCGATGGATCGGACAATGCCGCCGTACAGGCGATGCGACATACGTTCGACGGAATCAAAATTCGCGGCAACATCGTGATCGGCGAGGGCGAACGCGACGAGGCTCCGATGCTATACATCGGCGAGGTCGTGGGCGAGCCTGCGCCGCCGAATGTTGAGTATCCTCACGTCGATATCGCTGTCGATCCGCTGGAGGGCACAAACCTTTGCGCAACGGGCGCGGCGAACTCGATTGCGGTACTTGCGGTTTCCGAACACGGCGGATTGCTGCACGCGCCCGATTGCTACATGGAAAAGATCGTCGCCGGTCCTGCTTGCCGCAATGCGCTCGACATCGACGCGCCAGTGAAGTGGAACTTGAGGGCGATGGCGCATTGCCTGGACCGGAACGTGAAGGATCTGGTGATCATGGTCCTGGACCGGCCCCGCCACGCGGACCTCATTGCGCAGATCCGAGCCACGGGGGCGCGGATTCGCCTGATCGGCGACGGCGATCTTTCCGCCGGTATCGCGGCTGCGGTTCGCGGCGCGGGCGTCGACGCGGTAATGGGAATCGGCGGCGCGCCGGAAGGCGTGATTACAGCGGCCGCAATGCGTTGCCTGCATGGCGAGATGGTGGCTCGTCTCGTGGTCGACACGCCGGAACTCGAAGAGCGGGTCGAGCGCATGGGGATCAAGGATCCCAAGCGGATCTACACGGCGCAGGATCTTGCGCCAGGCAATCAAATTATCTTCGCCGCATGCGGCGTCACGGAAGGCGCGCTGCTGAACGGTGTTCGCTTCTTTGGCGACGGCTGCCGCACCCATTCGCTGGTGATGACCTGCGCGACCAAGAAAGTGCGCTTCGTCGATACCGTACACATGACGCGCGAGCCCGGCCGGCTGGGCGTTCGGCTTTACTAGAGGTTCCGATGTATCGGGAGATCGCTCTGCCTGCGGGAAGCCCTTGCGCCGTCTGGCAAAACAACCCCGGGCTGAAGCCCGGGGTTGCTCACGCTATTTTCCAAGCGAAATGCACCAAATCCGAGCCGCGACCAAAGCGGCCCGAAGGGCCGCGTCGGGAGCGGATTCACCAGCCGGCTGCCAGCCCTGCAGGGTCGCCGCCGGAGAGTGAACGGATCTCTCCCATACCGACAGCGCCAGATTGAACCCCGCCCTGAAGGGCGGGGATGCTGAGGCTATTTTCCAAGCGAAATGCACAAATCCGAGCCGCGACCAAAGCGGCCCGAAGGGCCGCGTCGGGAGCGGATTCACCAGCCGGCACCCAGCCCTGTTGCTACCAAGATTCACCAACGCACAGGATGGTTCATGGAGAGTGAGCGGACGCGTGGCGCGTCATGACCACCAGCAACCAACAGCG